>NZ_VFPT01000001.1:3015000-3315000 GCF_006716865.1 Roseinatronobacter monicus | reverse complement strand
TCGTCATAAAGTTGCGAGATGACATCGACCTGCGTTTCATCCCATCCGGTCAGGCTAAAATCGATATCCAGCTTCTCGGTATCGCAAAACTTTTCCAGAAACGCTGAAATAACCTGCTGGCGATGCGCCTCATCCACTGGCGGAACCGCATGAAGATAGGCGGCAAGCTTCTCTGCGCCCCCGTCAACCATGACCGAGTCGTACCACTCGAAGCTGCCATCGAATTCGGTCTGCGGTTCATGCCCGGACATAATCTGACGATTGTTCACTAAACTTGGTCAAGTAACGCCTTGGAATATGCCTGCGCCGCGTTCTTTGATTTTGTAATCTAGGGATAGCTTTCATGGGCCGATCGGGATTCATAATGGCCATATTGTCCAGATTGCGATGCAGCACAGACTGATTGCCAGCAAGACCATACTGCGCGCATAAAGTCCAAGCCCGCGCCGCAAATCGGCAGGGCCGGGGTCTGCGGCCCCTGAATTGACCCACGGTTCCTGCGTCACCTCTGCCCCATATATGCGGGGGCCGGACAAGCGCACCGCCAGCGCACCCGCCATTGCCGCCTCTGGCCAGCCGGCATTGGGCGAGCGGTGTTGTCGCGCATCGCGCCACATGCAGGCCAGACTGGCCTTCGCGCGCCCCGACACCAGCGCAAATATCAGCCCGGTCAGCCGCGCCGGGATCAGATTGACAAGATCGTCTATCCGCGCGGACGCCCAGCCAAATTCCAGATAGCGCGCTGTTTTATGCCCGATCATCGAATCCAGCGTATTGATGGCCTTATATGCGGCAATGCCCGGCAGCCCCAGAACAGCCCCCCAGAACAACGGGGCGACAATCCCGTCAGAGGTGTTCTCGGCCAGACTTTCTAACGCGGCGCGCGACACCCCAGCAGGGTCCAGTTGTGCCGGATCACGCCCCACGATCATCGACACAGCCTGTCGCGCGGCGGGCAGATCATCGTCTTGCAACGGGTGCAGCACAGCGGCAACATGCGTGTGCATCGACCGCATAGCGACCAGTGGCCATGCGATAGCACCCCCAAGAACAATGCCCACCCACCCCGAAGGCAGCGCCAGTTGCACCCCCAGCCCGACCAGCGCCGCCAGCCCGATGACCAGCAAGGCCGCCGCCGTGCCACGCATCCGGCGCGCTGGCCGGTCGGTGTTCCAGCGCTGCTCCAATCCTGCGATCAGCGCGCCCAGCCATGTGACAGGGTGCCCGATCCGGTCATACAGCGCCTTTGGCCAGCCAAGGGCCAAGTCCAACGCAAGGGCGACCAGCATCATTGCGGCAAAACTCACAGCGCGCCCCCTTTGAAATGCAGGATGCTGCGCATCCCCATGGCACGCAGCGCGGCGCGTGCGTATTCGGGCACCTGCCCCGGCGCAAAGATCAACCCGCGCATGGCCCCTGTATGCGCCATGACCCAACCCAAGGCCCCCAAATCGCGCGCAAGGGCTTCGGTCGGGTCGCCCATTGGGCCACGCAGCCGCAGATTTCGCCGCGCACTCTCACCGGCAAGGGTGGCGAAGCGGGTCAGCGTGTCGGCCTGCGCCCAGTCTGCAATCAGGTCGCTGATATCTGCGAAGCGCACATCTGCTGCATTCGTGCGTTGCGGCGCGCCCCATATCCCGCCGATCACCTCATGGCCGGGCAGGGCGGGCATGGGCTGTACCCTTTGCCCCAGCCGCGACGCCCAGAGCATCTGCGCGGGCGTATCAAACATCAGCGGGTCGGTTGCCCCCTCTACAGACATGCACGCCTGCGCCAGCGCATCTGGTCCACCGTCCCAGCCCGAAAGCCGCGCAAGGGCCACCAGCCGCGCCGTGGACACGCCGGTCCCCATGCCGGGTGCTACAAGCGCGCGCAGCCGAACGCGGCCTGTCAACGTGCCGCCAACTGACGCGATAAACCGGCGCGCCTGTGGCAGCGACATGCCCGCCCCCGACAGCCGCAGGTCATCACGCGCGGGCCGGTGCAGGGCAACCACGCCGGTCAGCGGGCAGGGAAGGGTCACCAGCACCACGGGCCCGCGCGGCCCCAGTCTGCCTTGCAGATATTCCCCGAAATGCCCGTCAACGCGCAGCCTTGCTGTCATTGTGGCCCCCGGTTGACGCCTGCGATGGACCAGCCATGCCCCGATAAATGGACAATCTCGGTCACCGACAAGGGGGCCACCTCGAAGCGTAGGGCGGTCGCAGGTGCTTCTAGCGCCAGCGCCAGACCCGCGCGAATGACGCCGGCATGGGCAACAACCGCCACGCAGTCCCCGCCTCGCGCAAGGTCTTGCAAGGCAGGTGTGACACGCGTGCACAGGTCGATGAAGCTTTCACCCTCGGGCGGGCGGTGTGCGGCCAGCGCCGCCGAACTCATCGGCCCCAGATCGGGCAGATCAGCGAAGGGCACCCCTTCCCATGCGCCGAAATCCTGTTCCCACAGCCGCGCATCTTGGGCAAATTCCGTATGCTTTGGCCAAAGTGCCTGCGCGGTTTGCACGCAGCGCAGCGCCGGGCTGGAGACAATCCGCGACACGCCCAATTGGTCCAGCCGCCCGCGCAAGGCCGCGATCTGCGCCACATGCGACACATCTGCCGCCACATCGCGCCGCCCTGCCATCGCGCCGCTATGCAGCGCGGGGGCGTGGCGGATCAACGCCAACCGTGTGCCTGTCTGCATGCGCGCATTTCTCCTTGCCGATCTGTTGCCTTATCTGCTTTACGCAGACCAAAGGGGCAAGAGGCAGTATGAGCGAGAGCATTCTCTTCATTGGTGGCGCGCGATCCGGCAAAAGCCGTCTGGCCGAGGCGCGCACCCTGCAATTTGGCCAGCCCGCCACCTATATTGCCACTGCTGAAGCGTGGGATGACGAGATGACAGCCCGCATCGCGGCCCATCAGGCGCAGCGCGCAGGCAGCGCATGGCACACCTATGCTGCGCCGCGCGATCTGGTGGCCGCATTGCACGCGACCGATAGCAGCCCGCGCCTTGTCGATTGCCTGACATTATGGCTGACAAACATCATGCTCGCGGGTCTTGACTGGCAGGTTGAGGGTAAGGCGCTGGTTGCGGCACTGGCCGCGCAATCTGCGCCTGTGGTGCTGGTTAGCAACGAAGTGGGCATGGGGATTGTGCCCGATAACCGCCTTGCGCGCGATTTCCGCGATGCGGCGGGACGTTTGAACCAATGGGTGGCGCAAGCGGCGGATGAGGTGCATTTTGTCTCTGCTGGCCTGTCAATGAGGATGAAATGATTACAATTGAAACCCTATCCGACATCGCTGCGCTGGCTGACAGATTGCCTGCTGCGGATCAGGCCGCGCGGGACGCCGCCCTTGCGCGCCAGAACAGCCTGACCAAACCCCCCGGCGCATTGGGAAGGCTGGAAGAGTTGGCCATCTTCATGGCGGGCTGGCAGGGCACCGACCGCCCCCGCATCGCGCAGGCACAAGCCCTTGTCTTTGCGGGCAATCACGGCATCTGCGCACAGGGTGTGAACCCCTTTCCGCAAGAAGTGACCGCGCAGATGGTGGCCAATTTTCAGGCGGGCGGCGCTGCGATCAATCAGTTGTGCCAGATCAACGGGGCGGAACTGCAAGTGAATGCGCTCGATCTGGACAACCCCACGCAGGATTTCACCACCGGCCCCGCCATGACTGACGCAGAGGCGCTGGACGCCATGACCCAAGGTGCTGCTGCGGTGAATGTTCAGGCAGATATTCTTGTGCTGGGCGAGATGGGGATCGGTAATTCGACCGTGGCCGCAGCGCTCGCTGCCGCCCTGTTTGGTGGCAGTGCTGCCGAATGGGTCGGCCCTGGCACCGGGTCGGACCCGGCAGGCATCGCACGCAAGATTGCCGCCATCGAGACGGGCTTGCGCCGTCATAGCGGGTTGGGGGCGATGGCCACGCTTGCAGCTTTGGGCGGGCGCGAACAGGCGGCGATTTGCGGGACGGTTCTGGCCGCACGCGCCGCCCGTATTCCGGTTATTCTGGACGGGTTCATTTGCACAGCGGCAGCGGCCTGCCTCTATGCCGCAGACCCGCGTATGCTAGCGCATTGTCTGGTTGGCCACGCCTCGACAGAGCCGGGACACCGGCGCTTGCTGGCGGCGCTTGCGCAAAAGCCCGTGCTGGATTTTGACATGCGGCTGGGCGAAGGTTCTGGCGCTGCGCTGGCGCTGGGCATCATACGCAGCGCACTGGCCTGTCATAACGGCATGGCCACCTTTGGCGAGGCCGGAGTGTCCGAGGCATGATCCGCGCGGCGCTGGCACAATTGCAGCTGGCGTTTATGTTGCTGACGCGCCTGCCTGCCGGGCAGTTGCCAGACCCCGCGCCGCGCATAAATGCCGCCGCTTGGGCCTTTCCAGTGGCGGGGCTGGTGGTGGGTCTGGGCGCTGCGCTTGTATTCTGGGTTGCGGCGGCGCTGGGCCTGCCTTTGGCGCTGGCAGCCCTGTTGGGCTTGGGCGCGCAGATCATGCTGTGCGGCGCGCTGCACGAAGACGGGCTGGCCGATCTGGCCGATGGATTGTGGGGGGGGCACACGCCCGCCCGCCGATTGGAGATCATGCGCGATTCGCGCATTGGCAGCTATGGTGTGCTTGCCCTGATCCTGTCGCTTGCGCTGCGCTGGCAGGCGCTGGTCTATCTGGGGGCGCTGGACCTGACGGTGGCGATACAGGCGATTGTGCTGATGGCAATGCTCAGCCGTGTGGCACCTGTGGCACTGTTGGCGCTGCTCCCGCCCGCGCGGGCCGATGGGCTGGGCCATTCCGCAACATCTGTCAGTTGGCGCGCGGTCGGATTTGCCAGTGTGATTGCGCTGGCGCCTCTGGTTCTGATGCCGGATATGACCGCATTGGCCGTTGGCATGGTGCTGGTGGTGCAGATTACATTGGTGCTGGGCCTTGCGCGCCTTGCCCTGCGCCGGTTGGGGGGGCAGACCGGCGATGTGCTGGGCGCAGGCCAACAACTGGCCGAGGTGACGGGGTATCTTGCGCTATGCATTGCCCTGATGGGGTGAAGGCCGGACGCAAAACAGCGCGACCGGCTTGCGCATGTGCAGAGAACCCCGACTAATCAGAAGCGGCCCGTTTGAAGCATGTGGCAGTGGACGGGTTGGGACACCAAGCCCCGCTTCGGTTAGATGAGCGTCGATACTTGCGTCTAGTCGCGCCAGTCCCGCATGGGTCGCGCGATTGCGTGTTTGTGCCCTGCGGCATCTAATCCTTCCAAAATTGGAGGGGTAAACATGCAGCAAACCGATGGCACATTGACCGAACGAGGCGCAATTCGGGTACTGGACCCCGTCTGGATACCGATGCGCGATGGCACACAGCTTGCAGCGCGCATCTGGATGCCCGACTCAGCGCGCCACGCCGCCGCACCTGTGGTCTTGGAATACCTGCCCTATCGCAGGCGTGACGGCACCTTGCCTCGGGATGAGTTGACACATGCATGGCTGGCCCAGAACGGATATGTCGGTGTTCGCGTCGATATTCGTGGCAACGGCGATTCCGGCGGGCATATGACGGATGAATATTCCGAAACCGAACTTGATGATGGTGTGCAGGTCATCGAATGGCTGGCCGCGCAGGACTGGTGCACTGGTTCGGTCGGCATGATCGGCATCAGTTGGGGTGGCTTCAACGGGCTGCAACTGGCGCAACTGGCCCCGCCCGCGCTGAAAGCCGCCGTGACGATCTGTTTCACCGATGACCGCTATGCGGATGACATCCATTATATGGGCGGTTGCCTGCTGACCGAAAACAAGGGCTGGTCATCACAGATGTTCGCCTATTCCTCGCGCCCGCCTGACCCGGAAATTGTGGGTGCGGATTGGCGCGAAATCTGGCTGGACAGGTTGCGCAACCAACCCCTGCATATCGAGACGTGGCTGGCCCATCAGCGCCGCGATGCCTATTGGAAACATGCCTCGGTATGCGAGGATTATAGGGCGGTAAAGGCCGCAATTCTGGCTGTGGGGGGCTGGGCGGATGCCTATTCCAATGCCGTTCCGCGCACGATTGCGGGCCTGTCCTCGCCTGTGGCGGGGATCAATGGCCCTTGGGCGCACAAGTACCCCAATGTCGCGTGGCCCGAACCTGCCATCGGATTCCTGCACGAGGTCAAGACATGGTTTGACCATTGGCTGAAGGGGGCGGAAAAGACGCCGGACATGTCCTACCGCATGTTTGTGATGGAGTCAGAGCCGCCCGCCCGCCGGATGCTTGCCCGCAAAGGGCGCTGGATCGCCGAGCCATCCTGGCCGTCGCCGCGCATCGGCCGCGAGGCACTGTATCTGTCAGAGCAGGGATTGGGCGCGCAGAAAGGCGGCACCCCGCTTCATGTTGAGAGCCCGCAAACTATTGGCCTTGGGGGGCAACGCTTCTGCCCCGGAATGCGCAGCTTGGACGAGCTTGCAGATGACCAGCGCAAAGACGATGCACACTGCCTGACGCTGGACACCGCCCCTTTGTCAGAGGCGAAAGACATTATCGGGGCCGCACGGCTGCGGCTGCGCTTGACGCCCGATCAGGCAAGCGGCTTTGTCGTGGCGCGCCTGTGTGATCTGCGCCCGGATGGAACTGTGGCGTTCATTACCATGGGCACCCTGAACCTGACCCACCGAGCGGGGCACGACACCGTTGCGCCCCTGACCCCCGGCGCGCCGGTCGAGGTGGAGTTTACCTTTAACGACATCGCCTATCGCGTGCCTGCCGGGCATTGCCTGCGGCTCTCACTCTCCACGGCTTATTGGCCGATGATCTGGCCTTCGGCTGCGCCGCTGTCGCTGCAACTGGACCCTGCGGGCTGCGTGCTGGATATACCCGTGCGCCCCGATATTGAGGAAGACGCCCCACAGTTCGCGCAGCCCGAACAAACGCGGCAAGGCCACTCGACCCCCTTGCGACCCGAGGGATTCACCCGCCATGAGGAAACCCTGCCCGATGGCACCCAAAGGCTGCGGCTGGTCACGGATGGCGGCCTGATGCGCCATGAAAGCACGCGCATGGAGTCAGGCAAAGTCATCACCGAGATATGGGATATTCGCGCCGATGACCCGCTTTCAGCACGGCACGAAACGCATTGGAGTTTCACAATCGGGCGGGGGGACTGGCAAACGCGCACCGAAACGCGCACGGTCATGACATGTGACGCCACCAGTTTCCACATTGTCGCGCGGCTGGAGGCCTATGACGGGGATGAATGCCTGATAACGCGTGACTGGCAGTTCTCTGTCCCGCGTGATGGTGTGTAGCGTGAAATCTGACGCAGATAAGCGGCGATGTTTCACTTTCTGACGCGAACAGGCGCGATATTTCTTGCGTGATTGCGCCAGCCGGTTAGAACATGGTGCATGCAAGAGAATATCGCGCGCAACCTCAAGCTGCTGTGCAGCTATGCCCCCTCGATCGCCGAAGTGTGCCGAAGTCTGGGCATCAATCGGCAGCAGTTCACCAAATACCTGAGCGGCGCGTCGCGCCCCTCGGCGCGGAACATTCGCCGTATCTGCGACTATTTCGGGGTCGAGGAAGAGGAGTTGCTTCTGCCCCATGGCCGCTTTGCCGAGCTTGTCTCGCTGCGGCCCCGCGCGCGCCACTTGCTGCGCGCGCTTGGACCAGCGGCAACCCATATCGACCGGATGATCGCCGGATCGGCGGACAGTCTGAAACCCTATTGCGGCTATTACTTCTACTACTATTACACCCCCAGTAGGCCCGGCATGATCCGCCGGTCCCTTTTGCGGATAACCGAGTATAAGGGCGTATATTACACAAGGTTGTCAGAGCGTATTCAGCCAGAAGAAAGCCCTTTGGGCCGGTCGCATTTCATTCGCTATATCGGCGTTGCGCTGATGCTGAGTGGCCGCATTTTCATTACCGACCACAATTCCAACGCCTTGCGGTCGCTGTCGCAGACGATTTTGTTTCCCGCCTCGGCAGAAGTGCCCGAATATCTGACGGGAATGACGCTTGGGGTTCAGGGCCGCAGTGCCAGATCGCCCTTTGCGGCGCAGGTGTTTCTGGAATATCTGGGCAAATCGGTGAACATTCGCCGCAGCATGAAGCAGACAGGCATCTTTCCGGCGCAAAGCAGCAACCTGCCGCGAAACGTGGCGCGTATGCTGGCTGTGGGCGGCGAAGGCCAGCATATGCTGACCGCGTTGGAATTGCCTGCCTGACGCGAGATGACGCAGTTCGCGCGTCAGAAGTTAGTTGTTTTCCCAAGATGCGCAGTTGCGCGGACGCAAGCATGACTTGCAGGATGATACAGCAATAATCAGAGAGCTTCGCGCACACTGACGCGTCGCTCCACCACCGGGAGAGGCCACCATGAACGACCTGAAAACCACCTCTATTTTTCCAAGCCTGACGCGTCGACAACTTTTTGCGGGCACGGCAGCGCTGGGTGCTGCGACCATGTTCCCGATTGCCGCATGGGCAGATGGCAGCCGCCTGAATGTGCGCGCCTATCTGGAACCGGATGACTATGACCCGCTGGACGCATCGGGGTTTCTGGAAGAACTGCTCTATGGCTGCATCTATCGCAAGCTGATCCAGTATGTGCCGGGCGAGGAATGGTACTGGCAGCTTGATCTGGCTGAAACCATCGAACAGGCCAGCTGACTGCGCTGCGCGCCCATGAAAGGGAGCAAGCCAAAGCCCAGCGCGAAGAAATGGAAAGCTGGCGCAATGCGCACGCGCTCTGGAAGGGGGCACGCGACAAGATACTTTCCGAAGCGAAGTCCGGTAAGGCTGACAAGCGCACGGCGGCACAAGCCGACCTTGAAGCGCTCGGACCGGAACCGGAAGCCCCGCCTTCCGCTGACCGAACCGTGACCGAACCGACATTCGAAGGGCTGACAAAGCTTTTCGCGCATGGGCAACCCAGCCTTGGGCTTTTCTCGGATGAAGGCGGGCAATTCTTGGGCGGGCACGCGATGAATAGTGAAAACCGGCAAAAGACGCTGGCCGCGTTCAATGACCTTTGGCAAGGCAACCCGATAAGGCGCACGCGCTCGGGCGATGGGCACGCGACGCTATACGGGCGGCGGCTGGCGGTGCATCTGATGGTGCAACCCGGCGTGGCGCGGGGCTTCATGGCTGACCCGCTGGCGGCGGATACGGGCTTTCTGCCCCGCTTTCTGATTTGCGAACCGCCCAGCGCTATCGGAACCCGGATGCAAGCGAACGCCCGGCGCGATGAAATGGCGCTGGGAAGCTTCGCGGCACGGCTGCGCGACATTCTCGAAACGCCCCTGCCAATGGAACCGGAAACCCGCGAACTTGAACCGCGCCCGCTGCACCTGACCCCCGAAGCCCGCGCGCTGCTAGTGGCCTTTTCCGATGCAATCGAAGCGGCACAAGCCCCCCGCGCGGATCTGGCGCATGTCACGGGCACGGCATCCAAAGCGGCGGAACAAGCGGCACGAATTGCGGGGGTGCTGACCCTGTGGCGCGACCTTCAAGCCCCGGCGGTGGAAGCCCGCGACATGGCCGACGCAATCGACGTTGCGCAATACTACCTTTCCGAAGCTTCACGGCTGGCAAGTGCTGCGCTTGTTTCAGAGAAAATTGATAATGCGGAAAAGCTGCGCAAGTGGCTTCTGGAAGCATGGCCGCATGATGATGTGACTTTGCGTGAAGTGGTTAATCGCGGGCCAAACGCCTTGCGGGAAAGCCCAAAGGCAAGGGCGGCGCTGGACATTCTGACAGAGCATGACTGGCTAAAAACGAATGAAGCCCATACTTTTGTAAGGGGGGCAAAGCGCAAGGAAAGCTGGCGCATGGTGCAAGGGGCGCGCGATGTGGTTTGATGCACGCGCTAAGCTGGCAGAAATCGCGGGGCAACCCCCTGCGACTTCCGCGACAACTGCGACACAAGCCCCGGCTGCGCCCCCCGTGTCGCAAGTGTCGCAACCCCCCGAAGCCCAGAAACCGGCTTTACGTGTCGCAAGTGTCGCAAGTGTCGCGGCTGTCGCAACGCCCCCGCGCTCGAAACCGGAAACCGCCCCCCCCGCTCGGGCCGATGGGCTGGACCCCGACGCGGGCGCATATCTGGACCGCCTGCGCCTTCACGGGCCTGCAACCTATGGCGCAATGGCTAGCGCGATGGGCTGGGGTGCAACGCGGGCATGGCGGGCCGAAGCAAAGCTGCGCGCGGCGGGGCTGGTGGCGTATCGTGAAGGCCGGGCGGTGCCGACCGAACGGGCTAAGCTATGACTGCAAGGCGGCTCTGGCGGCGCTGCTTTTTCGCACAGGAAACCCCGCATAGGGGGTGGGCAAAAGTTGGGCCGACCAGATGAAAAACCGGGCGGCATAGTCATCTTCACATAAAGCCAAAACGGAGGCAAAAATGGGCAGACCAAGAAAACCGACCGCGCTAAAGGCAATCGCCGGAACAAAGCGCCCGTGTCGCGAAAACCCAAACGAACCGCAAGCGCGCGCGGGCACTGCTGACCCGCCCGCATGGCTGTCTGACCGGGCCGCAAGTCACTTTGCGCGCCTTGGCGCAATCTTGCACGGGCTGGGCGTGGCATCGCCTGATGATGGCGACATGCTGGCGCTGCTGTCGTCACGGCTTGAAGAAATCGAAATCTTGACTGCAACCATCGAAGATGGGGGGCGCAGCTATCAAACGGAAAACGGAATGCGCCGCGCCGCGCCCGAAGTCGCAATGAGAAACGAAGCCATGCGGCACGCTCAAAGCTTGCTGGGTGAATTTGGGCTTTCCCCAGCGACCCGCGCAAAGGTATCAGCACGCGCGCCGGAAGCTGAAAACCCGTTCGCAATTCTTGACCGCATGGGATGACAAGCGCACGAAACTAAAACCTTGAAGCCCTGCGCCTTTGCCAGCTATCCCTAGTGCAGAACATACCGCGCCAGATTTCGCGCATTTCAGAATCGGTGCACGCATTGCAGATTGAAGATTTCATCGCCCGCTGGAAGCAATCAGGCGGCAGCGAACGGGCCAATTTCCAGACCTTCGCGGCGGAATTGTGCGACGCGCTGGGCGTGCCGCGACCGGCCCCCGCATCTGAAACCGCATCTGCAAACGCCTATCATTTCGAACACCCCGTGACCTTCATTCACACCGGCAGCCAGACACGCGGCTTTGTGGACCTTTACCGCGCGGGCCATTTCGTCATGGAAGCGAAACAGGGTGTGACCGGCACCACCTCCGAGGATAGCGCGCAAGCCCCCCTGCTGGCCGATCTGCCCAAAGCCACCCGCAAGGGCCACGGCACGCGCGGCACGCGGGGCTGGGATGACACCATGATGCGCGCCCGCAATCAGGCCGATGGATATGCCCGCGCTGTATCGCGCACCGATGGCTGGCCCCCCTTCCTGATGGTGGTGGATGTGGGGCACGTTATCGAAGTTTACGCCGATTTCTCGGGCCAAGGCCAAGGCTATACGCAGTTTCCAGACGGGAACCGCTATCGCATAACCATGGATGACCTGCGCGACCCGGAAACCCAAGACCGCCTGCGCAGCATCTGGACCGACCCGCACGCGCTCGACCCCGCCAAAGTGACCGCCCGCGTGACCCGCGAAGTCGCTGACCGGCTGGCAGCGCTGGGCAAGTCGTTTGAAGGCCAAGGCCACGCCCCCGAGGCTGTGGCGAATTTCCTGATGCGCTGTCTTTTCACCATGTTTGCCGAAGATGTGGACCTTATCCCCAAGGCCAGCTTTTCCGACCTGCTGACCCGCCTGCGCGGCAGGCCCGAACACGCAGCCCCCGCCCTGACCAAGCTGTGGGAAGTCATGAATGATGGCGGCTTTTCCGGTGTGCTGATGGCCGACCTCAAGAAATTCAACGGGGGTTTGTTCAAGGACGCATCTGCGCTGCCCCTGTCTGAAGTGCAACTGTCCCTTCTGATAGATGCAGCCGCCAAGGACTGGCGCGAGGTGGAGCCTGCCATTTTCGGCACCCTGCTGGAGCGCGCGCTGGACAAGCGACAACGCCACAAGCTCGGCGCGCATTATACGCCGCGCGCCTATGTCGAACGTCTGGTGGTGCCCACCATCATGGACCCGTTGCGCAGCGATTGGCGCAATGTGCAGGCGGCGGCGCTGACCTATGCCAACGCAGGGCAGATGGAACAGGCCCGCGACACCGTGCGCGACTTTCACGCCCAGCTCTGCGAAATCCGCGTGCTGGACCCGGCTTGCGGCTCGGGCAACTTTTTGTATGTCGCGCTGGAACTTATGAAACGGCTTGAGGGCGAAGTGACCGCGCTTCTCGCCGAACTGGGCGAGGAACAGGGCGCACTTTCCCTTGCAGGCCACACAGTGGACCCGCACCAATTTCTGGGGTTGGAGTTGAACCCATGGGCGGCGGCGGTGGCTGAACTGGTGCTATGGATTGGCTATCTGCAATGGCATTTCCGCACCCATGGCACGGCCAGCCCATCGGAACCCGTGCTGCGCGATTTCCGCAATATCGAGAACCGCGACGCAGTGCTGACCTATACCGGCACGCAGCCCCGGCTGGATGATAACGGCCAGCCCGTCACCCGCTGGGATGGGTTTTCCACCATCATCCACACTGTCACGGGCGAGGCTGTGCCAGACCCCGACGCCCGCACGCCCGTGCTGGATTACCTCAAACCCGCCCCCGCGAAATGGCCCGAGGCGGAGTTTATCGTCGGCAACCCGCCGTTCATCGGGGCCAGCCGAATGCGCGACGCTTTGGGCGATGGCTATGCAGAGGCGCTTTGGAAAGCCTATCCCAAAATGCCGCAAAGTGCCGATTTTGTCATGTTCTGGTGGGACAAGGCGGCATTGGCCGCGCGGGGCTGGAAACCGGCAACCGCGAAAGCACGCGCCAAGGGCACGCGGCGTTTCGGGCTGATTACCACCAATTCCCTGCGCCAGACCTTCAACCGCAAGGTGCTGGAACCGCATTTGGCCGACCCGAAAACTGGCCTGTCCCTGACCTTTGCCATTCCTGACCACCCTTGGGTGGATGCAACGGACGCGGCGGCGGTGCGGATTGCAATGACGGTGGCGGAACGCGGCAACGCAAATGGGCGATTGCTGACCGTGGCCGAGGAAGTGAAAGGGCACAACGAGTCAGATGGCCGCGCGGTGCGCTTTGACATCCAGAAGGGAAAGATTTTCGCAAATCTGCGCATCGGGGCTGATGTGGCGGGGGCGGTGCCGTTGAAAGCGAATGATGGCATTTCATCCCCCGGTGTGAAGCTTCACGGCGCGGGTTTTATCGTTACCCCCGCCGAAGCCCGCGCGCTGGGGCTTGGCACAGTGCCGGGACTTGAAAATCATATTCGCGAGTATCGCAACGGGCGCGACCTGACCGCCACCCCGCGCGGCGTCATGGTCATTGACCTTTTCGGACTGGCCGAAGCGGAGGTGCGCAGTCGCTTTCCAGCGGTGTATCAGCATATTTTTGACAGAGTTAAGTCAGATCGCGACGAGAAGGCGTCAGCATCTAAAGATAGCGCAGTTTATGCGAAACTCTGGTGGCTACATGGGAAGCCACGACAACTTTTGCGCCCGATGCTGGCTGGTCTGTCGAGATACGTAGCAACAGTCGAAACCTCAAAACACCGCTTTTTTAGCTTTCTAGACGGCGGCATTTTGCCAGATAATATGTTAACCGCATTTGGGCTTCATGACCCATATCAACTCGGTGTGCTTTCCAGTCATCAACATGTTTTATGGGCGCTTTCGCAAGGTGCGATTTTAGGCCCTACTCCGCGATATAATAAGTCGCGGTGTTTCGATACCTTCCCCTTTCCCGACCCAACCGAGGACCAGAAAGCCCGGTTACGCAGCCTTGGGGAACAGCTCGACGCGCATCGCAAAGCCCAACAAGCGGCCCACCCGAAATTGACCCTGACCGCCATGTATAACGTGCTGGAAAAACTCCGCGCGGAGGAACGCATCGAAGGCAAGGACCGCGAAATCTATGATCAAGGGCTGGTGGGCATCCTGCGCAACCTGCATGACCAGATCGACGCGGTAGTGGCCGAGGCTTACGGCTGGCCCGCCACCCTGACCGACGACGAAATCCTGCACCGGCTGGTGGACCTGAACCGTGAACGCGCAGCCGAGGAAGCGCGCGGGCTGGTGCGCTGGCTGCGCCCCGAGTATCAGAACCCGGCAGGCCGCGCAGCCGTGGCCAAAGGCGACCAAGGCAAAATGGACCTTGGCCCAAAGGACACCACCACCAAAGCCCCTTGGCCCAAATCCCTACCCGAACAAATCGCAGCCGTGCAAGCCGCGCTCTATGACTTGGGCGAAGCCACCCCCGAACAAATCGCCCGCCAATTCGCACGCGGGCGCGCAAGCACCGTGCAACCCCTTCTGCAAAGCCTGACCGCGCTGGGCCATGCCAGACCGACCGAAGGGGGACGGTTTGCGGTGTGACCGCTTTGCGGCTTGGAGGTGCCATGCTATATTTGCAAAACACAGTTTGCAGGTTAGCAAATGCCTACCATGCGCGCACGCATCATTCGACTGGAACAATCCCGCCCAAGCCATGCGGCGGATGCGCTGGACCTGTCACGGCTAGGCGATGCGGCGCTGCAAGCGATGGCCGACGCCTATGGGGCAACGCTCGATTGCCCCGCCAATTTCAATGGAGCGCTGCTATCGCGCTTAACCAATGCCAAAGCGGCGGGCACATTTCCGCAAAGCCTGTGCGATGCTGACCTTGTGGCAATCGTGCAAGCCAATGACGCGGCAAGGGGGCAGCCATGACCGACCGTAAAAGCGGACGAAATACGGATGGCACATTCACGGCGGGCAACCCCGGCAAGCCCAAGGGCACCCGCCACAAGGCCACACGGGCCGCGCTGGCGCTGCTGGATGGTGAAGCCGAAGCCTTGACCCGCAAGGCGGTGGAACTGGCGCTGGATGGCGACGGGGCGGCGCTGCGCCTGTGTCTGGAACGCATCGCCCCGCCAAGGCGTGACGCGCCTGTGACCTTTGACCTGCCCCTGATGCAATCGGCAGATGATGCAGCCAAAGCGGCGGGCGCGGTGCTGGATGCTGTGGCCAGTGGCGACCTGACCCCGCAAGAGGGCGCGCATATCATGGCGCTGGTGGAAACTTTCCGGCGCACGCTGGAAACGACCGAACTGGAAGCCCGCGTGGCGGCATTGGAAGAGGGCGCGGCGTGACCCTGCAAAAGCGAATTGACCGTCTGGAAGGGGCAACCGCGAAGCCTGCAAGCGGGCCATGCGCCATTGTGCGCGAAATCATGAAGCCCAGCGCAACGGGGTCGGAACTGGTGGCGCTGATGCTGCGCCCGCTGGATGGTGGCGGCGTGGTGCATATCGACCGCAACCCCGGCGAAGATGAAACCGCCCTGCGCGAACGGTTTGCAGCGATGTGCGCGACATGACCCTGCAAAGGCGACTTAACCGGCTGGAAAGCACATTGGCTGCGCGCCCGAACCCCGACGCGGCGGCAACCTTCGCGGCTCTGGCGGTGGCGCTCGACCGGATGGCGGAACGCAAGGCGGCGGGCTGTGGAACTGTGCAGCGCAAACTAGCGGCGCTGGTGGCATCATTAGACAGGGGCGACAATGGCAACGCTGCGCGCCCGACTTGACCGACTGGAAGGCAAGCGGGGCGCTGCTGGCGCTGGGCCTTGCGTAATTCTGATTTGCGACGCTTTAACCGGTGAACCGGGCGGGGCGCTGCTGATGGGTGGCGGCGGCTTGACCCGTGAAGCTGGCGAAAGTGCCGAAGCCTTCACGGCTCGGGCAACGGCTGGCGCGTAAATGGCGGTGCGCTTGCCTGACAATGGGCGCTGACATGCGAAAAGGCGTCAAGCGACGCACAAAGGGTGTATAATTAGGGGGATATGCGCAACCCGCCCAGCCAATTTTTCTATATAATTCAGCAAGTTAGCCGAAAAACATGGTGCCCAGGAGAGGACTCGAACCTCCACACCCTTACGAGTACTAGCACCTGAAGCTAGCGCGTCTACCAGTTCCGCCACCTGGGCAGGTTGCGTGCAGGCTCTTTATGGCGCTGGTCTGGCCGTGTCAACGGGGCTTGCATCCGAAAAGTGCAATCAGATTGAAAAAGCCAAGCCACCTTGTGGAACGGGACGCACGCAGGTATTCAGGCAGCGTTCACGAAAGCGGCGGAGTGCGCTCATGTCAAAGCTAGTTACCATCTACGGTGGTTCGGGATTTGTGGGTCGGTATATCGCGCGACGAATGGCGCAGGCCGGTTGGCGTGTGCGCGTTGCCGTGCGCCGCCCGAACGAGGCGCTGTTTGTCAAACCTTACGGCGCGGTCGGACAGGTCGAGCCTGTTTTCTGCAACATCCGAGACGATGCCTCGGTGCGGGCCGTGATGCAGGGTGCGGACGCTGTGGTCAATTGCGTCGGTATTCTGGTCGAGTCAGGGCGCAACAAATTCTCTGATGTTCAGTCAGATGGGGCTGGCCGTATTGCCCGCCTTGCGGCTGAAATGGGGGTCGAGAAGCTTGTGCAGATATCTGCGATTGGTGCAGATGCGCAATCCGACAGCCTGTATCAGCAGACCAAGGCCAAGGGCGAAGCCTTGGTGCTAGAGCAGTTTCCGAATGCCGTGATCCTGCGCCCCTCGGTGATCTTTGGGCATGAGGACCAGTTCTTCAACAGGTTCGCCGGAATGGCGCGGTTTTCGCCCTTCTTGCCGGTTGTGGGGCCAAATACGAAATTTCAGCCTGTCTATGTAGAAGATGTCGCCGCTGCTGCCGCAAAAGCGCTGACGGATACTGTATCGCCGGGAGTGTATGAGCTGGGCGGGCCGGATGTGGCCAGTTTCCGCGCCTTGATGGAAATGATGCTGTCAGAGATTCGCCGCAAGCGCGTGTTGCTGAGCATTCCGTTTCCGATTGCCAATGTGATGGGCGGCGCGCTGGATGTTGTTCAGGCCGTGACCTTGGGGCTGTTCTCGAACACGCTTCTGACGCGGGATCAGGTGCGCAACTTGCGGCGCGACAATGTTGTAGCGCAAGGCGCGCGTGGTCTGGAGGATCTGGGCATCACACCCACCCCCATGAGCACCGTTTTGCCAGCCTATCTTTGGTCCCATCGGCCCGGCGGGCAATATAAGGCGATCCACGAATCAGCGGCGCGGTTGCGCAAGGACTGAGCGCGCTAGACGCCATCCTCTTCGCCAAGGCGCATACGCAGGCTGCGCAAGACGGGGATTGTCTGGCGCACGATGTCTTCGCCCAATGTCTTGACGGCATCGTCTATCAGCGGTGTGATGGCGGCTAATGCGGCGTCGCGCGCCGCGCGTCCGGCGGGGCTGATCGCCACCATTTTGCGCCGTGCATCGTCCCAGTCCGGGCGGATATGCACATAACCTGCCCAATTCAACTTGTTCAGTGTGTTTGTCATGGCCCCGCGCGTGACATGGAACGCGCGCGCCAGCTCCGCCGGGCTAAGTTCTGTCCGTTGCCGCGCCAGCAGGTTCAGCACACCGAAATGCGACAACTCCATCCCCTTGGGCAAGACTTTTGACAGGCGGTTGCGCGCAAGCTGGTCGGCCATCAGCAATTCACTGAACAGCGCATTGGCCATATCCTTGCGCGGGTTTTTCATGGCGATTCATCCGGCAGGGCAAAGTCGCGGTCATGAAACAGCGCCGGCACGCGGTCACGGGCCTCGACCACGCGGGCAAGGTCAAGATTAACCAGCCCGACACCGGGCACGGTGCCCATATCCAGCAGCACCTCGCCCCAAGGGGCCACAGCCAGAGAATGCCCATGCGTGCTGCGTACGCGCTGCCCGTCAGATGCAGGATGCCGCCCTGTTTGTGCAGGGGCCAGCACGAAACAGCCCGTCTCGATGGCGCGTGCGCGCAGCAGTGTTTCCCAATGCGCGGCCCCTGTGATGGGGCTAAAGGCGGCGGGGACAGTCAGCACCACCGCACCCGCTTTGGCCAAGCTGCGGTACAAATGCGCGAATCGCAGGTCGTAGCAAATGCTCAGCCCGAATGCGGCAAGGGGCGTTTGTGCCACGACAGCTTTTGTTCCGGGCCGGAACCCGGCGGATTCGCGATATGTCTCGCTGGGCGAGACTTGTACGTCAAACATGTGAATTTTGTCGTAACGTGCGCGGATCGCGCCATCCGGGTCGATCAGGAACGACCGGTTGGCAAAGCGGCCATCTGCATCGCGCGTCTTGAGCGCAAGCGAGCCGATCAGCACCCAGATGCCCAAGGCGCGTGCCTCCTCGCGCAGCCCGGCAAGGGTTATGTCCTCGGCCTCGGTCTGCAAGACACGGTTCTGATTCGCGTTGCTGGTCGAGACGCAGTTTGTGACTTCCGGGGTGAGTGCCAGGGTTGCGCCCTGTGCGGCGGCCTGTTGCAGATAGCGGCGCGCCATCTCCAGATTAGTGGCCGGATTATCGCCGGAGGTCATCTGGATCAATGCCGCTGTCAGCCCCATAACCTCAGCCCTTCAGCAGGGCATCAAGATGGCCGGTCCGGTCCAGCGCATGCAACTCATCACAGCCGCCGACATGCGTGTCGCCGATGAAAATCTGTGGCACTGTGCGCGCACCGCCTGACCGCGACAGCATCTCGGCCCGCCGGTCTGGCTGGCGCGACAGGTCGATCTCGGTAAAGCTTGCGTCTTTCGCTTTCAGCAGTCGTTTTGCGGCATGGCAGAAGCCACATAGCGGAGAGGTATATATTTCAATCGGTTGCATCGCGCGCCCCTGTTCAGGATATGCGGCGCACTATAGTCTAACATTCCGATCTTGCAACGCGTGCAAGTGCGATTACCCGCACCGATGCCGCACCATATGCGCGGCAGGTTTCAGTGGCAGCGGAAAACGTAGCGCCAACTGTCATGACATCATCCACCAGCAGAATATGCCGTCCCGACAACCGGTGCCCTTGGCGCGGGTGTGGCGCAAAGGCCCCTTCGACATTTCCATAGCGCCCCGCACGTCCGCGCCCGTCCTGCGTGCCGGTATAGCGCGTGCGTGTCAGCAGGTCGGGACAATGCTCCAGCCCCAGTTCCTGCGCGATGGCCTTGCTCAGGATCGCGGCCTGATTGTAGCGTCGCTTCAGCAGGCGCAACCAATGCTGGGGAATCGGGGCAACCAGTGTGTGCGGCGCGAGTATTGGCGCTGCGGCGCGCGCCATCCAGCGCCCCGTCGGGCGGGCATAGTCCAACCGGTCATAGTATTTCAGGCCCAACAGGATTTGGCGTGCCTTGTCCCCATACATCATAACCGCGCGCCCCTGATCCCAAGACCGTGCAAGGGTCAGGCAGTCGTCGCAATGGACGGGCGTTGCGGTCTGCGTGCCGGGCAGGGGCGCGCCGCAACTGTCGCAGCACAGGCCGAAGATGAAAGGGGTTTGTGGCCAGCAGGTGCCGCACAGCGTGCCCTCCTCCTCGATCAATGTGTCGCAGGTCAGGCATTGTGGTGGATAGACCGCGCGCAACAGGCTATGCGCAAGGCCAGTCGCCTGCGCTTTGACATGCTGTGTCAGGTTTTGCATTCTGTCCGCCCCCGATTACATGGCCTTTCATGATGACCCATAGCCCACCAGAACTGGCAGACCGCGCCGCCCTTTTGCGCAACCGCGCCCGCGCAGGGGGTGAAAATTTCCTGCACACAATCGCGCATGAGGAACTCGCATTAAGACTGGCCGAGGTTAACAGACAGTTTACATCGCCCGCGATTGTGACCGGTCATCCGCAGCTTTGGGCAGATTTTCTGCCGGGGGCCGAACTTGTGCCCGATGATGCGGTTCTGGCATTGGAGGCGGGCGCGCATGATCTGGTGATCCATGCTATGGCGCTGCACTGGGCCGCAGACCCGGTGGGACAGATGGTGCAGGCACGGCGTGCGCTGCGTCCCGACGGGTTGTTTCTGGCGGTTCTGCCCGGCGGGCAGACCTTGGCCGAATTGCGCGCCTGTCTGGCACAGGCCGAAGCCGATATTAGCGGCGGGCTTAGCCCGCGCGTGGTGCCTATGGCCGAAATCCGCGACCTTGGCGGCTTGTTGCAGCGCGCGGGCCTTGCCATGCCCGTGGCCGACACGGTCAGCCAGCACGTGGCCTATCAGCGGATCGAGACGCTGTATGCGGATTTGCGCGCGATGGGGGAACGCAATGCGCTTGCGGCAAGACGTCGCAGCTTTACCCCGCGCACCGTCTTCGCGCGCGCAGCAGAGTTATACGCCGCCCATTACGCAGATGAGGCAGGCAGATTGCGTGCAAGCTTTGATCTTTTGTTCCTGACAGGCTGGGCCCCGGACTCCAGCCAGCCACGCCCCCTGCGCCCCGGTTCCGCGCAAGCACGCCTTGCAGATGCGCTGGGAACACAAGAAAGTCCGCTACCCGATCAGATCAAAATCCCGAGTAAAGATTGATTCCCGGCCAAAACCCTTTACATCACGAACAAATCCAGAAATGCGCCGGGAGATATGGTATGAAGGATACAGCCATGCTTGATGCAAAGCCAGATACCGCGACCGCACGATGCCCGATGCATATGGACCAGCCCGGCGAGGGGCGGCTTGAATTTGCACAGCCTGACCACCCGCCTGTGCCGCGGGCCAAAGTTGGTGTGCTGCTGGCCAATCTGGGCACACCAGACAACTATGATTACTGGTCCATGCGGCGCTACCTGAATGAATTTCTATCCGACAAGCGCGTGGTCGATTACCCCGCCTATCTGTGGCAGCCTTTGTTGCAACTGATTATCCTGACCAAGCGTCCCTTTACGTCGGGTGCGAATTACAAATCCATCTGGAACCATGACAAGGGCGAAAGCCCGCTTCTGACCATCACCAAGGATCAGACCGCACGACTGGCCGAACAGATCGCAGAGCGGATTGATAGCGACATCATGGTGGATTTCTGCATGCGCTACGGCAACCCGTCGACCAAGTCCAAGGTCGATGAAATGGTCAAGGCCGGATGCGACAGGATTCTGTTTTTCCCGCTCTATCCGCAATATGCGGGCGCAACCTCGGCCACTGCCTGCGACCAGTTCTTTCGCGCATTGATGGAGCAGAAATGGCAACCATCGGCGCGCACGGTAGGGGCGTATTGCGACCACCCGACTTACGTCAAGGCGCTGGCTGATTCGGTGCGCAAAACATACGACGCGATGGACGAAAAGCCAGAGGTTCTGGTCACGTCCTATCACGGGATGCCAAAGCGCTATCTGATGGAAGGCGACCCCTATCATTGCCAGTGTCAAAAAACGACTCGCCTGCTACGCGAGGAGTTGGGATGGGAAGAATCAAAGGTTCAGACCACATTCCAATCTGTTTTTGGCCGCGAAGAATGGTTGCGCCCGTACACAGTCGACCATGTCGCCGATCTGGCGCGGCAGGGAATCAAGCGTCTGGCTGTGGTTGCACCCGCCTTTTCAGCCGACTGCATCGAGACGCTGGAAGAGATCAACGAAGAGATTCGTGAAAGCTTTGAAGAGGCAGGCGGTGAACAATTCACCTATATTCCATGCCTGAATGACGATCCTGCGCATATCGCTGCGCTGACCGACGTGATCGAAGCAAACTTGCAAGGCTGGACCTGAACCCAACGCGCGATCTGAAACGCGGATGCGGGAAACTGCATCCACAAATTTTTTAGCGCGTGAGTTTGAAAAAATAAAAAGGTGGTGAGAATCATCTCACCACCTTTTAATCTGCGAATAACGCAGAAGACTGATTATTTCGCTGCAACTGCTGCAGCAACAATCAGAAGCAGCATGATCGGAACGATGATGCCGCCCGAAGAAGCTTTGGTTTCTTCAACAACTACTGCTGGCTCGATGACCGGCTCAGAGTATTTGCCCATTTTGCTGTGGCTTCCAGCGAATGCGGATGTAGCAGCGACGGACAGGGCAGCGGCGAGTGCGATTTTCTTCATAGTAACCTCCAGAACGTTGTTAACGCCATCCATTATGGCGCCAACTCCCAAGACGATGAGTCGTCGCTTTTCAAAACCATGTTATGATGCCAAGTTCAATCCTATGTGTTCTCAGGGAAACGTGCTTTCTGAAGACGTAGTCAAATTCGCAACACTTTTTCGCCTTGAACCCCATTTTCTGCATCTAAGCCAAGAGATTGCAGCAGCTTGGCGCGAATGCGACAACGGTGCAGGAAAGCCACGTGATGGGCCATCAATCCCCGGTTCACGCTCAGTTGTGTTTGAAAACCCGAAATGTAAAGGTTAAGCGTAGCGCAACCTATGAGGAAAATCAAAGATGTTTCGTTTGTTTGCGCTGTTAATGGTTGGCACCCTGACATTAGCCGCTTGTGATGTAGCCGGTCCCGTCGCCATGCGTACGGGTGCCGATGGAAGGCCGGTGCCTGTCGTATATCGAATCGCTGCGAGTGACGCGCCCCGCGTGCGCCAGCGTATGCAAGATGGTCTGAATACCATGCGGGCACAGAATGGCCTGCCGCCGTTGCAGCCGAATGCCCAACTGGCAAGTGCGGCCGCAACCCATGCTCAAGACATGTCCTTCCAAAGCCGCCCTTGGCATTGGGGTTCGGATGGATCAAGCCCAATGACCCGCGTAGAGCGCGCGGGCTATAGTGGCAATGTTGTTGGCGAGCTGATCTCAGAGACATTCGAGACCGAGTTCGAGACAGTCAACGCCTGGATGACCGAACCCGAAACACGGCAAGTCATTCTGGATCGCCGCGCCACCGAAGTTGGTGTGGGCTGGCATCAGGATGACAATGGCAAATTGTGGTGGACCGTTGTGCTGGGCGAGACGACAGGCAGCTTGCGCGTCGCCTCTCGCTAAGAAACCGCCACTATTCCCGACAGTTACAGGCCGCACCCGCAAGGGCGCGGCCTGACTTATTGCGTCACCCGCGATGCGCGCCTTCGGCCAGCGCGCGGACATAATCCAAAATAGCGTCAACCGGCTTGCCCGCTGCGATTTCCTTGATGATCGCAGAACCGACGACGCAGCCATCTGCAACACTTGCGATCTGCTCTGCCGTGTCCGGGGTCGAGATGCCAAAGCCCACAATCACCGGCAAATCCGTGGCGGCCTTGATTCGCGCCACTTCCGGGGCCACTTCGGTTGCCTGTGCGGCGGCAGCCCCTGTGATTCCGGTGATCGACACATAATAGACAAAGCCCGAAGTGTTTTGCAGCACTTTGGGCAAGCGGCGGTCATCGGTTGTGGGTGTTGCAAGCCGGATAAAGTTCAGCCCTGCCGCCTGCGCCGGAATGCACAACTCACTGTCTTCTTCGGGGGGCAGGTCAACAACGATCAACCCGTCCACCCCTGCGGATTTGGCATCCGTCAGAAAGCGCTCTACCCCGCGAATGTAGATCGGGTTGTAATAGCCCATCAACACAATCGGGGTTGTGGTGTTGTCTTCACGAAAGCGCCGGACCATTTCCAGCGTCTTTTCCAGTGTCTGCCCGGCTTCCAGCGCGCGTTGGCCTGCAAGCTGGATTGTGGGGCCGTCGGCCATCGGGTCGGTGAAGGGCACGCCCAGCTCGATGATATCGACGCCCGCGCCGGGCAGTCCTTTCATCACGGCCAGCGATGCCTCAAGATCAGGGTCGCCCCCCATGATATAGGAAACAAACGCCTTGCGGCCTTCGGATTTCAGCTTGGCGAATGTGGTGTCGATTCTGGTCATCTTGTCCTGTCCCTTGGGCCTGATCTGGGTTTGTGCGAAAAACGGCGGGGAATCAACCTTGCGCATGCATGTGTCTGTGCTTTCCCTGCACCACCTGCTCTTGTCTTGTGGCCTGTCTGACCCTACAAGCGCGGCGCTGGCATAACGCAAGGGGAACGCGGTCATGGGCTTCAAAATGGGAATTGTTGGTCTGCCAAATGTTGGCAAATCCACCTTGTTCAATGCGCTGACCCGCACTGCTGCTGCACAGGCTGCGAATTTTCCCTTCTGCACGATTGAACCCAATGTGGGTGATGTGGCCGTTCCCGATGACCGCCTGCAAAAGCTGGCCGAAATCGGCAAATCGCGCGAGGTGATTCCCACGCGCATGACCTTTGTCGATATTGCGGGCCTTGTGCGCGGTGCCTCCAAGGGCGAGGGTTTGGGCAACCAGTTTCTGGCCAATATCCGCGAAGTGGATGCCATCGCCCATGTGCTGCGCTGCTTTGAAGATGATGATGTGACCCATGTCGAGGGCAAGATCGACCCTGTTGCCGATGCTGAAACCATCGAAACCGAGTTGATGATCGCGGATATGGACTCGATTGAAAAGCGTCTGGCCAACCTGTCTCGCAAAATCCGGGGGGGCGAGAAAGACGCGGTCGAGCAGGACAAGCTGTTGCGCCGCGCGCTGGAAGCGCTGGAAGCAGGCAAACCCGCCCGCACGGTCGATGTGGCCGAGGATGAGCAGAAAAACTGGCGCATGTTGCAATTGCTGACCTCCAAGCCGGTTCTGTTCGTGTGCAATGTCGAAGAATCTTCGGCGGGTGAGGGCAATGCGCTATCCGCCCGCGTGGCCGAGATGGCCGCAGCCCAAGGTGCCGCACATGTCGTCATTTCCGCCCAGATCGAGGAAGAAATCAGCCAGTTGGACGCGGAAGAGGCCGAGATGTTCCTGTCCGAGATGGGATTGGAAGAACCGGGGCTGGACCGGCTGATTCGTGCTGGCTATGCGCTGTTGGGCCTGCACACGTATTTTACGGTTGGCCCGAAAGAAGCCCGCGCCTGGACGATTCCAAAGGGAACGCTGGCGCCGCAGGCCGCAGGTGTCATTCACGGTGATTTTGAGCGCGGTTTTATCCGCGCGGAAACTGTTGCCTATCCCGACTACATCGCCTGCAATGGCGAGGCGGGCGCGAAAGAAGCGGGCAAATTCCGCATTGAGGGCAAGACCTATGAGGTCAAGGATGGCGATGTGCTGCATTTCCTGTTCAATACCTGAGCCTGTGCCCTGATCCCTTTGCGCACTGCACCGGCGTTGCGCATCATGCATCGTTATACGATGATGAACGCCTGTGATTCGGGACTGGACTTGCCACGGGTGATGCGGATGCAGCGGCCTTCTGTCGTAAAGCTGTCGGTGCTGATGATATTCTGCCTCGCTGTGGTGGCAGGGTTAAGCTGGGTTGCCCATTATCAGACCCGCGCAAAGGCGTTCCATGAATTGCATGATCGCGGGCAGAACACGCTGAGCCTTGCTGAATCCAGTCTGCGCGGACAATTGGCGCGGTTCGAGCGGCTGCCGGAACTGTTGGCCGATCAGCGCGCAATCCGGTCACTGTTGCTGTCGCCGACAAATCCCGATGTGGTTCTGGCGGCAAACATGTATCTGCGCGACACGGCAGAACTGCTGGGCGCGTCTGATGTCTATGTCATGTACCGCGACGGGGTGACGCTTGCAGCGTCGAATTTCGATCAACCCCATAGTTTCGTTGGCGGAAACTTCGCCTTTCGCCCCTATTTCTTCGATGCCATGCGTCATGGCGAGGGGCGCTTTTATGCACTTGGCACCACCTCGGACAAGCGCGGCTATTATTTTGGCGCACCGATAGATGTGGCAGGTCAGCGGCGCGGGGTGCTTGTCATCAAGATCGATGTTGACGAGATCGAGCAGGCTTGGGCCTCGGATGATCTGCGTATTCTGGTGACGGACCCTGAAAACATCATTTTTCTGTCTAATCGCCCTGACTGGCTGTTCCACGCTTTTGGTGAACTGACCCCCGAACGATTGGCGCGCACGCAAGAAACCCGCCGCTATGCCAATGCCACGATTGGCGAGATAGAGTATCGCGCCCGGACTGACCGGCATGGCTTTCGGCTGCTGACCGGGCCGGGTAGCGAAGTCGACGCGTCCGAATATCTGGTTGTCGCGCGCGGGATGCCGCAAGCGGATTGGGTCGTGCAGGTCTTGTTGCCAACACGCGCGGCGCGGGTGCAGGCCGCCGCCAGCGTTGCGATCGGGTTGTCGCTTGCAGGGATCGTCGCGCTGCTGGGGCTGATTGTCTGGCAACGGCGACGCCAGCTTGCCATGCGGCTGGCAATGGAACAGGCCGCCAAGGATGATCTGGAACGCCGTGTCGCGCAGCGCACATGGGAATTGCGCGACGCCAATATCGCGCTGGAAGACGAAGTGGCGGAACGGCGCGCAACCGAAGAACAGTTGCGCAAAACCCAGTCGGAACTGGTGCAGGCGGGCAAGCTGGCCGCCCTTGGCCAGATGTCCGCAGCCCTCAGCCACGAGTTCAACCAACCGCTTGGGGCCGCGCGCAACTATGCCGAGAATGCGCAGCTTCTGCTGGACCGCGACCGCCGCGATGAGGCGCGCTCGAATATTGACCGGATCGTCGGTATGATCGACCGGATGACGCGCATCAGTCGTCATTTGCGCAATTTCGCCCGCAAGCCGAACCAGCAGCTGCGCATTGTGCCACTGGCCGAGGCTGTCGTCGCTGCACAAGAGCTGTTGGGCTGGCGTCTTGCCAAGGCAGGCGTGACGCTGGAGGTTGATCTGGGGGATCTGCCGCTGCATGTGACGGGTGGGCCGGTGCGGTTGCAGCAGGTTCTGGTCAACCTTCTGAGCAACGCGATTGATGCAGTGGAAGGGGGGGCAGACAAGCGCTTGCACCTGTGCGCGCAGCAATCGGGCGATCTGGTGCAGATTACCTTGCGCGATCACGGGCCGGGTGTGCCGGACGGGTTGCAGGCGCGCATATTCGACCCGTTCTTCTCGACCAAGGAAGTGGGCAAGGGCCTTGGGCTGGGCCTGTCGATTTCCTACAACATCGTGCGCGATTTCGGGGGCCGCTTGTCGATGCGCAATCACCCTGAGGGCGGCGCGGAGTTCCTGCTAGAGTTGCAGGCCGCCACATACCCCGCCGTCGAGGCTGCGCAATGAGTGGCGCACCGCTGGTCTTGTTGGTGGATGATGACGCTGATCTGCGCGCCTCGACCGAGCAGGCACTGGATCTGGCCGGCTTGTCGGTGAAAGGGTTGCCCGACGCGGAATCCGCACTCGAACGGATCACAGCCGGATTTACCGGTGTGGTCATCACCGATATCCGTATGCCGGATATGGACGGTCTGACGCTGATGACCCGCATTCATGAAATTGATGGCGATATCCCTGTCATCCTGATTACAGGGCATGGGGATGTGCCCCTTGCTGTGCGCGCGATGCGCGAAGGGGCGCATGATTTCATTGAAAAGCCCTTCTCTGGCGCGCAACTGGCCACGATCGCCGCGCGCGCGCTTGGCTATCGTGAGTTGGTGCTGGACAATCGCCGCCTGCGCGCTGTCGCAGGGCAGGCGGATGATCTGGAGGCCCGCCTGGTGGGGCGCTCCAACGCGATGATCGCGCTGCGCCGTCAGGTGCGCACGGTAGGCCCCTCGGATGCGGATGTGCTGATTATCGGCGACACTGGCACCGGCAAGGAAGTGGTCGCGCGCGCACTGCATGACCTGTCCGCCCGCTCGGCGCGCCCGTTTGTTGCAATCACCTGCTCTGCCCTGCCCGATACCTTGATTGAATCGGAATTGTTCGGCCATGAAGCGGGTGCCTTTCCCGGTGCGATTCGGGCGCGTATGGGCAAGTTCGACCATGCACGAGGCGGCACTATCTTGCTGGACGATATCGGGGCCATGCCAATGGCGCTTCAGGGCAAGCTGTTGCGGGTGTTGCAAGACAGGGTCATCACGCCCTTGGGCTCAAACGTGCAGCACGATCTGGATCTGCGGTTCATTGCAACCAGCCGCGTGCCGCTGGAACCCGAAGTCGAGGCGGGGCGTTTTCGGGCGGATTTGCTGTATCGGCTGAATGCCGTCAGCCTGCGCCTGCCGCCCTTGTCAGAACGGGTCGAGGATATTCCGGCGCTGTTTGCGCGCCTGCTGGCCGAAGCCTGCGCACGTCACCGGCTGCCCGCGCGTGCGGTCAGGCCGGAATTTCTGGCTGAACTTTCGCGCGCTGAATGGCCCGGCAATGTGCGCGAGCTGCGCAATATGGCCGAACGCCACGCGTTGGGGCTGGAGCGTGACCAGCACAGCGATGACACCGCCGTTGAGGCCCGCAGTCTGGCCGAACAAATTGCCATGCATGAACGCAAATTGCTGGTGGATGCGCTGATCCGGCATCGTGGCGCGCTCAAGCCCGTTTATGAAAGTCTGGGCCTGTCGCGCAAAACACTGTATGATAAGCTGGTCAAATACGGGATCGACAAGGCCCATTTCCAAGGTCAGGCATAAGGGCACGCGGCACAGCCGCGCGGGATTATGTGTGTATATCGACACATACGCCCGCCTTGATGTGTGGTTTTCTACCCACTCAGCCCGCCGTTGGCGCTAACAGTGCCAATTTAATTCCAGACTCTGCTTGCATTTGCGCGCGCGGGGCCATTTCATCCCCTGTGTGTCGGTTAACCCTTGGAGGGGGTTTTCTGAACAGCACTACACGCAAACCAAGGGGAGGTTTCCTATGCGTTATACCAATTTTGCGGCTTTGGCCGCTGCAGCCGTCATGTCAATGTCCATGGCGCAAGCTCAGGATCGTGACGGCTGGCCGTCCGACCTGACTGTCGGCACTGCCAGCCAAGGTGGTGTCTATTTCGTTTATGGCAACGGTCTGGCGTCGTTCATCTCGGAAGAGCTGGGCATCAGCGCAAGTGGCGAAGTCACAGGCGGCCCTGTGCAGAACGTCACACTTCTGCAAATGCAGGAACATGATATCGGCCTTGTTACTATGGGTCCGATGTTCGAAGCATGGAACGGCGAAAGCGAACTCGCTCCGGGTCTGGAGCACCGCGATGTGCGCGCCCTGTTCCCGATGTATGAAACCCCGTTTCAGGGTATCGCTCTGGCCAGCCAGAACATCAGTTCGGTCGGTGATCTGGCAGGCAAGCGCGTCAGCGTTGGTCCGGCAGGCGGCACACCCGGCACCTATTGGCCGCGCATCCTTGAAGCGCTTGATGTCGAGGCAAATGTGTCCTTCGCAGGTGCAGCCGATGCGGCAAGCCAGTTGCAGGACGGCCTGATCGACGCGTTCGTCTTTGCGGCGGGCGTTCCGATTTCTGCCTTCTCGCAGCTTGCAGCAGAAGCGGATGTGCGCACCTTCACCTTCTCGGATGACGAGCACGCCGCCATTCTAGAGGCATTCCCCGAAGTGGCGCCTTTCACCATTCCGGGCGGTTCCTACACTGTTCAGGACGAAGACCAGCAGTCGGTTGCAATGTGGAACTTTGCCGTAGCGCATTCTGACATGCCCGAAAGCATGGCCTATGAAATCACCAAGCTGGTGATGGAAAACAATGACCGCATGATGCAGATCCACGCAGCAGCGGCGGCCACTTTGCCTGAAAACTACACCAATAACAGCTTTCTGCCCTATCACCCCGGCGCTGTGCGTTGGTTTGAAGAAAACGGGTATGATATCCCGGAAGAGCTGAAAGACTGAGCCTTTGACGCTCGACCAACATAGACAAAAGGCCGCCCTGTGCGGCCTTTTGTGCAAGCAGTTGCATACGCTCGGTCGCCACAGGGACGGAACATAAACAATGACACAACCACAGGAACAGATTGACCCCCTTGAGAACCCCCCGGAGAATATTGCCGAAGGGGTGGACCGCGAAATCATCATGTCAAACCAGCGCGTGCCACCGGGCACACTGGGCTGGCTGTTGGCTTTGGGCTGCATTCTGTACACCGCGTTTCATATAGGCGCGATGAATGTCTATCCGCTGGAAACATGGGTCTATCGTCTGAGTCATGTCACAGGCGGGCTGATCCTGGGCTTTCTGCTGTATTCTGCAACGGTTTTTCCTGAAACCAATGATGACAGCGAGGGGCGTTCGCTGCCCGAGATGGTTCTTGTGGGTTTGGCACTTCTGGGTGTCGGCGTGGCCTTTGTGCAGATTGTCTGGGCCGTGGCGACAGGCGATCTGATCCCGACCGGCGCACCGGCGGACCAGATGAAATATACCTTTGGCTGGCCGCTGATTGCGGGCACGTCGCTGGCCCTTCTGGCAAGCTGGCTGTTTCCGGGGCGCAACCGCACGCGGATTGCGCTGTCCGATGTGATCCTTGCCCTCGCTGCGCTGACGGTGGGCATTTATATCGTTGCCCATGCGGGCTTTTTGCGCAATCGCGCAGGGGTCTTTCCGCATGTCAACGATATGTATGCGGCCATCGCCGGGATCATCCTTATTCTGGAACTGACGCGCCGCCTTGCGGGGCTGGCGCTGGTGGTGATTGTGGCCGTGTTCATCGCCTACGGGTTTCTTGGGCCGTGGCTGCCGGGCTTTCTGAACCATCGCGGCTACAGCCCTGAGCGCTTCTTTGCGCGCATCTACACAGATATCGGGGTGCTGGGGCCGACAACGGCGGTGTCCTCTACCTATATCATCCTGTTTATCACCTTCGCGGCCTTCTTGCAGGCCAGCCGCGTGGGCGAGTATTTCATCAACTTCGCCTTTGCCGCGGCTGGTGGCGCGCGGGGCGGGCCTGCGAAAGTGGCGATTTTCGGCTCTGGCCTGATGGGGATGATCAACGGCACATCGGCGGGCAATGTGGTGTCCACCGGGTCGCTGACCATTCCGCTGATGAAGAAAGTGGGCTACCGGCCCCAGACCGCAGCCTCGGTCGAGGCCGCCGCCTCATCCGGCGGGCAAATCCTGCCGCCGATCATGGGGGCGGGTGCCTTCATCATGGCCGAGATTACGGGCATTCAATACCGCGAAATCGTGATTGCCGCTGTCATTCCGGCGGTGCTGTATTTCATGTCGGTCTATTTCATGGTCGATAAGGAAGCGCTGAAGAAAGGCATGAAGGGCCTGCCGCGCTCGCAACTGCCGAAATTCCGCGAGATGGCGAAACATGCTTATTTGTTCATCCCCATCGTCATGCTAATCGGCGCGCTCTATGTCGGCTATTCGGTCATTCGCGCAGGCACCTATTCCATGATCGCAGCCTTTGCGGTCAGCTATATCCGTGTTCTGGTGGATGGGCGCGAGGATGGCATCTGGAACCATCTGATGGGCCTGATCCTGTGCGTGCTGGCGCTGATGCCGCTGGTTGTCGGTGGTCAGATATTGGTTGATGGCTGGGGCGACGGGACAACGATGCAACTGGTCGTCTCGATCCTGATCAGTGCGGTGTCCATCTTTGGCATTGTGATGACGTTGCGGCTGAACTCGCCCAAATCGGCGGGCATTGCCAAGGCGGTCGAGCATTTCCGCATGATTCCCTTCGCGCTGGAAATCGCGGCCAAGATGTCGCTGCAACTGGTCGCCGTCTGTGCCGCAGCCGGGGTGATCGTGGGGATTATTGCGATTACCGGCATTGGCGTGCGCCTGTCGGGCGTGTTGATGGCGATTGCGGGGCAAAGCCAGTTGCTCGCGCTGTTCTTTGCGATGTGTGTGGCGATTATCCTTGGCATGGGCATGCCCACCACGGCGGCCTATGCCGTGGCAGCCAGCGTTATCGCACCGGGCCTGATCCGCATGGGAATTGAACCGCTGACCGCACACTTCTTCATCTTTTACTATGCGGTCATGTCAGCGATCACCCCGCCAGTGGCGCTTGCGGCCTATGCAGGGGCGGCCATTGCGCAATCTGATCCGATGAAAACATCGGTCGAGGCGTTCAAGATCGGGCTTGCGGCCTTTGTGGTGCCGTTCATGTTCTTCTACAGTTCCTCCTTGCTGATGCAGGGCGAGGCGTTGGAGATCATCCATGTGTTCGTGACGGCGTCCTTGGGCATCTACCTGCTGGCCTCGGCGGTGCAGGGGTGGTTGTTCGGACTGATTGGCTGGCCATTGCGTGTGATTGTTGGCGTGGCCGCGCTGTCGATGATCGCGGGCGGCTGGACCTCTGACCTGATCGGGCTGGGTGTTGCAGGGGCTGTGTTTGCCTATCAGCGCTTTGTGGCAAAGCCTGCTGCGACCGTCTGAGCGCCGCTTTGAATGAAAACACCCCGCCCCGGCATGACAGCCGGGGCGGGGTTTTGTTTGTGTGGTGAACGCTTACGCCCCCTGCGCGGCTTTGCGCGCAAGCATAAAAGTGTAGCTCTTATCCAAACGCGTCCGGTTCTGACGCCTTGCGCTGGTCGATATAGGTTTGCAGCGCTTCGGAAATGCTGGGGTCCAGCATCGGTTGCTGGTAATCGCCCAGCAGCTTGGCAACCCGAACGCTGGCAAGCGCCTGCGTGTCGCGCGCGCCATCTTCGTCCCATGTCTCGAACGGTTTATAATCCAGCAGGTCAGACCGCCAGAAGGCATCCTTGAAATTGTCCTGCGTGTGCTGGCAGCCAAGAAAATGCCCGCCGGGACCAACTTCGCGCAAGGCATCCATCGCCTGCCCGTTTTCCGACATATCGACCCCGCGCGCCATATGGTGCAGCGCGCCCAACTGGTCGGCATCCATCACGAACTTCTCGTAGGACGACACCAGCCCCCCTTCCAGCCAGCCGCAAGCGTGGAGCATGAAATTGACGCCAGACAGAAGCGCCATGTTCAGGCTGTTGGCGGTTTCATATCCCGCCTGCGCATCGGGCAATTTCGAGCCGCAAAACGACCCGCCAGACCGGTAGGGCAGCTTCAATCGCCGCGCCAGTTGCCCCGCACCATAGGTGATCAGTGACGCCTCTGGCGTGCCGAAAGTGGGCGCACCGCTGTTCATGTCGATTGACGTGACAAATGCGCCCATAATGACCGGCGCGCCGGGGCGCACCAATTGGGCATAGGCCACACCGGCCAGCACTTCGGCCAGCACTTGCGTCAGCGTGCCGGCCACTGTGGTGGGCGCCATCGCACCGCCCACGATAAAGGGCGAAATGATGCAGGCCTGGTTTGCCTTCGCATAGATCTCCAGCGCACCGATCATCACTGAATCGAATGTCAGCGGCGAGTTGATGTTGATAAGCGAGGTCATGACCGTGTTCTGGTCAACAAAGTCTGACCCGAACAGGATTTTGGCCATCTCGACCGAATCGGCCGCGCGCACAGGTTCCGTGACCGACCCCATAAAGGGCTTGTCCGAATACAGCATATGCGCCTGAATCATATCCAGATGGCGTTTGTTCACGGCCACATCTGTCGGCTCGCACACAGTGCCGCCCGAATGGTGCACCCATTTCGACATATAGCCCAGCTTCACGAAATTGCGGAAATCTTCCATCGTGGCATAGCGCCGCCCGCCCGCTGCATCGCGCACGAAAGGGGGGCCGTAGACCGGGGCCAGCACCAGATTGCGCCCGCCAATCTCGACATTGCGGGCCGGATTGCGGGCGTGCTGGGTAAAGCTGGCGGGGGCGGTGGCGCAAAGCTGGCGCGCCAACCCGCGCGGAATGCGCACACGCTCGCCGGTGACTTCGGCACCTGCCGCACGCCAGCGGTCAAGGGCTTCGGGGTTGTCCACGAAACTCACCCCGATTTCGGCCAGCACGGTTTCTGCATTTGCCTCGATGATGGCAAGTGCTTCTTCGTTCAGCACGTCCAGATTGGGGATGTTGCGCTCGATATAGCGCGCGGTTTCAATGCTGACCGCTGTGCGCGCGGCGCGTCGTGCCGCACCGCCACCGGATGCGCGCCCGCGCCGCACACCTGCTGTCTGGGCCATCTCGGTTGCTGGTTCCGCCATGATTGGACACTCCTTCTTGCCCTGCGCGATGGCAGGTTCGATGCTGCTTGTTACCGCCTGACTTTGCCGCCGACTGGCCAGTTTGCGGCGCTCTGGGGTGCAAAGCGACATCTTGACCGCCCTTGTGTTGCTGGACATGAGCGCGCGAAGGGATTATCTGCCTTGCGAACCGGTGTATCTGCGAAAACGGGTCCAGTGCGCCTTGTCCATTTTCTGCCTGCAAATGCAGGTATTCCTTGATCTCCCGTCAGTGATGCCCAAATACAGCCCGCCCGACTGGGACGCTGAAAGTGATCGGAGCCTTGCCATGCTGGATATGCCCGCCATCCGTCAGGACTTGAAGACAGTTTATGACCTTGCCCCAAATCCGGATATGGCAGCGCAGATGTCGGCAGAATACGCCCGCATGTCGCGCGTTGTCTCGCCTGTCGATTGGGCCATTCACGCGCCTTATGTTGCCGCGATCAACGCTCTGAAGCGCGAATGCAACGCCACCATTCTGGCGCATAACTACATGACGCCTGAAATCTATCACGGCATTGCCGATGTGGTGGGCGATTCGCTGCAATTGGCGGTAGAGGCAACGCGCACAAGCGCGGATGTGATCGTGCAATGCGGTGTGCATTTCATGGCCGAGACATCCAAAATCCTGAATCCCGCCAAGATCGTGCTGATGCCGGACATGGCGGCAGGCTGTTCACTGGCCGAAAGCATCACCGCGACAGGCGTGGCCGAGATGCGCGCAAAATATCCCGGCGCGCCGGTTGTGTCTTATGTGAACACCACCGCCGAGGTGAAGGCCGCATCCGACATCTGCTGCACCTCGTCCAACGCTGTCCAGATCATTCGCGCGCTGGATGCCGATACGATCATCATGACGCCCGACAAGTATCTGGCGCAGAATGTGGCCGCACTGGTGCCCGAAAAGCGCATTGTCTGGTGGGATGGGTCATGCATCGTGCATGAACAATACACCGCGCAGGATATCCGCGATTTCCGCGACTGGAACCCCGGCACGCGCATTATCGCGCATCCCGAATGCCCCCCCGATGTGGTGGCCGAGGCCGACTTCTCCGGCTCGACCAAAGGTATTCTGGACTATGTAAGCGCCGAGCGGCCAGAGCGCGCGATGCTGGTGACAGAATGTTCTATGGCGTCGAACATCTCTGACGCGCATCCAGATGTCGAATTTATCGGGCCGTGCAATATGTGCCCGTATATGAAGAAGATCACCTTAGAGAAAGTGTTGTGGTCCCTGCACACGATGACCACGCAAGTAGAAGTGGCACCCGACATTGCCGACAAGGCGCGTCTGGCCGTGCAGCGCATGATTGACCTTTCGGCAGCGAGCACCTGATCCGTGATCATGACGGATCGCGTGGTGATCGTTGGGGCAGGTCTGGGCGGGCTTTATGCCGCGCTGGCGCTGGCCCCGATCCCGGTGCTTGTCATCTCGCCCGAGACATTGGGCGAGGGTGCCTCTTCCGCATGGGCGCAAGGCGGGATTGCCGCCGCGATGGCACAAGGCGACACACCTGCAGCCCATGCCAGCGACACCATCGCTGCGGGCGCGGGGACCGTTGACGCGCATATCGCTGCATTGGTCACACAGGCCGCACGCGACCATATCCTTGACCTGACCCAGCATGGCACGCCATTTGACCGCGATATGGCGGGCAATTACATCCTCAACCACGAAGCCGCGCATTCAACCGCACGCGTGGTGCGGGTTAAGGGCGATCAGGCGGGCCGCAAGATCATGGAAACGCTGATTGCCGCAGTCCGCGCGACCCCCTCGGTGCAGGTGATGGAACGTGTCGTGGCCCAAAACCTTGTCGTGGAACAGGGGCGCGTCACCGGAATCGTGCTGGCGCAACTGGACGGCGAGGCCATCTCGAAACCCGTGACACTTCAAGCGCCTGCGGTGTTGCTGGCGGGCGGCGGCTCTGGCGGGTTATATGCGCTGACAACGAACCCCCCGCGCATTCGTGGGCAGGTAATGGGGCTGGCGGCACGCGCGGGCGCGGCAATGGCGGATATGGAGTTCATCCAGTTCCACCCCACCGCAATGAATCTGGGGCTGGACCCCGCACCCCTGGCAACCGAAGCGCTGCGCGGCGAAGGGGCGCGGCTGGTCAATTCCGACGGCGATTATTTCATGGCGGCAGCGCATGATCTGGCGGAGCTTGCACCGCGTGACATTGTTGCGCGCGCGGTCTTTGCCCAGACACAGGCCGGCAAGCGGCCCCAACTGGACACGCGCAGGGCGATTGGCGCGGCGATCCACACGCGCTATCCCGCCGTGACAGAGGCCTGCCGCAAGGCGGGGCTGGACCCCGTAGCGCAGCGAATCCCGGTGGCCGCGGCGGCACATTACCATATGGGCGGTGTGGCGACCGATGCGCGCGGGCGCGCTTCGCTGTCGGGGCTTTGGGTCTGCGGCGAGGCGGCCTCGACCGGGTTGCACGGCGCCAACCGCCTTGCGTCCAACGGGGTGTTGGAGGCGCTGGTTTTTGCGCGCCGCGCAGCTGAAGATATGCGCGCCGAATTGCCCCCGTCTGCCCCCCCCGCCGGGCCGCTCGCGCTGCCCTTCTCGCCGGGGGGCGTGCCGGTAGAGGCGGGATCGGTGATGGAGTTGCGCCACCTTATGACCGATCTGGTGGGCGTGCGCCGCACAGAGGCAGGGCTGCAACAGGCGTTGACCCGCATCGCGGCACTGGAGCAGGCACAACCGGACTGCCGCGATTTTCAGAATATGTGCGCGACCGCCACGCTGATCGCAGCGGCGGCGCTGTTGCGCACCGAAAGCCGGGGCGCGCATTGGCGCGATGACCACCCGGATGCAAACCCGGAGAAAGCGCAGCGCTCGCATCTGACATGGGCCGACGCTTTGCATCTGCGTGACACTGCCAGCAAGGAATTGACATGACCCATCCCCCCCTGCCCGAATTGCTGATCGAGCCCTTGGTGCGCGCGGCCTTGATTGAGGACCTGGGACCGTCGGGGGATGTGACCTCGGCTTGTGTCATTCCGGCGGGGCTGCGCTACAGCGCGGCGTTGAATGCGCGGCAGGACGGCGTGATCTCTGGCATGCAACTGGCGCAAATCGCGTTCCGGCTGGTGGACCCGTCGCTGACAGTCACAGTGCACCGCCCCGATGGCAGCGCGGTTGTCGCAGGCGACACAGTGATGACGATTGAGGGCGCAGCGGCCTCTATCTTGTCGGCGGAACGCGTGGCGCTGAATTTTGCAGGCCGCCTGTCGGGGATTGCCACGCTGACGGCTGCATTCGCGGCGCGGACAGCGGGCACTTCGGCGCGTGTGACCTGCACCCGCAAGACCACACCGGGGCTGCGACTGGTCGAGAAACAAGCGGTCTTGCATGGGGGGGGCGCTGCACACCGCTTCGGGCTGTCGGATGCGATCCTGATCAAGGACAATCATGTTGCAGCAGCAGGCGGGATTGCGCCTGCTTTGCGCGCCGCACGCGCGAACGCCAGCCATATGCGGCGCATCGAGATAGAGGTGGACACACTGGCGCAACTGGATGAGGTGCTGGCCACAGGCGGCGCGGACGTGGTCTTGCTGGACAATATGAGCACGCCCAATCTGGCCGCTGCGGTGCTGCGGGTGGACGGACGGCTGGTATTAGAAGCGTCGGGCACCATGCGGTTGGAGCGGATTGCCGAAGTGGCGGCGACAGGGGTGGATTTCATCTCGGTGGGCGCATTGACGCATTCGGCCCCGGTTCTGGATCTGGGTCTAGATTTCTGAAAAAAGGGGCGATCTGCGCACCCCAGCACCGGAGCGCCCCACCCACCCACCCTGCGCCCCGGCGCTGGGGTGCGCAGATCGCCCAAGCGTGACTTGTAGGCCGCGCGACAGCGCTGTAGATTTCCCTGAAATTGGAGGGGCAGATGAGATTATGGCAGAGTCTTCTTGCTGCATGCCTCGCGCTGGGGCTGGCCAGTCCGGCTGTTGCACACCCTCATATTTTTGTCGATGTCGAGCTGGAAGTCGTTTTTGATGACGACGGTTCCCCGAAAGGGGTCTGGATATCATGGGCCTATGATCCGTTTTTCTCGATGCTGCTGGTGTCTGATCTGGGGCTGGACCTGGATTTCACGGGCGAGCTGACCGAGGAGGAACGCGCCGAACTGGACGGGTTCGACATGAACTGGATCGAGGATTATCACGGCGACACCCACGCCACACAAGGGGACGAACCGCTGGCCCTGAGCGGGCCGGTCGAGTGGGCCTCGGACTACCGCGAGGGGCAGTTGATGTCGCGCCATCTGCGCCTGCTGGAAGACCAGCCAGACCCGGCGCACGAATGGGTCTTGGCCGTGTATGACCCGACCTATTACACCAGCTACGGCATTGTTGGCACGCCACAAGCCACAGGGCGGAGTGATTGCACATTGCGCGTGTTCGAGCCTGATTGGACCGCAGCGGGTGCGCAACTCGAAGCCGCGCTGGACGAGGTGCTGGGTGCAGGCGGCGACATCGAGGCGGATTTTCCGGCTGTGGGCGCACTCTTTGCCGAAGAGGTCAGGATTTCATGCGCAACGCCGTGATCCTGATTGCCGTGGCGCTGGGCGTGGGCGGGCTGATCTATCTGGCGGGTGGCGGTATGGATCAGATCACGCTTTGGGCGCAAGGCGCACAGCGCGGGTTTCAGGACCAGATGGCGCTGGGACTGCGCGCACTGCGCGCGGGCCAGCCGGGGGCACTGGCAACCTTCTGGGGGTTGTGCTTTGCCTATGGGTTTGTTCATGCGGTCGGTCCGGGGCACGGGAAATTCCTGTTGGGGGCATATGGCGCAGGCAGTCAGGCGCCGCTGGGGCGGATGGTCGGCATTGGGCTGGCATCGTCGCTGGCACAAGGGCTGAGTGCGATTGTGCTGGTCTATGCGGGCGTGCTGATCTTTGATGCCTCGCGCGAGGCGATGCAGATCACAGGCGACATCTGGCTGGAACGCGCCAGCCTGATTGCGATAGCGCTGATCGGGTTGTGGCTGGTCAGCCGCGCTGCGCGCAAAATGATCCGCCAGACCATGGCCGCACCTGTCATCGTCAGCGACCAGAACCACGGCATTTGCGAAGAGTGTGGCCATCGCCACAGCCCCGACATGCACGAGGTTGCGCGCGCGCAGGGGTGGCGCGATATTGCCCTGCTGGTGGGTGCGATTGCGATCCGGCCCTGCACGGGTGCGTTATTCGTGCTGATCCTGACTTGGCGCATGGGGCTGGTCTGGCAGGGCATTGCCGCCGTTCTGGTGATGGCGCTTGGCACCGCGGCGGTGACCATAGCTGTGACCGCGACAGCGGTTCTGGCGCGCGACGGGGCGCTGGACTGGGCCGACAAGCTGGGACGCGCGCGCGCAATTACCCCGGTTCTGGAAGGGGGCGCGGGGCTGTTCATTCTGTTTGTAGCATTGAACATGTTAAAAATTCTCTAAGCAGCCTTGCCGCTGTTTGCGCTTGGCGCTAACCCTGCGGGATGACACAGGGCACCCCCATTTTCAGATCAAACCTGCGCGGCGTTCTGGCGCTTGGGCTGCCGCTTGCGGGCAGTCATCTGGCGCAGTTCATGCTGGCTGTGACAGATACGATCATGCTGGGCTGGTATGGTGTCACGGATCTGGCCGCAGGCGTACTAGGCGCGGCGCTTTTCTTTGCCGTTTTCACCTTCGGGTCGGGCTTTGCCAATGCCGTTATGCCGATGGTGGCCACAGCGGCCTCATCGGGACAGGAAACCGAAGTGCGCCGCGCAACCCGGATGGGGCTGTGGCTGTCGATTGCTTTTGGTCTGGGAGCACTGCCTGTGTTCTGGTTCTCGGGCGCGTTGCTGACGGGGCTGGGCCAGCCAGAAGATGTGATCCCATTGGCCGAGGCCTATATGCGCCTGCTGGGCTTTTCGCTGGTGCCTGCGCTGATCGTGATGGTGCTGAAAAACTATCTGGCCGCACTGGGTCGTACGCAGGTGGCGCTGTGGATCACTGTCGCGGCAGTGGGATTGAATGTCGGCCTGAACTGGATGTTCATTTTTGGCAATCTGGGTATTCCCGAAATGGGCGTGCGGGGCGCGGCAATCGCCACGATCGCGGTTAATCTGGTGACTGCGGGCGCGCTGGCGCTTTATTGCGCGCTGCAACCGGCGCTGAAGCGCTACACGCTGTTCCAGCGCTTTTGGCGGGCCGATTGGCAGGCGATGGGGCAGGTCTGGCGGCTGGGCTGGCCGATTGGCGTGGCGCTGGTGGCCGAAACGGCGCTGTTTTCCGCAGCGACGGTGATGGTCGGATGGATCGGCACGCATGAACTGGCCGCACACGGGATTGCGCTGGAAATCACAGCGATGCTGTTCATGGTGCATCTGGGCTTTTCCAATGCGGCCACTGTGTTGGTCGGGCGTGCGCGCGGCCAGCGCGATCAGGCGGCCCTGCGCGCAGGGGCGAAAACGGCGGTGCTGGTGTCGATGGGTTTTGCCACTGCGACGATGCTTCTCTACATTCTGGCCGGGCCTTTCCTTGTGGGGCTGTTCCTGTCCCCGGATGAACCCGCACGCGCCGCGATCATCACCATTGGCGCGTCCTTCCTGATTGTGGCGGCGGTTTTTCAACTGGCAGACGGGGCGCAAGTCATGGCCATGGGATTGCTGCGCGGGGTGCAGGACACACGCGGGCCAATGCTGATTGCCGCGTTCAGCTATTGGGGCGTAGGCCTGCCGACAAGCTATCTGTTCGGGATCGTTCTGGGCTGGGGCGGTGAAGGGGTCTGGGCCGGGTTGGTCGTGGGGCTGAGTTGTGCCGCGATTTTGTTGATGTTGCGCTTCTGGCGCGGACCAGGCCGGGCTGACGCCCTGCCTTGGGCGAAATAAAGGGCTGAGCAATGGATCTGCGTGCAATTCTGATGGGGCTGGCCTTTGCGCTGATGTGGTCCTCGGCCTTTACCTCGGCGCGGATGATCGTGGCGGATGCGCCGCCGCTTTATGCGTTGAGCCTGCGGTTCCTGATTTCAGGCCTGATCGGCATCGCAATTGCGCGCGCGCTGGGGCAAAGCTGGGTTCTGACCCCTGCCCAATGGCGCGCGACCATCGTGTTCGGGATCTCGCAAAACGCGCTGTATCTGGGGCTGAATTTCGTGGCCATGCAAACTGTCGAGGCGTCGGTTGCCGCAATCATCGCATCCAGCATGCCATTGCTGGTGGCGCTGTCGGGCTGGCTGATCCTGCGCGAATATCTGCGCCCGCTGGCGATTGCCGGGCTGTTTGCAGGTTTCGCAGGCGTGGCGCTGATTATGGGCGCGCGGATCACGGGCGGGTTGGACCTGTTCGGCGTGGGATTATGCGTGCTGGGGGTCGTGTCGCTTACAGTGGCAACAATGAGCATGCGCGGGGCGTCCGGCACAGGCGGCAACTTGCTGACAATCGTGGGGATGCAGATGCTGGTGGGCGCTGCGATCCTGATTGTCCCGGCGATGCTGCTGGAGGTGCCCGAGGTGAACTGGACATGGCAGTTGGTGGGCGCGTTCAGCTACACCGTTCTGGTGCCGGGGCTGGCGGCGACATGGGTGTGGTTCTTGCTGGTGGCGCGGATCGGCGCGGTACAGGCGGCAACATTCCACTTCCTGAACCCGTTTTTCGGCGTGGCCATCGCGGCACTGCTGCTGGGCGAGGTGCTGGGGATATTTGACGTGGTCGGGGTGTTGGTGATCATGGGCGGCATTCTGGCGGTGCAGCGCGCGCGTATTCCGTGAGGGAGTTTGAGGGGCTGCCGCCCCTCAAACTCCCTGCCTGAAGGCTAGGCGATTCACACATTTCTGAGTTTCCATCCGTGTGAGACGGATTTGAAGTATTGTAGGCCATGTCGGAATGTAATTGGCCCTGGCGGTTTGGATTTTGGGTAGCCGTCCCATCCGCCGAGCTTGGCGATGATCCACGCGGCCCAGGCAAGTGTTTCCGGCGGGTGAGGGTTTTTCTGGAGCGCGGTCTTGCCTTCGAGTTCGGGCAGGAGAGCATGAAGGGTCTGGATTTCGGAGGATGAGAAGGCGATTTTGGCGTCTTGCCCGGACTTGCCATCGCGCGCCTGAACGAGTTGCATGATGGTGCAGGCCGCGCGGGCGGCAATCGCGGTCAGCTTGATCAACCGCTCGGCATTTTCCAGTTGGCTGTCCTCTAGTTGCAACCCCTGTTGCTTCAGGGTGCGGAAGAATTGTTCGATATGCCAGCGTTGCCGGTACCAGCTTACCGCGCGCCAGGCCATGTCCGCATCCTCGACCTTGTGAGTGGTCAAAAGCCGCCATGAGATGGGCTCGGCGCCCGGTGGCGCATTCACCTCGCTGACTTCGATCAGGCTGACCTCCACCGTCTCGGCCAGCCCCGGCTGTCTGGCCAGATTGGCAGGACGCTTGATCGTAACGGGGCCAAATCGGGCCTCAAGTCTGGCGGTGCGCGCCGGGCGCCCTGGGCGTGCGCGCATCGCCACTTGTGCCGTACCTGCCAATTTCAGCGGGGCAGAGGACAGCTTGCCGCCACCTTCCAGGATTGAGCGATCCGTCATGGCACGGGTCAGGATGTGAAAGCCCGGCTCCGGCAATCGTGCCCATTTCTCATAGATATCGCTCTCGCGATCGCCGATTTCAGTCACCATATGCGCCTGGGCCAGAACTGTCTTGGCAGCCTCTGCCGTGCTCAGCCACCGATGCGATTCCTTCTCGGACAGGGGGCGGGCCCGGTGGGGAACACTTACGCGGCCATCGCGTGTCCATATCCGGCCCGCGGCCAAACCCAGAATGCCACCCGTCTCGGCATCCACACCCAGCATCGCGTGGAGCAAAACACCGCGCCCAGACCCCTTGCCGATTGCACCCAGTCCGCGACTGCGCTCTTTGGTTGTCGAGAAATTGAAGTCGCTGCTGTCCTGAATCGCAAGAATATGCCGCCCCGCGCAGGCTTGCGAAAGCTCCGCTCCCCAGCCTTCAATCACCGCCTCAGCCGTCACGCGCGGATTGGCCAGAAAGCGCGAAAATCCGACAATCCCACTGCGGCGGCCACCCGCCAGACGCCGAAGACAGGTGCTCGTGCGCGCCACCATTGCTGCGAGCAGCAGACCCCCCTTTTTGCCAGGCGTTCGTCTCCGAAATCACCCAGCCTCCAGCCTTCCGAAGTCACCACAGACGCCCTCCCACTTTAGGTAGAGCGATCGAATCATGCGCAACAAAAACGGTCAAGTGCCGAAAACCGGAGCGCACAGCCAAAGATGTGTGCATCCCTTAGTGCCTGAAGGGGGGCACGCCCCCCTTGAGAAACCCCGTGAGTATTTTTCGCAAGAAAATGACTCATACCAAGTCTCGCGAAATCTGACTCTTCTGAGGGTTTTGGGATTCCCAAATCTATGAAGATCTGACTCAATGGCGTCAGATTTTCTGGGGAGGGCCTCTCTATGGGCGCAGCGCTCGCGTTACGGACAGACTACGACGGCATGAAGTTGAGAGAACTTGCGCGAAAGACAAAGGATGCCAACCAAGCCCGCAGGCTTTTGGCGCTGGCGGAGATCTATGATGGCGGTCGGCGCAGCGATGCTGCTCGGATTGGTGGTGTTGGCCTACAAATTGTCCGTGACTGGGTGGAGCGGTTTAATGCCCGCGGGCCTGACGGCTTGATCAACGGCAAAGCTCCTGGTCAGCAGTCTAAGCTTAACGATGAGCAGCGCAGGGCGCTTGCTGCAATTGTTGAGAGCGGTCCGACCTTATCGGTCCATGGGGTCGTCCGCTGGCGCCTGAGTGATCTGAGGAAATGGATTGCAGACACATTTGGGATTTCACTTCACGAGACGTCGATAAGCCGGGAACTCAGGGCGCTTGGTTATGTCAAACTCACAGCACGCCCGCGCCATCACGCGCAAGATACAGCCGCACTGGAGGACTTTAAAAAAAAGGGTTTGCAGCCGCAGTAGCAAAGCTCCGCGCACGGCTCCTGCAAGGCACTGTGATCGAAGTCTGGTTCCAAGATGAAGCGCGTGTCGGCCAGAAAAACAAGATCACGCGCCGATGGGCGAAGCGCGGTACGCGACCTTCCGCCCCACATGATCAGCGCACGAGTTCAAGCTACATCTTTGGAGCGATTTGCCCAGCCCTCGGGAAAGCTGCAGGTCTTGTGCTGCCAGCGTGCAATACCGAAGCGATGGCCCTGCATCTTGCTGAAATCTCCCAAACTGTCGCACCCAAAGCACATGGGGCTGTGCTCGTGGATCAAGCCGCATGGCACATGACTGACAAGCTGGTCATTCCGGACAACATCACCATCATCCCGATCCCCGCAAAATGCCCAGAACTCAATCCAGTCGAAAACATCTGGCAATTCATGCGAGACAACTGGCTATCAAACCTCATCTTCGAAACCTATGAAGACATCGTAGATCATTGCTGCAAGGCTTGGAACAAATTGGTCAGCATGCCCGACACAATCACCTCCATTGGAACCCGCGACTGGGCTCAAGAGTTCTGATCAATGCTGATTGGTATCAGACGCCCAGATAAGTGGTTTGCAGGTCTGTTCTCAGGTCTTCGGGGACCCCTTGCCATGCGACCGCCCCGCGTTGCACGATCACGCAATGATCGGCGAAGGGCAGGATTTCGGACAAGGTCTTGTCGACCAGCAGAATCGACAGGCCATCAGATTTTAGCGCCGTAATCGCGGCCCAGATTTCGCGGCGGATGACAGGGGCCAGCCCTTCGGTTGCTTCATCCAGTACCAAAAGGCGGGGGTTGGTCATCAGCGCGCGGCCAATGGCCAGCATTTGCTGCTCGCCGCCCGACAGGGTGGCGGCCAGTTGCTGGGTGCGTTCTGCAAGCCGAGGAAAGAAGGCCTGCACGCGCGCCAGACCCCATGGGCCGGGGCGCGCGCTGGCGATCAGGTTTTCTGTCACGGTCAGGTTGGGAAAGCAGCGCCGCCCCTCTGGCACCAGCCCGATGCCCAGCCGTGCCGCGCGAAACGACGGCGCGGCGGTGATATCATGCCCGGCAAAGCGCACAGCGCCCGCGCGCAAGGGCAACATACGACAGGCGGTGGCGATGGTGGTGGATTTGCCCATGCCATTGCGGCCCATCAGGGCCACAGCCTGCCCTTCATGCACTTGCAGGCTGACGCCGAACAAGGCTTGCGAGGCGCCATAATAGACGTGCAGGTTTTCAAGGTCGAGCAGGGGGGTCATGCTGTTTCCTCGCCCAGATAGGCGGCGCGGACCTGTGGATTGGCGCGGATATCGGCGGGCGCGCCTGTGGCGATGATGCGGCCATAGACCAGGACCGAGATGCGGTCGGCCAGCCGAAAGACTGCGTCCATGTCATGCTCGATCAGCAGAATCGGGGCTTCGTGTTTCAACGCGTTCAGAAAAGTGACAAGGCGCGTTGTCCCTTCTGACCCAAGCCCGGCCATCGGTTCGTCCAGCAAAAAGCATTTGGGGCCCATGGCCAGTGCCACCGCAATTTCCAGAAGCCTGCGTTCACCATGGCTGAGCATCGCGGCTTCGACCGAGGCGCGGGGACTTAGGCCGACGCGCGTCAGTGCCGCGCGTGCGCCTTCGCGCAAGGCTGTATCACGGTTGACCGAGCGCAAGAAACGGTAGCTGTGCCCTTGTCGGCCCTGAAGTGCCAGCATGACATTGCGCAGCGCCGAATAGTCAGGGATCAGCGAGGACACCTGAAAGCTGCGCCCCAGACCGGCCTTTGCGCGGCGGGCGACAGACAATGCGGTGATATCTGCGCCGTCCAGCCAGACTTGCCCCGCATCCGGCGCGATCTTGCCCGAGACAAGCCCCATCAGCGTGGACTTGCCCGCACCATTTGGCCCGATCAACGCGTGGATTTCACCGCGCTGCAAGGTCAGGGTCACATCATCCGTGGCTTTCAGCGCGCCGAAGCTTTTGGACAGGCCGCGCAGGTCCAGAACCGGATCAGCCATTCTGCGCCCTCCCCGCGATCAGCCCGATCAGCCCGCCGCGTGCGAACAGAACGACCACCAGCAGCACAAGGCCCAGCCATAGCTTCCAATGCTCGGTCAGCCCGCCGAAGAACACCTCGAACCCCACCAGAATGGCTGCACCGGCCACAGGGCCGAACAGGCGGCCGACACCGCCCAGAATGATGATGACGATCAATTCGCCCGACATGGTCCAAGCCATCATTGCAGGGCTGACAAAGCGGGTCAGGTCGGCCATCATCGCGCCCGCAAGCCCGGTGATCATGCCCGACAGGATGAAGGCCACCAGCTTGACCCCGAAAGGCGAGATGCCAATGGCCGCCGCGCGGTCGGGGTTCTGGCGGATGGCCATGAGGGCGGCACCAAAGCGCGCGGCGCGCAGCATTGCAAAGATGCCAAGCACGGCCAGCAACACGCCGTAGGCGATCACGAACAACTCCCACGGGCGGGCGGTGTTCAGGCCGGGAAACTGGTTGCGCACGAATATGGGCAAACCGTCTTCGCCGCCATAAGCGGGCCATGACAGGGTGAAGAAAAACCCCATCTGCGCGAATGCCAGCGTGATCATGATGAAGAAAATGCCGCTCGTGCGCAGGGACAGCGCGCCGACAATACCGGCAATCAGCCCGGACAGCGCCATTGCCATGGCCCATATGGGCAGCATCTGGTTGGTGCCGGGCAGGCTCAGAACGGTCGTGCCCGAAAAAGCATGATGTGCCGCAATCCCGGCGACATAGCCGCCAACGCCCAAGTATAGCGCATGGCCAAAGCTGACCATGCCGCCCAGCCCAAGTGCGATGTTCAGCCCCACGCCCGCAATGGCCAGAATGGCGATGCGCGTGGCCAATGTGATGATAAACGGCTCGCTCGCCATCCATGCCCAGAGCGGCACCGCGAAAAGTGCGCCTGCCAGCAGGGCATTGAGCAACCATTCCTTGCGCGTGCTATCCATGGGCGGGAAACAGTCCTTTGGGTCGGAAGATTAGCACCAGCGCCATGAGCAGGTAAATCAGCATCGAGGCCAGCGCCGCCCCCACCCCCATCGCCTGCGAGGTGTCCATGAATGTGGCAAAGACGCGCGGCAGCAAAAACCGGCCCATCGTGTCGATCACCCCGACCAAGAGCGCGCCGACCATTGCCCCCTTGATCGACCCGATCCCACCGATCACGATGACCACGAAGGCCAGAATCAGCACAGGTTCCCCCATGCCGACCTGCACGGACTGAATGGCCCCCACAAGTGCCCCTGCAAGCCCTGCAAGGGCAGCACCCAACGCAAAGACAATCGTGTAGAGCGCGCGGATATTCACCCCAAGCGCGGCGATCATCTCGCGGTCCGACTCTCCTGCACGAATGCGGATGCCAAGTCGTGTTTTTGCGATCAGCACCCATAGGCCAACGGCCACAGCAAGGCCAAAGCCGATCAGCGCCAGCCGGTACAATGAGTAGTCCACGATCCCCAGACGGACAGTGCCGCGCAGGGCATCAGGCACATTGAGGTAAAGCGGAAAGGGGCCAAAGATCATGCGCACCCCTTCCGACAAGATCAGGATCAGGGCGAATGTGGCCAGCACCTGATCCAGATGGTCGCGCGCATAAAGACGCCGGATCACGACAATTTCAATCAACGCGCCCGCTGCTGCCGCAGCCGCGATGCCCGCCATCAGCCCCAGCCAGAAGTTGCCCGTCATCCCGGCAACGGCGGCGCACAGAAACGCCCCGATCATATAGAGTGACCCATGCGCCAGATTGATCAGCCCCATAACGCCGAACACCAGCGTCAGGCCAGCCGACATCAGAAACAGCATCAGCCCGAACTGCACGCCATTCAGAAGCTGCTCGAGCACCAGCGCGAGACTCATCTAACACCTCGGGGGACAAGAAAGGCAGCCCCGGCCTGTGCCGGGGCGCGAAGGGCGTCGGTTACATAGGGCAGTTTTCACCATGCACATCGCGGTGTTCTTCAAAGGCAGTGCCGATGATCCGGTTGGTCAGTACGCCGTCAACCTCGACCACTTCGCGCACATAGACGGTCTGCACCGGGTGCTGGTTGGCGGCAAAGCTGAAATCGCCCCTGACAGAGTCGAAATCAGCGGCGCGCAGGGCGTCGCGGAACGCGTCGCTATCCGCGACATCAGCGCTGGACAGGGCCGAGAGGATCAGGTTCGCCGTGTCAAACCCCTGACTTGCGTAGAGTGAGGGCAGGCGGCCATGAGCCTGCTCAAACGCGGCGACAAAGGCCGCATTGGCAGCATTGTCCAGATCGGGCGACCATTGCGCGGTGTTGATCACACCCAACGCGGCAGACCCCATGGCAGGCAGCACATCCTGATCGAAGCTGAAGCCTGCGGAAACAATTGGCAGATCAACGCCGGATTGTTCATATTGGCGCATGAATGAAATGCCCATGCCGCCCGGCAGGAAGATAAATACCGAATCCGCACCAGAGGCGCGAATTTCCGCAATCTCGGCGGCATAATCGGTCTGGCCCACCTGCGTGAACAACTCGCCCGCCAGTTCCCCCTCAAAATAGCGCTTGAAGCCGATCAGCGCGTCCGTGCCCGCAGGGTAATTCGGGGCCATGATAAAGGTGTTCTCGTAGCCCAGCACATTGGCATGCTGGCCCGCTGCCTCGTGCAGCATGTCATTTTGCCATGCCGCATTGAAATAATTGGGATGGCAATTCGCGCCTGCCAGTGGCGAGGGGCCAGCATTGGGCGAGATGTAAAAGATATCCTGCCCCACAGTCGAGGGCACCACCGCCATCGCAAGATTTGACCAGATGATACCGGTCAGAATATCGGCGCGTTCCGACTGGATCATGCGCTCTGCGATCTGGACCGCCAGTTCCGGGCGCTGGCCATCATCTTCGACCACAAGCCTGATCGAATGCTCGCCCGCCATTTCCAGCGCCAGTTGAAACCCGTCGCGCACATCGACCCCCAGCCCGGCACCGCCGCCGGACAATGTGGTAATCATGCCGACCGTGACCGTCTCTGCCTGCGCCATACTGACCATTGCGCCAGCGGTCAGGGCCGCCAATGCGGTCGTCCTGAGGGTTGTCATGCGTCACTCTCCCTGTGTGATTTATTGCTTTACACAAGTGTTGCCCCGAACCGGTGAAAAAGTAAATGTCTTACGCGCGCGGGGGCAGTTGCGCTAAAACAGCTTGCGTCAACGCGCTGTCAGGCTGGGCCAGCCCGTCGATCACATTAAAATGGTGTAAACCGTGCGCAACATGCAGGCGCGCGGCACAGCCCTTGCGCGCCCATGCTTCGCGCAACAGCGCAGACTGGCGCAAGAATTCCGGCCGCTCATGCCCGCCGACCCATGCCGTCACGGCGATGTCCATCGGCGGGCTGTGCAGGGCAGAGCTCTCATCGCGCGCGGTCGCCTCGTTCAGCCCGAGTTCCGCATTCATCTGCGTGTGCAGCAAGGGGCGCAAGTCATGCAGCCCTGAGATGGACAGGACATGCGCGATCCGGTCCAGAATACCGCGCGGCAGGGGGGTGTCCTCGCAGACCATGCGTGTCACCAGATGCCCGCCTGCCGAATGGCCGGTCAGGCAGACAGGGCCTGCAACCTCTGCCGCGGCGTGGGTTATGGCGCGCGCAATCTGACCAGTGATCTGCGGGATGCGCGCTTCGGGCGCAAGCGTGTAGCTGGGCAATGCCACCGCCCAGCCCTGTGCGACCGGCCCCGCCGCCAGATGCGACCAATTGGATTTGTCGAATTTCAGCCAATATCCGCCATGCACGAACACCACGAGGCCGCGCGGCATAGCATCGGGCAGGAACAGATCATATCTTTCGCGCGGTTGGTCGCCATACGCGATATCGGCGCGCATATTTGCGCCAGCCCGAAACGCCTGCGCTGCCTGTTCCCAGCGGGGCGGATACGCCGCCGCCCCGTCGATATAAGCCCCGTTCGCAAAGGCATCTTCCCAGTCGATTACAGCGCTCATGTCAGCGGCCTTGAAAACACATGCGACAAGATCGCCCCCAGCGCCGCAGCGTCAGCCTCGGTAAAGGCATCGGGCTGGTCACTGTCGATGTCAAACACCGCAATCAGTCGCCCCGCGCCATCACGCACCGGCAGCACCAGTTCTGAACGGGTGGAACTGGCGCAGGCGATATGCCCGGCAAAACCTTCAACATCCGGCACAAGCTGCACCTCGCCCGTGCGCGCGCAAGCGCCGCAGACCCCGCGCGAAAACGGGATCACAAGACAGCCATGCCCGCCCTGATACGGGCCGATTTTCAGCATCTCAGGGGCTGTGACGCGGTAGAACCCGGTCCAGTCGAAGCGCGCATCGGAATGATGCACCTCACAAGCCAGTGTCGCCATCAGGGCCACAGCATCCGTCTCGCCCTCGGTCAGGGCCTCGATCCGCGCTGCAAGCGCATCATAATCCAGCATTCGGTGTCCTTTCAGTGAAGCGGGAGCAAGCGGCGCAGCCGCCTTGCGACGCGGCCGCGCCCCCTCGATGGGGGCAAGGCCGCATTTGGTCGGCCTCAGGGCCGCTCGATTGCAATTGCCGTGCCTTCGCCGCCGCCAATACAGATGGCCGCGATCCCGCGTTTCAGCCCGCGCGCTTCCAGTGCGTTCAGAAGCGTAACCATGATCCGCGCGCCAGACGCGCCAATCGGATGCCCCAGCGCACAGGCCCCGCCATTCACATTGACCACATCACGCGGCAAGCCCATCTCATGCATAAAGGCCATGGGCACGACCGCAAACGCCTCATTCACTTCCCACAGATCGACATCGGACACCGACCAGCCCAGCCTGTCCAGCAGTTTGCGCGCCGCCGGAACAGGGGCCGTGGTGAACCAGCCGGGTGCCTGCGCATGGCTGGCATGGCCCCGGATAAAGGCGCGCGGTGCGATGCCCTGCGCTTCGGCCGCATTGCGCGACGCCAGCACCAGCGCCGCCGCCCCGTCCGAGATGGATGAGCTGTTGGCCGCCGTTACTGTGCCATCCTTGCGAAACGCGGGCTTGAGGTGGGGTATCTTGTCAGGGCGGGCAGATTTCGGCTGCTCGTCTTCCAGCATGATGGCCTCGCCACTGCGCGACGGCACGGTGACAGGGGCAATCTCGCGCACAAACGCGCCCTGTGCCTGCGCGTCAAGCGCGTTTGACAGGGACCGCAACGCATAGTCGTCCTGTGCTTCGCTGGTGAACTGGTAATGCGTGGCGCAATCCTCGGCAAATGTGCCCATCAACCGGCCCTTGTCATAGGCATCTTCCAGCCCGTCCAGAAACATATGATCAATCACCTGCCCATGCCCCAGCCGTGCGCCACTGCGCATCTTTGGCAAAAGGTAAGGCGCATCAGACATGCTTTCCATGCCGCCCGCGATCATGATGCCTGTCTGCCCCAGCGCAATCTGGTCATGCCCGATCATCGCCGCTTTCATGCCGGACCCGCACATCTTGTTCAGTGTGGTTGCGGGCACTGACTGGTCCAGCCCTGCGGCGAATCCGGCCTGCCGTGCCGGGGCCTGCCCCTGGCCTGCTGGCAGGACGCACCCCATCAGCAGCTCTTCAACCTGCCCCGCCTCAAGGCCCGAATCGCGCAACGCGCCGCCAATTGCTGCGCCCCCAAGTGGGGGTGCCCCCAGACCGGCAAAAATACCCTGCAAACCGCCCATCGCCGTGCGCGCGGCACCCAGAATGGCTACTTCATGCATGTTTCAGCTCTCCGATGACCTGTCCGACAACTCTTTGGTAACACTTTGCCTTTAATCTCACCATATCGAAGCTCAGGAAAGGGGCGAATATGCAGGTGACACTGGGGCAGGCTGATGGGGCGCTTGTCATCACTGTGCGGGAGTCGCGCCTTGATGCCGCAGTTGCCATCGTGTTCAAGGACATCATACGTGATGTCACAGTGAAAGATGGCACGCGCGTTATCCTTAACCTGAAACATTTGCAGTTTCTGGACAGCAGCGGCCTTGGGGCGATTGTGGGCGTCATGAAACTGCTTGGACCGTCGCGCCCGCTTGAAATAGCGGCGCTCTCTCCGGCTGTGCGCAAATTGTTCCGCCTGACGCGGATGGACACTGTTTTTCGCATTCACGACTGCGCTCCGGATGCAAAGGATATCGACGTCACGCAGATCACCGCTGCCGGATGACGCAGGTTGCTTCAGCCATATCCGGTTGCGGGGGACTGCGGACCAAAGCGGCAGAGCGATCCTTTGGCAAGGAACACGCACAGGCCGGGCAAACCGATCCAAGCCGCACGCTGCGTCTCGCGTGCTGGGCAAACCTGACCGAGGTGCGCGGCACGCTGCAACACATACATGATTTCCTGACCGTGCAAGACCTGCCTTGCGAAACGGTGGACGACCTTGATCTGGTTTTGTCCGAAGCGTTGTCCAATATCGTCCGGCATGGGAATATGGGGGGCGATGGACGGATCGACTGTCACCTCGTGATACGTGACATATCGGTAGAATGTCGTTTGTCCGACACCGGCGTTGCCTTTGACCCCTCAGGGGCAGGCTTAACCGCACCCGACCCGATGGCGTTTTCAGAAGGGGGTTATGGCTGGTTTCTGATCCGCAGCCTGACCCACCACATAACCTATGCGCGCGACGGCGCGTGCAATGTGCTGTGCTTTTCCATCCTGCGCTGTGCGGGGTGTGGGTCAGAGTGGTGCCGCGCGGCTTGCCAGTAATCGCAGGAAAACATGTGTTTTTGTCGGACAGACACGTTCCATCCGACCACCGTCGCACGGGCCTATGATGGATGGCACCTGCCACCGGACCGGCGCGCCCCCCGCGCTGGAAGTGACATGTCGCCAGACCGAAATGGGGGCACAAGCCCCTACAGAATGGGCAGGCCCAAACGGTTCATGAACCGCCCCGAGCACGCCTGAAACACATGCGCGAGGGGCCATGTGACGTCATCGCGACAACGCCAGAATCCCCGCGACATCAATATGCGCCTCGACATGATCGGCCAGCGCATCAAGGGCCTGCTCGATCACCGCGCCATGCACCATCCCGGATGCCGCAATATCCAAACCTGCCAGAAACTGTGCGCGGAACATGTCGGATGCAAACAGCCCATGCAGATATGTGCCCGTGATCTGTCCGTTGGCCGAGATCGCGCCCTCGCTCTCGCCGTTCACTGTTGCGAAGGGGCGCGCACGATCAGGGCCAATGGTGCGCCCGATATGTATCTCGTATCCCATCACCTCCAGCCCCGTGGCCACATGTTGCGCCGCAACGCGTGTCAGCCGCTTGTCGGGCGACATCGTGGTTTCGACATCGAGTATGCCCAGCCCGGCAGTGTCGCCCGCTTCCCCCTCGATCCCTTCGGAGTCGCGCACAACCTGACCCAGCATCTGATACCCGCCGCAAATACCCAGCACATGCCCGCCGCGCCGGATATGGGCCTGCAAGTCGATATCCCACCCTTGTGCGCGCAAAAAAGCCAGATCGCCGCGCGTGGATTTCGAGCCGGGCAAGATCACCAGCCGCGCATCCCCCGGTATCGCCTCACCCGCGCGCACAATCACCAGATCGACATTCTCTTCGGCGGCCAGCGGATCAAGGTCGTCGAAATTGGCAATGCGCGAAAAGGCCAGACAAGCAATCTTGGTCCCGCCCCCCGATGGCCCAGACGCCAGATCAAGCGCATCTTCGGCAGGCAGCAAATGCGCGCGGTCAAACCAAGGCACCACCCCGAACCCGCGCCAGCCGGTGCGCTGGGAAATCAACTGATACCCGTCGTCAAAAAGCTGCGGATCACCGCGAAATTTGTTGATAAGAAACCCCACGACCATCGCCGCGTCATCCGCATCTATCACGGCCTGTGTGCCAATGAGTTGCGCAATCACGCCGCCCCGGTCGATATCCCCCACCAGCACAACGGGCACATCTGCGGCCCGCGCGAACCCCATATTGGCGATATCACCGGCGCGCAGATTAACCTCGGCCGGGCTGCCCGCCCCCTCAATAATGACCAGATCATGCGCCGCACGCAACCGCTGAAAACTATCCAGCACCGCCCCCATAAGCTGCGGTTTCAGGCGCGCGTAATCGCGCGCCATCGCTGTGGTCAGGCGCTTGCCCTGCACGATAACCTGCGCGCCGCGTTCGCTTTCGGGTTTCAGCAGGACAGGGTTCATATCCGTTATCGGTGCCAGCCCGCAGGCCAGCGCCTGCAAGGCCTGCGCGCGCCCGATTTCGCCCCCGTCAGCAGTGACAGCGGCATTGTTCGACATGTTTTGTGGTTTGAACGGGGCCACCCGCAGCCCCCGCCGCCGCGCCGCACGACACAGCCCCGCCACCAGCATGGATTTCCCGACATTAGAGCCGCAGCCCTGAATCATCACCGCTGTCATCAACACCACCATCCTTCGGGCCATGAGCTGCCATTCGGCGCGACCTTGCCCCAGCACGCGACAAAAGAGAAGTGCCAACGGGGCTTGCGCGCACCCCGCCCGGACGCCATTCTCGCCGCTTGGGGCCGCACAGAAGGACATCTTGCAGATGAAAGTCGGAATCGCACAATTTGCATCTGATCCAACCGATCTGGAGGCCAATTTCGAAATGCACCGCGAATGGATCGCCCAAGCGCGCGCCGCTGGGGTCGCGTTCCTGTTGCTGCCGGAATTGTCGCTGACGGGCCATTATGGCGCGATGCGCCTGCTGGATTTCGCCATGCCCCGCACCGATCCGAGGCTGATCGCCCTGTCAGAACTGGCTGGCGATATGACCATCTGTCCGGGCTTTATCGAGGAGGGGCCAGCCGCACAATTCTACAACACGACCGCAGTGTTGCGGGCGGGGGAACTGGTCACGCTGCACCGCAAGATCAACCTGCCCAATTATCGCCTGCTGGAAGAGGGCAAGCATTATGCCTCGGGGCGGTTTGTCGACACATGGGCGCTTGACGATCAGTGGCGGCTGGGTCTGATGATCTGCGCCGATGCATGGAACCCCGCGCTGGTGCATCTGGCCTGTCTGCATGGCGCAACGCTGCTGGCCTGCCCCGCCTCGTCCGGGATCGAGGCGGTGGGCGAGGAGTTTGATAACCCCGCCGGATGGGCGCGCACGATGGAGTTTTATTCGGTCATGTATGGGCTGCCCTCGATGATGGCCAATCGCACGGGGCGCGAGGCAGACCTGACATTCTGGGGCGGCTCGCGGATACTGGACCCGTTCGGAAAACTGCTGGCGATTGCGGGGGCAGAGCCGGAACTGATAACCGCAACGCTCGACTATGGCGCGCTGCGCCGCGCGCGCCATGCCCTGCCAACAGTGCGCGACAGCAATATCGCCCTGATCCACCGTGAAACTGCCCGCCTGATCGACTCGCTTGGTGTGCCGGATGTGGTGCGCCGCCCGTAGTGTTTGCCGCCTGACACAAGATACCTATGACTGCTTGGAGGGTTTTGCGGACTGTCCCCAAGCGCGGAATCAAGGGCGTCAGCCCGCCGCGCATCGCCGGGCCGCCCACGGGCACGGCGATTTGGCTGCCACCAGCACAACGCTCTGATCTTGCTCGGATTTGGCTGGCATAAAGTGCTATAGATCAAGCTGGAGATCGCCGCACCGCGGCCCGACGCTGCGCGGCTTTGCACCCGGAAACGCAATGCCTGCAAAATCCCGCAAAGCCGCCACTCGCGAAAGCATCGCTTGGGGCGCGGGAATTTTTCGTCAGGTGGCGAACACCAGCATGGCGCAATTTGGCGCGTGGATTGGGCAAAATGTCGTCTTTTGCAGCCTGTGCCGGCGCATCTTCGCAGTATGCTTCTTCTGTCCTGCACAGGAAGGAAACGCGATGTTCGCCTGCACCCTGCCCCGCCACGCTGCACCCTTGCGGGGCCAGCCATGAACGCCCCGCGCCGCGCAGGCGGACGCCGCAGCAAGGCCGGTCGCACCAGTACGGGCCTGCCGCAACTGCCGTGGCAAAGCCTGACGAACCCCTATGCGCCTATGGAAATCGCAGATGCAGAGGGGGTTGAGGCGATTCACCGAACCTCTCTGCGCATACTTTCGGAACTGGGCATTCGGGTTATCGGCACCTCGGTTTTGGACCTGTTCGCCAAGGCGGGTGCCAAGGTCGACCGCGACACCGGACTGGTGCGCTTCGACGAAGAACTGGTCAATCACGCGCTGGCAACAGCGCCAAGCCGCACCAGCCTGACCCCCCGCAACCCTTCGCGCCGCGTCGAGATTGGGGGCAATTCCCTATGTTTCGGGCTGGTTGCAGGCCCGCCCAATGTGCATGACTGCCTGAACGGTCGGCGCGCGGGCAACATGGCGGATTATGAAAACTTCATCCGTCTGGCCCAGTATTTCAACGCGATTCACCTGATCGGCAATCAGGTTACCTCGCCCATGGAACTGCCCGCCAATTCGCGGCATCTCGACACCTATCTGGCCAACTTGCGCCTGAGCGAATTGTCCTTTCATGTCTCGGCCATCGGGCGGGGGCGGGTGATGGACGGAATCAACATGATGGCGATTGCGCGCGGCATCTCGGTCGCGGATATGGCGCATAGCCCCGGTGTGACGACCATCATATCGGTCAACTCGCCACGCCTGTTTGACGAGGAAATGGGCGAAGGGCTGATCGCAATGGCCGAACATGGCCAGCCCGTCTCGATCACGCCCTTTACGTTGATGGGCGCAATGACGCCTGTGACCCTGCCCGCAGCAATGGCCCAGCAAAACGCCGAGGCGCTGTTTGGCGTGGTCCTGACCCAGCTTGTGCGCCCCGGCGCGCCGGTAATTTACGGCGCGTTCACGTCAAATGTGGATATGAAATCGGGCGCGCCCGCCTTTGGCACACCGGAAAACACCAAGGCCAATCTGATCGCCGGACAACTGGCGCGGCGCTATGGGCTGCCTTACCGGACCTCGAACGCCAATGCGTCGAATGCGGTCGATTTGCAGGCCGCCTATGAAACCAGCATGTCCACATGGGGGGCGGTGTTGGGTGGCGGCAACCTGATCTATCACGCGGCGGGGTGGTTGGAGGGGGGTCTGACCGCATCTTATGAAAAGCTGATCCTCGATATAGAGATTTTGCAAAACATGATCGAGGTGTTGAAGCCGGTCGATTTTTCTGAGGCAGAACTTGGCTTTGACGCCATCGCGGCTGTGCCCACAGGCGGGCATTTCTTTGGCACCGAGCACACCATCGCGCGCTATCAGACCGCATTTTACGAGCCGCTTTTGTCAGACTGGACGAATTACGGCGGCTGGCAGGCGGCGGGGGCGAAAACCGCGCTGACCCGCGCGACTGAAATCTGGCAACGCGCGCTGGCTGAATATGAAGAACCCGCCCTCGACCCCGCCATCCGCGAGGAACTGGACGCCTATGTTACCACCCGCAAGGAACAGATCGGAACCGCCGAGCCATGACACACGCAAAACCCCTTCCCACCCATGCGCAGGCCGTTGTCATTGGCGGCGGCGTCATCGGTTGCTCGATCCTGTATCATCTTGCCAAACTGGGCTGGTCCGATGTGGTGTTGCTGGAACGCAGCGAGTTGACCTCTGGCTCCACATGGCACGCGGCGGCGAATATTCACGGGCTGCATGACAGCACCAACATTTCGCGGCTGCAACATTACACGATGCAGCTCTATAAGGAGTTGGAGGCAGAAACCGGCCAGTCCTGCGGCGTGTTCCAGCCCGGATCGCTGTATCTGGCGCAGACAGAGGCGCGCGTGCATCAGTTACGCCTGCAAGAAGCGAAGGCGCGCCGCTACGGGATGAATTTCCATGAAGTCTCGCGCGATGAGGCAGAGCGGTTGCACCCGCTGGTCAATTTCGAAGGGGTGCAATGCATCATGTTTGAACCCGATGGCGGAAATGTTGATCCGTCGGGCGTGACCAATGCCTATGCCGTGGGCGCGCGCCAGCGCGGCGCGGAAATTCACCGCTTCACCCCTGTGACAGGAACCGAGGCGCAGCCGGATGGCACTTGGATCGTGCGCACCGAACGCGGTGACATCCGCACGCCTTGGGTTATCAATGCGGCGGGGCTTTGGGCACGCGAAGTGGCTGCATTGGCAGGGTTGAGCCTGCCGCTTGTCCCGACCGAGCACCAGTATTTCGTGACCGAAACCATCGCGGAAGTGGCCGCACTGGGCCGGCGCTTGCCCTCGGTCGCGGACCGGGATGGCGAGTATTACTTGCGTCAGGAAGGGCAGGGGTTGCTGGTCGGGGCCTATGAAAAAGATGTGCGGTTCTGGGCCGAGGATGGCACGCCGCTGGGCTTCGGGCATGAGTTGTTCGCCGATGATCTAGACCGGATCGAGGACAACATCCTGCGCGCCATCGACCGTGTTCCGGTGGTCGGCACGGCAGGCATCAAGCGCGTTATCAATGGCCCGATGATCTGGTCGCCGGATTCGTCCGCACTGATGGGGCCAGTGCCGGAAATGCGCGGCTATTTCTGTTGCTGCGGCATCATCCCCGGCTTCAGCCAGTCAGGCGGCCTTGGCAGGCTGGCGGCGGAATGGATCGTGCAGGGCGAGCCATCATTGGACCTGTTCGGTTGGGACATGGCGCGCTTCGGGCATTGGGCGGGCAAGGATTTCACCCGCGCGCGGGTGGCGGACCAATATGCCAACCGTTTCAAAATCCACTTCCCCGGCGAGGAACGAAGCGCAGGCCGCCCCGCCCGCACCCGCCCCGCCTATGCGGTGCAACAGGAATTGGGCGCTGTGTTCGGGCTGAATTACGGCTGGGAACACCCGCTCTATTTCGACGCAAACACCCCCGACAGCGCCGGTTTCACGCGCCAGCCGTGGTTTGACAGCGTGGGCCGAGAGGCGCGGATGCTGCGCGAGGATGCAGGCATCATCGACATCTCGAATTTCGCCAAATACCGCGTGGCGGGGGCAGGGGCCGAAGACTGGTTGAATGCCATATTCGCCAACCGTATGCCGACCCGCGTGGGCCGGTCCTGCCTGACGCCGCTGATCGGCAAGCGTGGCGGGGTGGCAGGGGACTTCACTGTCACACGGCTGGGCGCGCAGGAATTCTGGGTTATCGGGTCGGGCATGGCAGAGCGGTATCACACCCGTTTTTTCCACGATGTGCCGCTGCCGGATGGCACCAGTTTCGACAGCCTGACCGACAGCATGTGCGGGTTCAACATTGCCGGACCCCGCGCGCGCGACCTGCTGGCGCGGCTGACCAATGCGGATTTATCAAACGCGACCTTTCCCTTTTTCCGCTCGCAGCGGATTACCGTGGCTGGGGTGGAGTGCGTGGCCCTTCGGGTGTCCTTCGCCGGCGATCTGGGCTGGGAATTGCATTGCGCGGCAGCGGATCAGGTCACGCTTTATAGCGCCTTGCTAGAGGCAGGCCGCGCGGTTGGCGCAGGCCCCGTCGGCAGTCGCGCACTGATGAGCCTGCGGGTCGAGAAGGGCTATGGCAGTTGGGGCCGCGATTACAGCCCCGAATACTGGCCACAGGAATCAGGGCTGGACGGGCTGATTTGCGCCGACAAGGAGTTTCTGAACAAGGACGCATGGCTTTCTATCCGCAACACCGCCCCGCGTGAACAGATGGTCATGTTAGAAATCGACGTGGACGATGCCGATGCACAGGGCGGCGAGCCCGTGTTTCTGCCCGATGGCACGCCCCTTGGGCAGGTGTCGTCAGGGGCGTATGGTTATGCCGTGCAGAAATCGCTGGCCATCGCGTATGTGAGTGCCGACAGGCGCCCCGCTGATGGGATGGTGCAAGTGGCCATTCTGGGCAGGCCGCACACGGCCCGCATTCTGGACCGCGCCCCGTTCGACCCCGATGGTGCGCGCCTGCGTGACCGCGCACTGGCCGAGATGTCGCCCTGATCATGCCCTCTCGACTTGGGGCGGGCGGCGTGTGAGACTACGACAAACCCTTGCCCAAGGCCGCCCCGGATGACAGTTGCGCCGCCCGCTTTCGTTTTCCTGATCGAAGACGGCTTTGCGATGTTGCCCTTCACCTCGGCGATTGAAGTGCTGCGTCTGGCCAACAAGCTGACCAGCAGCACGCAATACAGCTATTGGGTGTCCTCGCTGGGCGATGCGCGGGTCACGGCCTCGAACGGGGTAGGCATTGATCCAAGCCGCCCGATTGCGGCCTTGGGGCGCGATGACCGGATCGTGGTCGTGTCCGGTGACGGGGTCTGCCACACGCGCAATGGCGCGCATTCGTCGTTTTTGCACAAGGCCATGCGCTACGGCCACGAAATCTGGGGTCTGTCCTCTGGCGTTGTGCGTCTGGCGCAAGCGGGGCTTTTATCGGGGCAGACTGTTTCGGCGCATTGGGAAGATACCCCATATCTTGAACAGAATTTCCCTGGCATCACTGTCACCTCTTCCTTGTTCACTTGTAGCCCGAAGATTGCCACCTGTGCAGGCGGGCTGTCCGCCGCTGATCTGATGCTCAACCACCTCAGGATGACAGGCCCCGCCACGCTTGCCGAAGAAATCTCGGCGCGGCTGATTCTCGACGGCACGCGCGCGGGCAGGGTGGCGCAGAAATTGCCCACACGGCTGAAATACCTCAGTAGCACCCCGAAGGTGCAACTTGCGTTGGAGTTGATGGACGCCTTTATGGATGAGCCGCTGCCGATTTCCGAGATAGCGACAAAGGTGGCCGTGTCGCAACGCCAGCTAGAGCGGCTGTTCATGAGCGAACTGCACAAGACCCCGAAGCAATTATATCTGGAATTGCGTCTGGAAACCGCGCGTTATGACGTTCTGGTCAGCACGCGCCCGATCACCAGTATCGGGCTGGATTATGGGTTCAACCCCAACAGTTTTGCGCGAAACTACGTGAAAATGTTTGGCACCACGCCGAAAAACGACCGCGACGGCGCGAAACGCCTGCGCTGATAACGTGGTACATGTCAGATTAAAATGGTGCGGGTGGTCGGAGTCGAACCGACACTCCTTGCGGAAAGGGTGTTTGAGACCCTCGCGTCTACCATTCCGCCACACCCGCACAACTGGCGCGTCTTTAGCGCGGATATTTTCCTTTCGCAACTGGTCAAACACGGCTTTGCGTGAAATTGATGACGGCATATCCCTGACAAACCCCTTGAAGATTGACCTTTTTGAACGAATGGCTTAGATAGCGTGGCTATGCCGCTCTCGGGTGGCATATCCGCTAGCGGGGCGTAGTAATCAAACGTCCTAGAACCGATCGCGGCCCGATGCCGTATCAAATGGACGCATATGACCCAATTTTCTGATCTGAAGCTGGACCCGAAGGTCCTGAAAGCCATCGCTGAAGCTGGCTACACAACCCCCACACCGATTCAGGCGCAAGCCATCCCCCACGCGCTTGAAGGGCGCGATGTGCTGGGAATCGCGCAGACAGGGACCGGCAAGACCGCGTCTTTTGTGCTGCCGCTGATCACTCGGCTGGGCCGTGGACGCGCGCGCGCACGGATGCCGCGCAGCCTTGTGCTGGCCCCCACACGCGAGTTGGCCGCCCAAGTGGCCGAGAATTTCGATACATACGCCAAACACACCCGCTTGACCAAGGCGCTGCTGATCGGCGGCGTGGCCTTTGGTGAACAGGACAAGCTGATCGACCGTGGTGTTGATGTTCTGATTGCCACACCGGGCCGGTTGCTGGACCATTTCGAGCGCGGCAAACTGTTACTGACCGGTGTCGAAGTGATGGTGGTAGATGAGGCAGACCGCATGCTGGATATGGGCTTCATCCCCGATATCGAGCGGATTTTTGGCCTGACACCCTTTACGCGCCAGACATTCTTCTATTCCGCAACGATGGCGCCTGAGATCGAGCGGATTACCAACACCTTCCTGTCAAACCCGGCACGGATCGAGATTGCGCGTCAGGCCACTGCGTCTGAAACCATCGCGCAGGAACTGATCGAACTGCCCGCCACGCGCCGCGACGGTGCTGCCAAGATCAAACGCGAAGCGCTGCGGGCGATTATCGAGGCCGAGGGCGACAAGCTGGAGAACGCGATCATCTTTTGCAACCGCAAGGTCGAAGTTGATATTCTGGCCAAGTCCCTGACCAAGCACAAGCTGGATGCGGCCCCCATTCATGGCGACCTTGACCAGTCACTTCGTACCCGCACGCTAGAGCGGTTTCGCGCAGGCGAATTGCGGCTGTTGATCGCATCAGACGTGGCCGCGCGCGGCCTCGATGTGCCATCCGTCAGCCATGTGTTCAATTTCGACCTACCGTCGCACCCAGAAGATTATGTGCACCGCATCGGGCGCACCGGTCGCGCGGGTCGGTCCGGCAAGGCCGTTTCGCTGATGGTGCCTTCTGACCAGAAATACCTCGACGCGATCGAGCAACTTCTGGAACGGCAATTGCCGCGTGGCGTAGCCCCGCAAATGGATATTGGCAAACCCGCGCCAGAGCCGAAGTCAGAAGAAGCGGCGCCGCGGCGTGCGCATTCCGTTTCCAAGTCCAAGGCCCCTGAAAAGGCCAAGGCCCCCGAAAAGGCCAAGGCTCAGGACAAGGTGGCTGCACCCGGAAACCCACCCGCCCCGGAGAAAGCCCCCGCGCAAGCTGCGGCAAAGCCGGAAACCAAAGATGCGCAGAATGCCAATCTTTACAATCTGGATGAGGCGAAGTCGGCCCGCGGCGGGCGTGGCCAGTCCCGTCAGCGCCAAGACAATCGCGGCGCGGTTGTGGGCATGGGCGACCATGTGCCCGACTTCTTGCTGCGTGAATTTCGCAGCGCATAAGCACGCATGAAAAAGCCGCACCTGTTCGGGTGCGGCCAACTTTCTTTCGACACCAATATCAGCGATACAGAAGCGACACCTTGTTGTGAAACAGGTGTATCTTCGATGGATCAGCTTTCAGTTTGACCTTGCGCCCTTTCAGGTCGGTGTGAATACCGGCCAGTTTGGCAAGAACAGGGGCAAGCGCAGCGGAGTCGGGCTTGAAATACAGCACAGTCAATTCGCCCAAAGCTTCCAGCAACTCGACTTCGCCCGCATACAGGTAATCGTCGCCCTCTGTGGCGACCAGATCTTCGGGGCGCGCCCCAAGATTGACCTTTAGCCCCATATCGGCGTCTGTGGTGGGAATATTGGCAACCGCGCTGCCGCCCCCCTCTAGGTTGACATGGGTTTGTGCGCCTGTGCCCACAATCTCGCCCGCCAGCAGGTTCATCGCCGGAGAGCCGATGAATTGCGCGACAAATTCGCCATTGGGCCGCTCGTACAGCTCCAGTGGCGTGCCAACCTGCGCGATCCCGCCGCCTGCCAGCACGACGATACGGGTGGCCAAAGTCATCGCCTCGACCTGATCATGAGTCACATAGACCATAGTCGAATTGGGCATCGATTCTTTCAGCTTCGCAATCTCGATGCGTGTGGCCACGCGCAGCGCGGCATCAAGGTTCGAGAGCGGTTCGTCAAACAGATAGACTTTCGGGTCGCGCACGATGGACCGGCCAATCGCAACCCGCTGGCGCTGCCCACCTGACAGCGCCTTGGGCAGGCGGTCCAGATAAGGGCCAAGTTGCAGGATATCAGCAGCACGGTTCACGGCCTCATCAATCTCGGATTTGGATTTCTTGGCGATCTTCAGCGCGAAGGACATGTTGTCGCGCACGGTTATATGCGGATAAAGCGCATAGGATTGAAACACCATGGCAATGCCGCGCTGCGATGGCGGGATGTCATTCACCACCATCCCGTCAATCTGCAACTCGCCGCCCGTGATCTTTTCCAGCCCCGCGATCATGCGCAAAAGCGTGGATTTCCCGCAGCCCGACGGCCCGACAAACACAATCAGTTCGCCTTGTTTGATATCCAGATTGATATCGGACAGGACTTTGACCTCGCCATATGCCTTCTCGACATCGGTCAGCTTCAGATCGGCCATGGTGTCTCCTCCCTTGTTGTTATCTTTTGACGACCAGACAAGGCTGCCATGGTCCCAGATGCACCAGTCCGTCCTCGCCCGGACCAGAGCTGTTCAATTCCTGCCCGACTGTGACCCAGTTCCCCTCTGGCAAATACAGCGTGGCGGGGTCGTGGCTCAGGTTGAACGCACAGAACAGCTCTTCCCCCGCCTCCTCGCGGAAGAAAGACAGCACATCGCCCGAGACATGCAAGTTGCGCATACTGCCCCGACCCAGTGCGCGGTGCGCCTGACGAAAGGCAATCGCCCGGCGGTAATGGTGCAGCAACGCATCTGGCGCGCGCTCTTGCGCATCGACTGCTAGCCCCAGATGCTCGCGTGCGACTGGCAACCACGGCTTGCCGCCAGAGAAGCCCCCATTCTGGTAATCCGCCGTCCAGACCATCGGTGTGCGACACCCGTCGCGGCCCTTGTATTCGGGCCAGAACTGAATGCCATACGGGTCTTGCAGGTCATCGAAATGCAAATCCGCTTCTTGCAGGCCCAACTCCTCGCCCTGATACAGACAGACCGACCCGCGCATGCACATCATCAAGGTTGCGTAAACGCGGGATGCCGCAGGCGACAAGTCCCAGCGGGTGACATGGCGCATGACGTCATGGTTGGAAAACGCCCAGCATGCCCAGCCTTCGGGGGCGACATGGTCCATATGGCGCAGCACGGCTGCAATGCGCGCAGCCGATGGGACATCCGCTGCCAGAAACTCGAACGCGTAGCACATCTGCACCTTGTCGCCGCCCGATGTGTATTCGCCCAAAATCTCTAGGCCGCGCTGCGCATCACCCACCTCGCCCACGGCAGCGGCGTCATATGTGTCCAGAACTGCGCGAAAACGGCGCAGGAATTCCAGATTTTCGGGGCGGTTCTTGTCGTAGATATGTTCTTGATGGTTATACGGGTTCACCGCAGGCGCGATGGAGGCATTGCGCCGCTCCGGTGGCAGGGGCGGGTTGTCGCGCAGGTCATAGTCGTGGACGTAGAAGTTGATCGTATCCAGACGGAACCCGTTGACCCCACGTTCCAGCCAGAACCGCGCAATATTCAGCAATTCTTCCTGCACAGCCGATTCGTGAAAGTTCAGATCGGGCTGCGACGCTAGGAAGTTGTGCAGGTAATATTGCAGGCGCGTCGCGTCCCACGCCCAGGCCGAGCCACCAAATATGGACAGCCAGTTATTGGGCGGCGTGCCATCTGGCTTGGCATCGGCCCAGACATACCAGTTCGATCTGGGGTTGTCGCGGCTGGAACGGCTTTCCTTAAACCACGGATGCTGGTCCGAGGAATGCGACAACACCAGATCAATCAACACCTTTATGCCCAGCTTATGCGCTGTCGCCACCAGCGCGTCGAAATCCGACAATGTGCCGAACATCGGGTCCACATCGCAGTAATCCGACACATCATAGCCAAAATCCTTCATCGGAGAGGTGAAGAACGGGCTGATCCAGATGACATCGACGCCAAGACTGGCGATGTAAGGCAGGCGTTCCACGATTCCGCGCAGATCGCCGATACCGTCGCCATTGCTGTCTTGAAAGCTGCGGGGGTAGATCTGATAGATCACCGCGCCGCGCCACCAGTCGGGATAAAGCTCCAGCCCTTGTTCGGGCTGCAACAGGGTTTGTGCACTCACGAATATTGTCCTTACTTGACGGAGCCGGCCAGCAGACCGCGCACCAGATAGCGTTGCATTGTGAAGAAGACGACCAGCGGCACCGCGATCGAGACAAAGGCCGCAGTGGCCAGAATGCCCCAATCCCCCCCACGAGAGCCCAGCAGGTCATCGGCAATCTTCACCGTCATGACCTGAGATTCTGCGCCCGATGGCAAGAATACTTTTGCCACCAGCAGGTCATTCCATGTCCACAGGAACTGGAAGATGGCGAAAGAGGCAAGTGCCGGAAAACTGAGCGGCAGGATGATGCGCACGAAGATCTGGAAGTCCGTCGCGCCATCGACCTTGGCCGATTCAATGATATCGCGGGGCAATCCGACCATATAATTTCGCAACAGATACACCGCCAAGGGCAACCCGAACCCCGTATGTGCCAGCCATATGCCTAAGAAACTTTGCCCTATGCCGATATTGGTGTGCAGCGATAACAACGGCACCAACGCCAGTTGCAACGGCACGACCAGCAACCCCACCACAGCCGCAATCAGCAGCCCCCGACCGGGGAAATCCATCCATGCCAGCGCATAGGCCGCGAATGCCGCAATCAGAATCGGAATGATCGTGGCTGGTATGGTTACTGTCAGCGTATTGATAAAGGCGCGATCCATGCCATCTGCGCGCAGCACGGTTTCGTAATTGGCGAGCGTAAATCGCGGCGGCGTTCGGGCCTCGAAATACAGGGTTGGACCGCGCGCTATTTCTTCGGGCGATTCGACGCGGTATGTCCCATCGCGGTTCACAACAACTGTGCCGCCTGTGCGCAGTTCCGACACCTCGCCGGGGGCAAATTCATCCGGGGCCACGGCGCGCGTGCCATATGCTGCGACAACCCCTTCCGCGTCAGGAAAGCGGGCTGACAGGCTGGGGTCCGCGAAAACATTGCCTTCGAGCACGAAAATGTCGCCTTCCTGTCGCGCGTCATCGGCTGCGACACGGGCGCGGAAATTCAGATCGACCGCGAAGGGCGCCTGCCACCAGCCGGAATTCGAAATCTGGTCGCGGTCCCGAAAGGATGACACAAACAGCCCGATTGTCGGCAACAGCCACAGCAGCACCAGAATGATGACCGTGATATTGACCGCAAGCTTTCCGCCCTTATTCTGTCCTGCAATATTGTCCATGTCTTGCCCTTCCCTCAGCGCATTTCGTTGCGCGCTTGGCGGATGTTCCAGATCATAACCGGCAGCACCAGAAGCATGATCACGAAGGCCACAGCCGTCGCCCGACCGTCATCGCGGAACATGTAGGTCATCATGTAACTGGGCAGGATATGCGTGCCGAAATTGCCGCCCGTCATGGTGTAGACGATGTCGAACACCTTGAGCACCAGAATAGTGATCGTCGTCCAGACCACCACAATCGTGCCCATGATCTGCGGGACTTTGATCTTGAAAAACACCTGAAACGGGTTTGCCCCGTCAATGATCGCAGCTTCGATGGTTTCTTCGGGAATGCCGCGCAGGGCAGCCGATAGAATAACCATCGCAAAGCCAGTCTGAATCCAGACCAGAATGAACATCAGCAGAAAGTTGTTCCAGAACCGAATTTGCAGCGGGTCGAGAACGGTCATGCCCATTGAATCGCGGATCGAGTTGATGATGCCGATATCGGGATTGGCGGAATAGACAAATTTCCAGATCAGCGATGCGCCGACAAAGGAAATGGCCATCGGCATGAAGATCAGGGATTTGGCGATATTGCCCCAACTCAGCCGGTCGGTCAGTTGCGCGACCAGCAGCCCCAGAAAGGTCGCCATCGCAGGCACGAACAACACCCAGAGCAGGTTGTTCAACACCGCTGTGCGAAAGCTGCCTTCGGCAAACAGCGCGACATAGTTGCCCAACCCGATGAAATTCGCCCCAGAGCGGTCGAACATTGACCGCCAGAAAGACCCCACCACCGGATAGGCCAGATACAGCCCCAACGCGAACATGGCCGGAAACAGAAACAGCCACGGGCGCACTTGATTGGCACGGTTGATATTGCGCCCTGTATTTGGCCCTCTCGCCGGGAAGATCACCTTGTCGAGCAGCATGTTCGAGAAGTAGAAATACCCCACGCACCCCCCGACACCAATGATGATGGTCAATATCCCCTGAATGACTGGTGACATTTATCCCCTCCCTGTGGGCCGGTGGGTTTCACCATGGCCACGCGCAGTCTTTATGAAAGATTGAATGTATCATGCAGACAGGGCCGCTTGTGCGCGGCCCTGTCTGAATTTTGCGCGCCCTAGCGCATCGCGTCCCAGCGATCCTGGATCATGTTGGCAACGCCTTCCGCGCCGCCTTGGGTGGTGTAATCCACCATCCCTGTCCAGAATGCGCCTGCGCCAATCTCGCCCGGCATCAGGTCGGATGCGTCGAAGCGGAAGGTGGTGGCCGCCAGCAGGATTTCATTCATCGCCCGCAGGGCATCGGATGAGAATACATCCAGATTGACGCCCGAATGCGGTGTCAAAAAGCCAGACTGCGCCATCCAGACTTCATGCGCGATGGGCGTCTTGAAGAACTCGATCAAGCCGCGTGCCGCAGGGCTGTCATCGGTGATGGCAAACAATGTGCCTGCACCCAGCACCGGATCACCCAGATCAGCCTCGCTCGATGAAGGGAAGTAGAAGAAGTCATAATCTGCGCCATATTCGGACCCTTCAGGGAAGAAGGTCGGAATGAATGACGCCTGCTTGTGCATGTAGCAATCTGGCGGAATCTGGAACAGGCCACCGGGGCTGTCGCGGAAATCGGTGGTTGCCGCCGCTTCGGGGCCACCCTGCGCCCAGCCTTCGGTGCGCACAAATTCGCCATATGCTTCAATCGCTTCGATTACTTCGGGCGAATTGAAAGGCAGCTCGTTCGTGACCCACTGGTCATAGATTTCAGGGTCATGCAGGCGCAGCATCATGTCTTCGACCCAGTCGGTCGCGGGCCAGCCTGTCGCGGCACCTGACCCCAGACCAATGCACCACGGTGTGCCGCCATCATCGACGATCTGTTGTGACAGCGTTTTCAGGTCTTCCAGTGTTTCCGGAATGTCATAGCCCATTTCATCGAATTGCTCGGGGCTGTACCAGACCAGTGATTTCACATCGACCTTGTAGAAAAAGCCGAACATCTCTGTCTCGCCTTCGGGATTCTCGAAGCTGCCCAGATCAACCCAAGATTGTCCTGCGGCGTAGTTCTCCATCATCCACTCAGCCGTCTCTTCGCCCAAGGGCGATAGCGCACCGCGTGCGGCCATGTCTGCCGCAAGGCCCGGCTGCGGGAAAACGGCCAGATTGGGTGCGGAGTTGGCCTGAATGGCGATCACGATGTCCTGCTCGAAGCTGTCAGAGCCGGAGTAATTCACTGTCGCACCGGTGGCCTCGGCAAAATAGGCGAGGGTGTTTTGCACCATACGCCCGTCTTCACCTGTCCAAGGGCCAGTAATGGTCAGTGTTTCGCCCGAAAAATCATGTTCTTCAGAAAATGCCTCGAAGCTGTCCCAGTTGAAGCCCTCTGTCCCCGGCTCCACAATCAGGTCTTGTGCATGCGCACCACCGGCGAGCAAGGCAAGCGTCGCAACGCCTGCGTAAAGTCTGGATTTCATGTCATCCTCCCAAGGTTGACTCGTTGTTTCGCACATTTTTTAAGCGTGTGCTGATCAGCATCCCAGCAGTTTGGAATCGATTTCCCAAACCGCTTTGGATTTTGGCACGTTGGCGGAACATGAACTTTCTGTCAAATGATTTTGTTGCAAATCGCATGTATTTGTTGGGGCTTTTCGCACACGCAGCAAAGCCGTCGGAAAATATACCCCCTTTTCACCGCCTGAGTTTTCCGTAAACTGTTCACATGATTCAACACGGTTTGAACAAATCATGGGCGTAACACTGAAACAGCTTGCGGCATCGCTCGGCCTGTCGCCGACGACTGTCAGCCGTGCGCTCAATGGCTTTCCCGAAGTCAACGCAACCACGCGCGAGCGGGTACGGGATGCCGCGATCCGGGCCAACTACCACCCCAACACCCGCGCCAAAAGTTTGGCAACTGGGCGCGCACAGGCCATAGGACATGTGATTCCCCTGTCGACCAGCCATGAAATCGTGAACCCCATCTTTGCCGATTTCATTGCCGGTGCAGGCGAAGTGTATTCGCGCGCAGGCTATGAAATGATCCTGCGTGTCGTGGCCGATTCAGACGAAGCAAGTGCTTATGACAATCTGGTTTCACGCGGCGCGGTGGACGGGATTATTGTGCATGGCCCGCGCGTGCATGATCCGCGCGTTGATATGCTGATAAAGTTGGGCATTCCGTTTCTGATCCATGGGCGCACCACCAATGTCTCTGCGCCCTATTCGTGGATCGACATCAACAACCAGCGCTCGTTTCACCGCGCCACACAATTCCTGATTGATTTCGGGCATCGGCGCATAGCGCTGGTGAATGGTCTGGAAGACATGGATTTCGCAGACCGCCGCCGCAAGGGCTATCTGGAAGCGCTGGCAGGGGCAGGGCTTGAGTCGGACCCCATGCTGATGCGTCAGGCCGAAATGACCGAACCCTACGGATACCGTGCCGCGCAGGAAATGATGCAACTGCCCGAACCGCCCACTGCGTTTCTGGCGTCATCCATGATCGTGGCTTACGGGGTGCGGCGCGGATTGTCCGATCTTGGGTTGAAACTGGGGCGCGATGTCTCGGTTGTCACCCATGATGACGAATTGTCCTACCTGCCCAATGATGGAGATGTGCCAATGTTTACCGCCACGCAATCGTCGGTCCGCGAAGCGGGGCGCCGCGCGGCAATGATGTTGCTGCAACTGGTGACGGACCCCGGCAGTGGCCCTCTGACCGAGTTGATGGAAGCGTCATTGGTGCTGGGTGCCTCGACCGGGCCTGCGTCGCAATGAGCGCGCTCAACTTTACCCGCGCCGATTTTCCGGCCGATTTCCAGTTTGGCACCGCCACTTCGTCCTATCAGATCGAAGGGCACGGGTTTGGCAATGCCGGACGCACCCATTGGGACGATTTCGCCGCCACCCCCGGCAATGTGGTGCGCGCCGAGAATGGCGCGCGGGCTTGTGGGCATTATGAGCATTGGCCGCAGGATCTGGACCTGATCGCGGATGCGGGCTTTGACATCTACCGCTTCTCGACCTCATGGGCGCGGGTCTTGCCAGAGGGGCGCGGGCCGGTAAATGCCGAAGGGCTGGATTTCTATGACCGGCTGGTGGACGGGATGCTGGAACGGGGGCTGAAACCCGCCCTGACGCTGTATCACTGGGAACTCCCCTCGCCGCTGGCTGATCTGGGCGGATGGCGCAACCGCGATATTGCTGACTGGTTCGCCGACTACACGCAGGTGCTGTGCGAGCGGATCGGCGACCGCATCTGGTCCGCCGCCCCGATAAATGAGCCGTGGTGCGTGGGCTGGCTGTCGCATTTCATGGGCCAGCATGCGCCCGGCCTGCGCGATATTCGCGCCACCGCGCGCGCCATGCATCACATTGGTCTGGCGCATGGGCGCGCCATTCAGGTGATGCGCGACCTGAACATGCCCAATCTGGGGGCCGTGTGTAATTTCGAGTATTCCTTGCCCCTGACCGACAGTGCCCAAGACCGCGCCGCCGCCACGCGTTATGACGGGATTTACAACCGCTGGTTTCTGGGCGCGATGTTCAAAGGCGCATACCCCGAGGATGTGCTTGAAGGGCTTGGCCCGCATATGCCCGCAGGCTGGCAAGATGATATGGCGCTGATCCGCCAACCGCTGGATTGGCTTGGCCTGAACTACTACACCTGCAAGCGCATCGCCCATGCCCCCGGCGCATGGCCCAACCTGTCCGAACATGTCGGCGATCTGCCGCAAACGCAGATGGGCTGGGAAATCTGCCCCGAAGGGCTGCATCATTTCCTGCGTTTCGCGCGCGACAATTACACCGGTGATCTGCCGCTCTATGTTACCGAAAACGGCATGGCCAACCCTGACACACCGGACACGCCAGACACGGCCCGGATTGCGTATCTCAACACCCATCTGGCCGAAGTGCAGCGCGCGATTGCTGAAGGCGTGCCGCTAAAAGGCTATATTATCTGGTCATTGATGGACAATTACGAATGGGCGCTTGGCTATGAGAAGCGCTTTGGCCTTGTTCATGTCGATTTTGAAACCTTGCAGCGCCGTCCGAAAGCGTCGTATCACGCCCTGCGCGCCGCATTGGCGCGAGATTGAACGAGGTTTTGATGGCAGAGCGTGACAGCCCGGTTCTAGTGGCCGATGTTGGCGGCACGAATACCCGCGTGGCACTGGCCCGCGGGCGCACACTGGTCGCCGCCTCGACCGAGCGGTTCCGCAATGCCGAGTATTCGGGCCTTGATGCGGTGCTGCAAGCGTTTCTGGAACGTCACCGCACCCTGCCCGAACGCGCCGCCATTGCGCTGGCAGGGCCAGTGCGCGGCACGCAGGCCGAAATGACCAATCTGGGCTGGCAGGTGGACGCAAGCGCATTGGCGCAAGCCACTGGCATGGCAGAAATTGCCTTGCTCAATGACTTGCAGGCGCAGGGTCACGCGCTGGCACATCTGCCCGAAACGCATCTGCGCCGCCTGCGCACAGGCACCCCGGAAGCGGGGCCGAAACTGGTCATCGGGCTGGGCACTGGTGTCAACGCGGCCCCAGTCTATGCGGCAGGCGCGGGCCATATCGTCCCCCCGGCTGAAGCGGGGCATATTCATCTGCCGTTGCGCGGTGATATGGATTACCGGCTGGCGGATTGGCTGATCGCGCGGCGCGGTTTCGCCTCGGTCGAAGATGTGCTGTCGGGGGCAGGGCTGGCGCGCCTCTATGCCTTTCACGCGCAAGAGGCAAAGACCGGCAGAACCTTTGATGCGGCGCAGATCATGGCCGCGATGGAGGGGGGCGATGCGCTGGCGCAGGCAACGGGGCGGCATTACGTGCGGCTGCTGGCGCATGTCACGGCTGATCTGGCCCTGATAACGCTGCCGTTTGGCGGGGTGTATTTCATCGGCGGTGTCGCGCGTGCCTTCGCGCCCTGGCTGGAGCGGTTCGGATTCGAGTCTGCCTTTACCGATATGGGCCGCTTTTCGGACCTTGTGACGCGGTTTCCTGTGGCGATTGTCGAAGATGACTATGCCGCACTGTCAGGCTGTGCTGCGTATTTGCAGGCGCATTAATCGCGCAGGGGCATCCGCTGGCCAATCGCATTCAGCGCGTAACCCAGCACTGCAAACCCTGCCACCATTGCGGCCATGTTTATCGCCACTGCGCCAAGGCCAAGCTGGCCGACATTCAGGAACGGGTAGGGGTACCACCCCGTCAGCGCGCCCCGCGTCATCGCATAGACGGCATATCCCGCAGGCCAGATCAGCCACCACAAGGGCAGCCCGCCGCGCGGGTCATGGCGTGTCGTCTCCATCAGCCAGAACCACAACATGATCGCAGGCAGGATCGTGTGAAACGCCTGATTCGTCCACCATGACAGCCCGCTGAAATTGAACAGATGCGCCAGCAGCATGTGATAGATCAGACCCACCACGATCATCGACTGGGTCACCATTGTCATCCAGCCGAACGACAGCCGCCGTCCTGTGGCCGCGATGGTCAGCATCGTTGCGGCCATCAGCGCATTCGTCAGAATGGTAAAGAACCCTGCCAAGGCCCAAAGCGTTGCCCCAAGCCCCAGTCCGCCCCGTTCCAGACTTAGCATGATCTGGGTGCCCAGCACCAAGACCCCCAAGCTGCCAATCAGTCCGGCCGTTATGCGGTATTTCGGGTCCATGACCCCTCCGATGATTCGTTGGGCCTACCCTAAATCATGGGGGGCGCGTGGGAAAACACTTGCCGCAGCGGCACCGACACGGCACATCACAAAGATGGAATGGCGCGACGAAGGAATTTTGCTGTCTATGCGGCCGCATGGCGAAGCCAACGCCATAATCGAGGTGTTTTCCGCCCTGCATGGCCGACATGCCGGTATCGTGCATGGCGGCGCATCGCGCAAGATGGCCCCTGTGCTGCAACCGGGCGCGCAACTTGATCTGGCGTGGCGCGCACGGCTGGAAGAACAGATGGGCAGCTTCACAGTGGAGTTGACGCGCGCGCGTGCCGCATGGGTTCTAAGCGACAGACTCGCACTTGCGGGGCTGAGTGCGACCTGCGCGCTATGCCGCTATGCCCTGCCTGAAAGACAGGCCTCTCCTGTGTTGTACGGCGCGACGGTCGCCTTGATGGACAGGCTTGGTCAGGCCGGTTGGCTGCGCGACTATGCCCTGTGGGAGCTGACCTTGCTGGAAGAAACCGGCTTCGGGCTGGACCTTCAGCAATGCGCTGTAACGGGGGCCAATGACGGGCTGGCCTATGTCTCGCCCCGCACAGGGCGCGCGGTCACGGTGCAAGCGGCGGGCGATTTCGCCGCGCGGTTGCTGGTTTTGCCTGCAGGGCTGCTGTCTGGTGCCGCGCTGGATGCCCGCGAGGCGCGCGAGGCCCTGCACCTAAGCGGATTTTTCCTGCAACACTGGCTGTCGGAGTCGATTGGCCGACCCCTGCCGGAAGCGCGCGCGCGGCTCGTGTCGCAACTCGGGTAGCGTTTATTTTCTCATAGATGGGTGTTGCTGCAATACGCTGTCGGTTGCTCAAACGAAGCGCGGTGTCAGCGGTTCGGGACTTTTCAGAAACATCGGTTACGCGCGCAAAGCCGCGCAACGTCGGGCCGCGGTGCGGCGATCCTTGCTTCCCGCTATAGTGTTTTATTGTGGCCAAATCCGCGAAAGCCCTGAGCTTTGCGTGTGTGTTAGCCAAATCGCCGTGCCGTGGGTGCGGCCCGACGATGCGCGGCGGCCTGCGGCCTTGACTCCGCGCTTGGTGCTTCGCTCGACTGTCTGCTGACAAAGCTATTGCGCCGCGCGTTCCAGAAACTCGACCAGCGCCTGCCGGTCTTCAGGATCACCAATACGCTGTTCCGGCATGCGTGATCCGGGCGTATAGGCTTCAGGCCCGAATTCAAACAATTCCGCCACAGTGCGCGGGGTCCAGACAATCTCCATCTGGCGCAGGGCGGACGAGTAGTCATAGCCATCCTGCGTGGCGATGGGCGTGCCGAAAATGCCATGCAGGCTGGGGCCTGCGCGCATATGGTCATCTGGGGTCAGCGAATGGCAGACCGCACAGGATTGCCAGATTTCGGCCCCGCGGCTGTCATCGGTATAGTCTTGCGCCATTGCCAGTTCTGCGCCCCCGCCAAGCGCGGTGCCATCCGCCAAAGACCAGCGCCGGATCACGCCGTCATTGCCTGCGGTGAACACCTGCTCCGCATCCAGCGCCAAGGCCCAGATTGGGCCGGATTCAGCGCCAAACATATGGCGTTGCGCAAGGTCGGCCCCGTCCAGCAACCACACCGTGCCGTCAATCGCGGCAGCGGCGACATCGGTGTCCGTGGCTGCAACGGACACAAGTGGCCGGTCAGTCAGAAAGCGCTCTGGCAGCAATTCGCCCATATCCGAGAACAGGCGCAGCGCGCCATCCGCAAAGATGACAGCAATCCGCCCTTGGGTGATGGTTAGGCCATTGGGCAGATCGGGCAGGTCGATGCGGGCCTGCACTTCCATCTGTCTGCTCCAGCGTGACAGGCGCAGATCGCCCCCCACTGTCACCAGATCACCCGAAGGCAGAAAGCCTATGCCCGTCACCCGGTCGCCATGGGCCTGATAGTCCTGCACCTGCAAACTGTCCCGGTCCAGCAGTTGCACGCGCCCGTCCCAGAACCCTGCCGCGATGAAAGCGCCATCGTCTGATACGGCGAGCGAGGCGACTGCCGATACACCCGCCTCACTGGCAAAGGCAGGGGTGCGTCCGTCGCTGTCCCAGATCGCCAGCCGCCCGTCTTGCCCTGCCGTGACGAACTGGCCCTCTGGCAGCAGGGCAACTGCTGTCACATTGCCATCATGAAACCGCGTGATGTTGCGCGCGGTGGCTGTCGCCTCGTCCCACAGGATCGCACGTGTATCAAACCCGCCAGAGAGCAGCACCTCCGCGCCCAGATCCAATGCGCCCACCGGCCCGCCATGCCCGATCATGTCCTGCGCCATTGCGGGCGGGAGTGCGGCCAGTGTTGCGGCCAATGACAGCGCGGCAAGACGCATGTGCGGATCAGTTACCGATCAGGTTCGTACCGGGCATATCAACCCGCGCGCCTTCGGTCGTGAAGGCGGCGTGCGAGGGCTGCTGGAACCCGCTATCCAGAAATGTCGCCGCGCCAAAGGCAACGACAACGGCAAAGACGACGGCTGCGAGAAAAGCTTTCATGGGTGGTCTCCTGTCAGGTTTGCACGGGGCGAAGTGCCCGCGCTTCGGGTGTCAGCCCGGCCATCATGGCGCGGGCAATCTGTTGGTAAATCTGGCCCAGCGGCCCATCGGGGTCACGGGCAGTGATGGGCTGGCCCGCATCTGACGCGGCGCGCAATGCCATTGTCAGGGGCACGCCGCCCAAATAGGGCACTTTCAGGCGCGCGGCCTCGGCCTCGGCCCCGCCTTGGCCGAAAATGGCATGGGAATTGCCGCAATCGGGGCAGATGAAATGGGACATATTCTCGACAATCCCAAGGATCGGCACATCCACCTTGCGAAACATGGCAATCCCGCGCCGCGCATCAATCAGCGACAGGTCCTGCGGGGTCGAGACGATAACCGCGCCGGCAAGCTTCGTGCCTTGTGCCAGTGCCAGTTGCGCGTCACCCGTTCCCGGCGGCATATCGACCACCAGCACATCCAGCGCACCCCATTCGACATCGGCCATCATCTGCGTGATGGCGGACATGACCATCGGGCCGCGCCAGACCATCGCGGTTTCAGGCTCGACCAGCAGGCCCATCGACATCGCACTCAGGCCATAAGCCTGCATCGGTTTCAGCTTGCGCCCTGTTCCCATGCTGGGTTTGCCATGCAGGCCCAGAAGGGTCGGCAGTGATGGGCCGTAAATATCTGCGTCCAGTATGCCCACCGACAAACCCTGCGCGCGCAGGGCCAGCGCCAGATTGACAGTTGTGGTCGATTTGCCCACCCCGCCTTTGCCAGAAGCGACAGCGATCACATGGCTGATACCGGCAAGCGGATCGGCCTTGGCTGCCTTGGGCGTCTTGATCTGCGGCGGGGTCGCACGCTCCGAGGTCAGCACCGCGAAAACCGTCGTGACCGATGGCAGCGCGCGCAGCTTTTGCTCAACCGCATCGCGGATCGGGGCGAAGGCCTGCGCCTCATCTGCGGTGATCTGGATCGACAGGCTGACCCGGCCTTGCGCCACATTCAGCCCCGACACCCGGCCAGAGGCCCACAGCCCGGTGCCGTCTGGCAGCAGGACAGTGTCAAGTGTGGTGTGGATCTGGTCGTGCATAGGCGTGGTGTTTCCGGTTGTCGTCTAAGTCCAGTGTCAAAAAAAGCCCGGCCCCATTGCTGGCGCCGGGCGTCGGTCAAGACCCTCCTCCCGGCGTCATTCCGCCGGTGTCGTGACCTGTGTCGTATTGCGCTTTTGCGTGGCTTGGACTTCCTCGACCCACAGCGAATGGTGTTCTTTGGCCCAGTTTTCATCTACCTCGCCAGAGCCCATCGCATCAAACGCGCCTTCCATCCCGACCGAGCCGATATAGATATGCGCGATCACAATGGCCGAGAGTGCCGCTGCAATAAGGGCGTGGATGATCTGGTAGAACTGCCAATCTGCCGCCGACCCAGCAATGCTTGGGAACAAAAGCATAAAGCCGGTATAGGACAGCCCGATCCCGCCGATCACCACAGACCAGAAGATGACCTTCTGACCGGCGTTGAATTTGCGCGCAGGTGGGTGGACACCTTTTTTCAGCAACCCGCCGCCCTGCTTGATCCATTGCAGATCAACCTTGTCGGGGATGTTGTGAATGACCCAGAGCACGATAATCAACGCCAAAGCGACCATGAACGGCCATGCAAGGTAGTTATGCGCGATCTTGCCATAGGCAGAAATCGTGCCAAACACCCCTTCGCCAAACAGCGGCAGGATCACCGATTTACCGATAATCAGGTTCAGACCTGTCAGCGCAAGAATGATAAAGGTCGAAGCAAGCGTCCAATGGGCGAAGCGCTCCACCCAGTTGAAACGCAGGATCGTGCGGCCCGACAAGCCGCTTTCAACCCTGATTTTGCCACGGAACACATAGAACAGCGCCAAAAGCGCGACCATGCCAACCACAGCCACAATCGACAGCGTGTGCAGGGTTTGCCCTTGCAACGCGGCCCATGCCTTGTTGTCGGGCTGGATCAGGTTGCCTGCTGCGCGGTCGGGAATCGTGGTGCGGCCAGAGACAATCGCGTTCTCGCCGGCCAATGCCTGAAACATGGCATCTTCATTGACCGAACTTTCCGTCGGGTTCACCTGCGCTTGCGCCCCCGTGGGTGCGATCAGCCCGAAAGCCGCGACCAGTGACAGGGCAACAAGCAGTCTTGATAGGTAAGTCATCTTGCCCCCCTTAAACAGTTACAGTGTCGCCATAGGCGGTGCGCCAACCCCAGGCACCCGACCCATAGCCGCGTGTGACCACGCGTTCACGGTAGATATCGGCGATGATGTCGCCATCACCCGCCAGCAGCGCCTTGGTCGAGCACATTTCTGCACATAGTGGCAGTTTGCCCTCGGCCAGACGGTTTGCGCCGTATTTGACGTATTCCGCCTGCGACATGTCCGGTTCTGGACCGCCAGAGCAATAGGTGCATTTGTCCATCTTGCCGCGTGTGCCAAAATTGGCGGTTTGCGGGTATTGGGGCGCGCCGAACGGACAGGCATAGCTGCAATAGCCGCAGCCGATGCAGGTGTCCTTGTTGTGCAGAACCACACCGTCATCGGTGGTGTAGAAACACGCCACAGGGCAGACCTCCGCACAGGGGGCGTCGGTGCAATGCATACATGCCATCGAGACAGAGCGTTCGCCCGGCAGACCATCATTGATGGTCACCACGCGGCGGCGGTTAATGCCCCAAGGCACCTCATGCTCGTTTTTGCAGGCGGTCACACAGGCCTGGCATTCAATGCAGCGGTCTGCGTCACACAGGAATTTCATCCGTGCCATTTTGTTAGTCCTCCCTTATGCCGCTGCGATTTGGCAAAGTGTTACTTTGCCTTCATGCATACCGGTCACCGGGTCATAGCCATAAGTCGTGATGACGTTGACCGATTCACCCAAGACGATGGGGTCTGTCCCTTGCGGATAGTTTGCGCGCTGGTCTTCACCCTGGAACCAGCCTGCGAAGTGGAATGGCATAAAGGCCAGACCCTTGTTCACACGCTCTGTCACCAGTGCCTTGACGCGGGCTTTTGATCCGCCTTCTGGACCTGTCACCCAGACCCAGCCCCCATCGACGATGCCGCGTGTGCGGGCGTCTTCGGGGTTGATCTCGACAAACATGTCCTGCTTCAATTCGGCCAGCCACGGGTTCGAGCGGGTTTCTTCGCCGCCGCCCTCGTACTCGACCAACCGGCCAGAGGTGAGGATGATCGGGAAGTCAGTCGCAACGCCGCGATCCACCACATCCTGTTGCACCAGCTTGCCGATATTGGGCATACGCTGCTGGCGGCGGTCGTCATTGGTCGGGTGCTCTGCCACCAGATCAGGACGCGGCGAATAGATCGGCTCGCGGTGTACCGGAATGGGGTCAGGCAGGTTCCATGCAATCGCACGGGCCTTGCCGTTGCCATAAGGCACACAGCCATGCTCGATGGCGACGCGTTGAATACCGCCCGACAGGTCCAGCGACCAGCTGACAGCATCAATGCGCTCTTCGTCACCTTCACCAATCTGCTCGATGACAGCCAGTTCTTCCGCTGTCAGGTCCGAATCCCAGCCCAGTTCTTTCAGCATGCCCATCGTAAACTGCGGATAGCCATCCTCGATTTCCGAACCCACGGGCCAGCTTCCTTCCGCCAGCAGTGTTTCGCCGTCGCGTTCCAGTCCAAAGCGCGGGCGGAAGGCACCGCCCCCCTCTTTGACCGGCAGGTTGGTGTTATACAGGATGTGGCTGCCCGGATGTCTGAACTCAGCCGTGCCCCAGCATGGCCATGGCAGGCCGTAATAGTCGCCCTGAATTTCTTCTGGCGCATCGGGTTTCGCGCGCAAGGTGATCAGGTCGAAATGCTCCTGATTGGCCATATGGGCCTTGAGGCGTTCGGGGCTTTGACCCGTGTAGCCGATGGACCAAGACCCGCGATTGATCTCGCGCAGGATGGATTCCGGGGTTGGTTCCATCCCGAATTTGCCCTGCACCATCTCATATGGCTTGAACATTTCCTCAGCAAAACCAAGCCGTTCGGAAAGGGCGTGGATGACCGCATAGTCATTGTCCGACTCGAAGATCGGATCGACCACCTTCTCGCCCCACTGGATCGACCGGTTGGACGAGGTGCGCGAACCGGCACATTCAAACTGCGTGCAGATCGGCAGCAGATAGGTGTTGTCGGTGCGCGAATGCAAAGCGGCAAAGGTTGTCGGGTGCGGGTCAGCGACGACCAGCAGGTCCAGCGCATCCATACCGCGACGGGCGTCCTGCATCCGTGGCACAGTGTTGCCGCCATGCCCGAAGACAACCATTGCCTTGATATTGTCGCGCTGGTCGATTTCTTCGGTGTCGATGGTCACAGCGTCGAACCACCGGGTCGAGGTGATGCCGGGTATGCCCATGTTCTGCTCGGCCGTGCGCGCATCGCGCCCGCCCTTGGCAGGCACAGCATCGAACCGGTCGATGAAATAGTCGTAAGGCACATCCCAGACGCGGCTCCAATGGCGCCACGCCCCTTCGCCCAAGCCGTAATAGCAAGGCAGGTTGCCCACATCGAGGCCGAAATCCGTAGCACCCTGCACGTTGCAATGGCCGCGGAAAATGTTGGCTCCGGTGCCTTCATGGCCCACATTGCCCGTGGCCAGCAGCAGAATGTTATAGGCCCGCACATTGGCCGTGCCGACAGTGTGCTGCGTGCCGCCCATGCACCAGATAAAGGTTGAGGGGCGTTCCTTGGCGAATGTTTCGGCCACACGCTTGAGGGTGTCGCCATCAATGCCCGAGATATTCTCGACCACATCTGGCGTGTAATCCTTCACGACTTCGCGGACCTGATCCATGCCATAGACGCGCTGCGCCAGATACTCGGTATCTTCCCAGCCATTCTCGAAGATATGCCACAGCATCCCGTTGATGATGGCGATATCTGTGCCGGGCCGGAAGCGGACATATTCGGTCGCATGCGCTGCCGTGCGGGTAAAGCGCGGGTCCAGCACGATGACATTGGCGTTTTGCGTTTCCTTACCTTCAAGGATGTGCTGCATCGAGACGGGGTGCGCCTCGGCTGCGTTGGACCCCATGAAGATCACGGTTTTCGCGTTGCGGATGTCATTGTAGCTGTTGGTCTGCGCGCCGTAACCCCATGTGTTCGCCACACCGGCCACAGTGGTCGAGTGGCAGATACGCGCCTGATGGTCGACATTATTGGTGCCCCAGAAGGCGGCGAATTTGCGGAACAGATACGCCCCTTCATTCGAGAATTTGGCAGACCCCAGCAGATAAACCGAGTCTGCACCGGAATTCTCGCGGATCTCGCCCATCTTCTCGGCAATTTCGTCCAGCGCCTGATCCCAAGAGATGCGCTGCCATTCGCCGCCCACCTTCTTCATCGGGTATTTGATGCGCCGGTCGCCATGCACCAACTCGCGCACCGATGCGCCCTTGGCGCAATGCGTGCCACGGTTGATCGGGCTGCCATAAGCCGGTTCCTGACCGACCCAGACGCCATTTTGCACCTCTGCAATCACGGAACATCCCACGGAACAGTGGGTGCACATATTCTTCTTGATCTCGATGGGCTGGCTGTTGTCGGTAAAGCCAGCAGCCTCCACCCGGCGGGTCATGCCTGCGCCAAGTGTTGAGAGCGCGGCCAGACCGCCCACAGTCAGACCAGAGGCGCGCAGAAAGCTGCGCCGGTCCAGCGGCTTGGCGGCCATACCAGAGGCCATTTGCGACAGGCGGCCAGTCGATGCCGCCTCACGGGTTCTGCGTTTGACGAGCATCAGTTGTCCCCCCGAGGATAGTAGCGGTTGGTGCGATAGAACGTTTCGACATGTTCTGTGACTTGGTAACGCGCGCGGGTACGCTCATCGCCGGTTTGCTGCGCAAAGCTGGGGCGTGCGCCGCCAGCGGTCAGTGCCGCAGCAGAGGCTGCCCCCGTAGCCGCGACACCAAAGAATGCGCGGCGGCTGATCGGATTTCGCTTATCCTGTGCCATGGAACCCTCCCATCTGGCTGGATGCGACAGTACGATTACTGCGTCATCCCGGCTGAAGTTTTGTTTTTGATCATGCCGCGAGCGAGAAGGCCCGCGACTCGATATCTGTAAGCAGCCGACCAATTTCGGCCAGCGGACGATAGAACTGCGCACTGGGCGCAACTGCGAGATCGTCAAAGAATTGTCCTGCCCATGGGGCAATGTGGCGGGCGAAAAACGCGCCCTGCTCGGCCACCGTTGTCTCGATATGTCCTGCGGCCATGTCGGCCATCACTTCCAGCAGCAAGGCGATGTGATCTTCGGGTTCAAACCGGCCTTCGGCGCGCGCCACCCCGATTTGCGCCAGATCGGCGCGCAGAATGGCAAGCGGGCGCTCGTTCAGGAACCCGGTCAGATAGAAGCTGGCATAAGGCAACAGCTCGCCGCGACCGACACCGACAAACAACTCGAAATATTCACGCTCGACCACGCGGGGGTCAGCCTCGGCAGCGGCGGCGGCAAGGGCGGAAAACGCTTGGCCCAAGGCGGTGTCATCGCCGTTAAGCTGCGCAATAGCCTCAAGAAGTGTCTGGTCTGGTGCGGACATCACCAAACGCGCCAGGAAGCGATATTGCTCGCTTCGCGCCGCATCAATCGCAGTAATTGCTGACCCACGCATGGGCTGGCTATCTTGCATGTCTGTCAAGTCCTGTTCGTGCTGATCGCGAAGATGTGCGACAGTATGCAGATAGTAGCGCCAGCGTCCCAAACTGTCCAGACATGACTACATTTATTTGGAGAGTCCGGTCTACGACTAAAGTCTAATCTGGCAATGCGCTGCCATGCCGTCTGCGTTGGGGGGCATCTTCTATATCTGACTGATTTTCTTTGTAATTATTAGTGTCAGGCTGGTCCTGCAATTCAGGTGCAACATCAGAAATCTCAGCCGTTCTCACATCCTCACGTTGCATATGCGGCGGTGCAGAATGATTGACCTGCGACACAGGCTGTGGCGCGGGTTCCCCTTCTGTTACATGCATATTTTCAGCCGCCGCATCGCAGCGTGGACCCGTCAATTCGCGCAGCATTTGCGCGCCTTTTTCCAGACTTGGGCCGATCCCGTCACCGGGTACCCCGCCGGGTGTGTTCCAGTCCCATGCATAGTCCACGGCCGGGTCAACGTGGTCGCGGATGGAAGGGGTCAGCATCCATTTCCGGCGCATTGCGGCATTGCGCAGGGCGTGCGGCACGCCCTTGTGCAAGAACGGGCGAATGTCTGTTTCAATCGTGAACATGTCGATGGGGGGCAGTGCGGCGATGTCTTCTTCGCTAAGTGATTCGACTGCGTCGGACACGATTTCTGGTTCGGGCTGCTCGACCTCTGGCGCTATTGGCGCGGCTTCACCGGCGCGTTTGCGCTTTGACCAGCGGCTGAAGAAGGGTTCATCTTCGGGCGGTTTGGCCATGGCTTACCTCTTTCGCGGGGTGTTGACCCATTTGTCTTCGGGTTGCAGCACGCGCGGGGCATGGGCGGTCATGGCGTTGGGGTCTACGGGCACGCGCTTGCGCTTCTTGAAGGGCATGTCGACATGATGCGCCGCAATGAAATCGGCCACGCGGGCGCGGATCGCCTCTGGCATGGGTACGGCTTCGACCATCAGGTCCAGATCAGAGGCATAGCCTTCCCCCTCATACGGGTCGGCGGTGACATCGACAATCTCGGCGCGCAGCGGGTCTTGACCGCGCATCGCCACCCAGACCGAGGGGCGCCCGGAGTGCAGATTGTCGTTGTGATGGCCCGTGTCGCCCGAATACAGCACCATATCACGCCCGCCCATATACCACGTCTCGACCCCGTCTTGCGTGTGCAAAAGCGTATGCGCTGCCGCGTCAGGTTCCTGCGGCAGAACAGCAATGGGCCGCAATTCACCGCTGCCCCATTTGGTCACAGGGGGGCGGCGGATTGCCAGAACGGACACGCGCAAGATTTCCTGTGGCATTGTGCCTTGTCCTTCAGTTCAGCGCAGGCTCTGCCAAGGGCAGACCCGTTAGCAGGTTTTGTGGCTTCATGCGGATCGCACCATCTGCCCCAAGGCCAAGGATCAGCCATATGGGTTGCCCGCGCAACTCTGGCCGGATGCGTGTGCTGTCCGCGACCTCCAGCCGGAATAGCCCGACAAGTGTAGCGGGCATTGGCTGCCCATGCCAGAGCGCATTGCCAATCGCCGTGCCCACCGGGTCCAGCCCCACAAACCAGCGCAAATCGACATCATCCGCGCGGCTTTGGGGGGTTATCGTCACCTCCAGCCCCAGCATATGACGAACAAAGGCTTCGATCGCCTGCGCCATACCGCGCCGCGCTTCCGGGTCGCCGCCGAAATTCAGCACCATCGTATGTGCGTCCGAGCGCGACCAATACGTCCATTCATTGCCGCCGCCCAACACATCAAGGCTGTCCACCCCGCCCGAGAACATGGCCGTCAACGGCGAGGCGTGCATTTCCTGCTCATACAACTGCACCAACTCTTCGTCCGCCATCAGCAGTTTGTTGTCCTTCACATGGCTGCGCTGGGGGCGAAAGAAGCATTCGGCGGCGCGCAAGACCTGCGGGTCGTCGCAGCCATCCAGCGCATTGCGCAGGATCAGTTGCACCAGTTGCGCCATGAAAACAGCAGGCACCGTAACCCCGTCGCGCACAATCTGTGCATAGCCCTCCTCGACCGACCCTGCCGCCAGCAACCTGTCGCGCAACCCCAGCAGATAGCGCCAGTTTTCCTGCGCATCACGATCTTTCAGCGCGGTCAGTTCCATCTCCGACACTTTTGCGCGCGGGCTGGCGGTCAGCCGCTTGTGCAAGCCGCGCTCTGCCGCGCAGGCGTCATGCGGGGGCAGCACTTCGGGGCGGGCCAGCCATGCAAGGATCAACTCATCCGTGACCAGCATCCGCCCTGCACGATCCAACCCTGTCAGATGGTGGCCAGAGGCAACCCAGAATTCCGGCATCAGTCGTCCCCCCTCAGGGCGAAAAGGTCGACATGATCCTCGACCTCCTCCTCGATAAAATGAAACGCGCGGTCATGGCCTTGTAGGTGCGTGCCTGAAAAGGCCGTCTCGTCGCGCGGTTTGAGCGTGCGGAACTGCTCGACGATGGCACCATCCTTGTGGCGGCGATGCAGCGCGATCAGCGTGTTCAGCGGATGCGCCGCACACAGGCTTTCCGCAAGCGCCACTTCTTCCTCGGCGGCAGGCAGTGCGGCGTCCAGTGACGGCGCGCCCAGATGGGTGATAAGGTTTTCGGCCAGCCGCGCAACCATTTCGGCGCGCTCGTCCTGACTGGCCTCTTGCACAGTCACCAGCGTGGAATGCCCGAAACTGGCCACCCCAAGAAAACCCGACCGAAAGGCAATCGCGTCCTTGCGCGACAATGTGTCTGGCGGGCGCCCCCAGAACAGGAATGTCCCCGGCACCGCCCATTCGCCCGGCTCTGCCGCGTGCGCGAACACCACCCCGTCAGACGCATCCAGCCGTATGGTGCGCGGCAGGCGGGTCACAGCTTTGGCCCCTGCGCATCACGCCAGCCGGTTTTGCCCAACCCCTCCAGCAGCGGGGCCGAGCGTTTGCCGCCGCTCGACGGCGTGACCTCAACCAGACGGTCCCCCTCGATCCGGCGCACCCCGCGCAACAGCGGCGGGTCAATCCGCATCAGATAGCGGTTGGTCACAGCCTCGATCCCGTCATGCGCCCACCGGTCGAAATACAGCATCATATAACTGGCAAAGGTCGAGATGATGTCTTCGGCAGGATCAAACGCCTCTTCCTTCAACGAGGTCGAGCTGGCCAAGGCCCCCGGCTCTGTCAGCTGGTCGCGGTCCGCAATCAGCTCGGCTGCGAAAACCATCCAGTCGGGCACATCCTCCGGCCCTGTGCCGGGGGCAACGGCAAACCGCCCCCCGCCAAGGCGCGCCTTGTCAAACAGCACCTCATCGGGCCAGTTCATGCGGACAGACCGTTCTGGCGGGCAATGGGCGGCCAGCGCATCTGCAACCGCCACCATACCCAGCAAAAACGCCATCTGCGCCTCTGCAAGCGGCTGCTCCGGCTCCAGCACCACCGCAAAGGCCACCAGCCCAGGTGCCTGATGCACCACCAATGTGCCCGCGCCTTCGGTCGGGGCAAGATCTGACGCCACTTGCAATACGTCGGCCTGCTCTGTGCGGTGCAGGGTATATGGCGGCGGTAGGATTATTTTGCCCGACTCATCGGTTTCAAACGCGGTTTGCATTCATCCTCCCTGTAACCTTATCGCCTTGGGTGCTACCCATTGGGGCGCTTACGGTTTATATCCCCTTCAGATAGTCCAGCCAGAGGCGAGAGAAAAGCCCGATGCAAGATCAAACCAAAACCCGCCTTGTCTGTACCTGCGAAGGGACAATGACCGTCGATGCTGAAAAGCTCGGGGGTGAGGGGCGTGCCGCCAGTCAGTTATGCCGCGCACAGCTGGATCATTTCCGCACCGCACTTGGTGAATTCGCAGATGTGACAGTCGCCTGCACGCAAGAATCGCCGCTTTTCACCGAACTGGCCGAGGATGCGGGCTATGAGGGCAGCTTGCGTTTCGTCAATATCCGCGAAACCGCAGGCTGGTCGAGCGATGGCAAACGCGCCGCACCCAAGATGGCCGCGCTGCTGGCCATGGCCGAACTGGACGCCACCCCCTTCGATGTGGTTAGCCTTGAAAGCAATGGCATCGCCCTTGTTCTGGGGCGTGATTCTGTTGCGCTGGATGTGGCGCGCCAATTGTCTGAAACGCTGGATATCACTGTGTTGCTGACGCCCGGCGCAGATGTCATGCCGCCGCGCCAGACCACATGGCCGGTGTTGCAAGGGCGCATTCGCCGCGCCGAAGGCCACTTGGGCGCGTTTGAGCTGACAGTGGATGACTACGCCGCACCCGCGCCCTCGTCCCGCGCCAAGCTGGAATTTGAAGGTGCGCGCAACGGGGCCGTGTCGCGCTGCGATCTGGTGATCGACCTTACGGCTGGGCAAGCGCTGTTCCACGAAACCCGCCCCGGCTATTTCCGCGCCGACCCGCGCGACGCGGCAGCGATTGCACGACTGGTAACGCAGGCGGGCCAGATGGTGGGCACATTCGACAAGCCCAAATACATTGATTTCACGCCCGATCTGTGCGCGCATTCGCGCAACACGGTGACCGGCTGCACCCGCTGTCTGGACCTGTGCCCGACAGGGGCAATCACTCCGGCGGGCGACACAGTTGCGATTGATCCCAACATTTGCGCCGGCTGCGGGCAATGTGCCGCTGCCTGCCCGACAGGGGCCGCCGCCTATGCGCTGCCTGTGGTGGACAATATCGCCGCCCGCCTGCGCGTGGGCTTGGCCGCGTATTTCGATGCGGGCGCGAAAGATGCACCCGTGATCCTGTTCCACGATGAGGGGCATGGCGCACCGCTGATAGATGCCAGTGCGCGGTTCGGGCGTGGCCTGCCCGCGCATGTGATCCCGGTGCAGGTCAATGAACCCAGCCAGATCGGGCCGGAACTGATGGCCGCAGCATTGGCCTACGGCGCGGGCGCAGTGCATGTGCTGGCCAAGGAACGCCCTGCCCACCCGTTGGACGGGCTGGCAGACAGCCTTGCCCTGCTGGATGTTGTCTGCACAGAGACAGGCCATAGCGCGGGCCTGTGCACGCTGATCCAGACCGATGACCCCGACGCATTGGACACCGCGTTGTGGCACCCGGCCACACCTGCACGCGCCAAACGCTCGCGTTTTTTGCCACCCCATGACAAGCGCGGCTTGCTGGTGCTGGCAATGGCGGAACTGAACCAGACCGCCCCGCAACCGGCCGAGGTGATTGCCCTGCCGCAAGGCGCGCCATTCGGGCGGGTCGATCTGGACCTTGACGCCTGCACGCTGTGTCTGGCCTGCGTAGGTGCCTGCCCCACAGGGGCGCTGTCGGACAATCCCGACATGCCGATGCTGCGCTTCACCGAAAGTGCTTGCGTGCAATGCGGTATCTGTGCGGCCACCTGCCCCGAACAGGCCATCACACTGGCCCCGCAGATGGATTTCGACGCATGGGCCGCGCCCAAACGCATCCTGAAGGAAGAAGAGCCTTTCGCCTGCACCTCTTGCGGCAAGGCCTTCGGCACACGCGCCAGCATTGACCGCGTGATGGAAAAACTCGACGGGCACTGGATGTTCTCAGGCGCAGCGGGGGCCGAGCGCAAACGCCTGCTGACTATGTGCGAGGATTGCCGCACGCGCGAGGTGGTGATCGCGGGCTTTGATCCGCACGAGAAGGCCGATAGCTGAGAGGCGCTTACGGACGAGGCCGGACATGAGGATCAAGGCGCGGTTCCCCAGCGCGGAATCAAGGGCGTCAGCCCGCCGCGCATCGCCGGGCCGCAACCACGGCACGGCGATTTGGCTGACATAAGCACAACGCTCTGATCTTACGCGGATTTGGTTGGCATAAACCGCTGTAGCAGAACGCGAGGATCGCCATACCGCGGCCCGACGCTGCGCGGCTTGATTTCCGTTTCAGCGACCACAAAACGCGCCAAATCAAGCGCCCGAACCCTATTGCGGCGGCAAAAGGCGCAGCAGCGCGTCCAGATGGTCCGCCTCTGACGCGGGCTTGTCATCGCGGATGCGCGAGATGCGCGGGAACCGCATCGCCACGCCCGATTTGTGGCGGGGCGAGCGGTTCAGCCCCTCAAACGCCACCTCAACCACTTTCTCCGGCTTCACCGCGCGCACAGGGCCGAACCGATCCACAGTATTGTCGCGGACGAAACGATCCAATGCTTTCAATTCAGCATCCGTGAACCCGAAATAGGCCTTGCCCACGGGCACCAGCGTATCCCCATCCCACAGCCCGAAGGTAAAATCCGAATAATAGCCCGAACGTTTGCCATGCCCGCGCTGCGCATACAGCAGCACAGCATCCACCAGCATCGGGTCGCGCTTCCATTTGAACCAATGCCCCTTGATCCGGCCCGCCAGATAGGGGCTGTCGCGGTGTTTTATCATCACCCCCTCAATGACCGTTTCAGGCGGGGCCGCGCGCAGGGCGGCCAGCCTGTCCCAATCCTCAAATGGCAGCAGCCCAGACAGATCAACGCGCGCAGGATCAAGGGTTTGCACGGCGGCCTCCAATTCCTTGCGCCGCTGCGCAAACGGCAAGGCGCGCAGATCACGCCCCTGCCAGAGCATCACATCATACACCCGCAACGCCGCCGGGTGCGAGGCCAGCATAGCGGCACTGACCCGCTTGCGCCCCAAACGGGTTTGCAGGTCGTTAAACGGGGCCACCTGATCGCCCCGCCGCACCAGCAATTCGCCATCCAGCGCCCCGTCAAAATCCATCGCGGCAATCACATCGGGAAAGGCCGCCGAAATATCATCGCCCGTGCGCGAATAAAGCCGCTTTGTGCCGCCCTCGGATACGGCCTGCACGCGGATGCCGTCCCATTTCCATTCGGCGACGTAGTCGGCGGGGTCCAGCACGGCCAGGGCTTCCGGGTCGGTGGGGGTGGACAGCATGACGGGCCGGAAAGGGGCAAGGGCGGCGCTAACCGGTTTGGGGCCATTTTCCGCCCAGTGAAAAAGGCTTTCATAGGGCGGCGAAAGTCCATGCCAGATTTCCTCGACCTCGGCCACCTCCAGCGCGCCGTAATCGGCCACCGCCTGCCGCGCCAAACGCGCTGACACGCCCACGCGCAACCCCCCTGTTGCAAGCTTCAGATAGGCATAGCGCTGCGACGCTGTCAGCCCGTCCAGCCGCGCGGCGATAAGCGGGGCGAGGTCTGCCTTGGGCGTGCGTTGCAATTCATCCACCAACGCGTGCAAGGGCACATCCTGCACGGCGCCCGTTACGGGCCAGATCAGCGCAATGGTTTCGGCCAGATCACCGACGAAATCATAGGACAGGGCGAACAACTCTGCATCCACCCGCTCTGCCACCAAGGCCCGCAGCAACGACGGCGTAACTGCGCGCAATTCCAGATCGCCTGTCAGGGCGGCCAGTGCCAGCCCACGGTCAGGGTCGGGGGTGGCGGCGAAATATCCCGCCAGATGTGCGAGTTTCAGCGTGCGGCGGGGGGTGAAGGCCAACCGTTCCAGCAAATCCGCAAAGCCGCCGATCATTCCGGTTCATCCTCATAGCCCACCAACCGCAAAGGGCGCGCTTTGCGCTGATGCATCTCGCACCAGCGCAGGAGTGCCTCCTCGCGCCCATGGGTGACCCATGTCTCCGCCGGATCAAGCTCGGTTATGGTCTGGGTCAGTTGTGGCCAGTCCACATGGTCGGAAATGACCAGCGGCAGTTCAACCCCCCGCTGGCGCGCCCGCGCCCGCACCATCATCCAGCCAGAGGCGAAACAGATCACAGGGTCGGGAAAGCGCTGCGCCCATGTCGCCGCAAAGGCCGAAGGCGGGGCCAGAATGATCGCGCCTGCAAAATCGCCCTTCTTCCCCCGCGCCACCGTTGCGGGCCGTAGATCGCCAAGGGGGATGCCTTGGGCGATGTGATAATCGCAGAGTTTCTGCAATGCGCCATGAATATAGATGGGCGCATCATAGCCCGCGTCGCGCAGCAGCATGATGACGCGCTGCGCCTTGCCCAAAGCATATGCGCCGACCAGATGCGCGCGGTCGGGGAAATCCGCAACCGAGGTGAGCAGTTTAGCGATTTCAACCTTCGGGTCGGGGTGGCGAAAAACCGGCAGCGCGAAGGTGGCTTCTGTCACCAGAATGTCGCATGGCACCGGTTCCCACGGGGCGCAGGCGGCATTCGGGGTGCGGGTGTAATCGCCTGTCACCACAATGCGCCCGCCCGCCCCTGCAATACATATCTGCGCCGAGCCGAGCACATGACCTGCGGGGTGAAAGCTGACCTCGACCCCGCCAATCCGGCTGACCCCTACGGCCACCTGCTGGGATTGCGCGAAATCCGCGCCATAGCGCAGCGCCATGATATCCAGCGTCTGGCGCGTGGCCATGACAGCCCCGTGGCCCGCGCGGGCGTGGTCGGCATGGCCGTGGGTGATCAGTGCACGCGCCACCGGGCGCACCGGATCGACGAAGAAATCGCCATCCGGGCAATACAACCCCTCGGGGCGGAGTATCAGCGGGGGGGGCTTGGCGGGCATGAGGGGTACGCCTGCTGTGAAGGGGTTGACCTTAAATCATAGCACGCAGGCAAGTCAGGCCAAGCGCGCAGTCGGAAAAGCGTTATCAGTCCGGTGTCCGCCAGTTGGGATGTGATGATCGGTGCCGGACGCTACATTTCCCATTACGCGATGACGTCGGCCCTTGTCGCACGCCTGCGGAATGCGTCGACTGAGCATGTCGCGGACGGTAGAGGCAAAGCACCAAGCGCGGAATCAAGGCGCGCCGCGCCGCCGCGCATCGCCGGGCCGCACCCACGGCACGGCGATTTGGCTGCCGCAAGCGCAAAATCTGATGTCTCACGGATTTGGCCAGCATAAAGTGCCACAAATCTGTGCGGGGATCGCCGCGCCGCGGCCCGACGCTGCGCGGCTTTGCACCCAGAAACGCATTGTCTGGAACCTCCCGCATCGCTGCCCTTTGAGACTGGTCGCGACCGTCTTGTTGAGTGGTGAACGCGATCGGGCGTATCCTCACCTGTCTAAATGTGTAGCGGCAGACGGCTTAGGTTTTGCCCGGAATTGCTGCCGCCAGTCGTGCCCATTCCGCCGTGTTGCCCGGCAAGCCAAGGCGCAGCCAATGGGGGGAATAGGGGAAAATGCGGCTCCAGATCTGCGCGCGGGCAAGGGTGGATTGCGCGCGTGCTGCATCTGGCGTGGCATAGGTGCGAAACAGCGCCGTGCCGCCCACAAGCGCCCATCCGGCACGCTGAGCCAAGGTGTCAAGCCGTGCCACATCCGCGCGCAGGCGGGTGCACGTCTGGTCGTGCCATGCGGCATCTGTCAGCGCGATGCGCCCCATTTCCAGCGCCGGCCCGCTGACGGGCCAAGGGCCGGCCATTTCGGCCAAGCCCGCCACGCGTTCCGGCCCCGCAAAGGCAAAACCCAGACGCAGCCCGGCCAGTCCCCAGAATTTGCCAAAGGAGCGCAGCACGATCAACCTGTCGCAAGCATGGGCGGCAAGCGACAGGTCCGGCACCGCATCGGCAAAGCTTTCATCGACGACAAGGCACCCCACCTGCTGCGACAGGGCGCGCAAGCGCTTTGGGTCATGGTGGCGCCCGTCGGGGTTGTTGGGGTTCACGACGATGGCCAGATCTGCGCCTGCCAATGCGCCGATCTCGTCCACCTCGGTCACCTGCCAGCCAGCGGCGCGCAGGCAGGCGGCGTGTTCGTTATAGGTGGGGGCCAACACCTTGGCGTGTCCTGCTGTCAGCAGATGCGGGATCATCTGGATCGCCGCCTGTGCGCCTGCGAGCGCCACGCCCAAGCTATCGGTTCGGTACGCGTGCCGCGCGGCCTGCATCAGCGCATTTTGCGCCGCGCGGGTGGGCAGGTCCGTCCAGACATGGGCGGGCAGGTCAGGCAGGGGGTAGGGGCAGCGGTTGATGCCGGTGGACAGGTCGATCCAATCCAGCCCGCCAAAGCGGGCTTGTGCCTGATCTATGTTTCCACCGTGGTCGCGCATGGGGGGCTGGTCCGCTTTGCCTGTGATCCTGTGCCTGTATCAGAGGATCGTTGCAAGGGGGAACAGGCTGTTGTGCCGCAGTGCGGGGGGTGGGGTCAGACCTGCCCATCCAGAAAGCCGCCCAGCATGGATTGGATTTGTACCAAATCCAGCGATTGCGCGGCTTCGTTCGGGGACAGCCTGTCGACCATCAGCGGCAGGGCGTGCGACAGCGCACCCGTGGCCTCGGACGGGGTCATCTTGGCCTGTGCGGCCAATTGGTCTACCACCTTGCCGCCCAGTGCGTGCTGGATATCTTCCGGCGAAACTGGGGTGTTCGGGCCAGAGCCAAGCCATGTGGCGACAGTATCGCCCAAGCCCGCGTTCTGAAACCGCGCCACCAGCCCCGGCAGACCGCCAATCGGGCTGTCTTCGGACAACAGGGCCATTATGGCTTGCATCAGTTTGGGGTTTTGCGTCACGATTGTGGCCAGATCTGCGTGTCCGCCTGCACCCGGAAAAACTGCATCCGCGAGGGATTTTAACAAACTCATTAAAACATTCCTACAAAGACCAGACTACGCTTGTTCCTTAGCAGGCCACCAGATTTGTGTCATCGCTTTCCATAATACAGGCCGACGACATGCTCGGCTTCGGCAAAAAACAGCCAGCGTTGGGCCAGAATGCCCATGATATGGGCGATCAGTGCCACAAAAACCATCGCATAGCCCGCAGGCAGCATCAGTGCCCCCGCAGGCAGCAGCGCGCCCGATACCAATGCGATGACGCGCAATTTATGCGCATGTTTGCGCCCGACGACATGCACCATTTCACGCAAAAGGTAGTTCTGGCCGGAATGCGGCGGCTCTAGCAAGCGGACGCGCCCGAAGCGGCCCAGTCCTGTCGCTGTGCCCGCATCACTTTTCGCGGCGGCAAAGCGTTGGTCGCCCAAGGCCCAATGCACGACCATCGCACCCCCCAGCGCCAGCATCAGCCACAGCGCCTGCGTCATTTGCGCGGCCAGAAGCGCACCGCCTGCAAGACCGGCCAGAACGAACACTGGCGGGGTGGACCAGTGATGCCAGCGCGGCACGGCACGGATCTGGGCATAGATCATGGCGGTCGCAAAGATCGTGGCAAGTGCCAGCGCCGCGCCTGCCCACGCAAACAGGACCAATGGCCTGTCCCAAAACACCGAGGCTGCCGCGTGCGGGGCCATGACAGCCAGCGTGGCCGCAGCCAGAACCGCCTCGCGCGACAGCCAGCTGGAACGCCATTGCGAAAAGGCTTTCAGCGCGCGCTCGGGGTGGCCCAGATGAAAGGCGGCCACGATCAATCCGGCCCCGGCCAGCCCATAGCCAAGCCCGAACAGGATAAAAGCGGCCAGCCCTGTGGGCGTGCGCAAGCCGACGCCCAGCCAGACCAGCAGGCCAAATCCCATGCCTGAGAGCACAGTGAACAGTATAAGGGATGGGGCCGGATGCATGTCAGAGCTTCTCCAATGCGCGGTCAAGCCAGCCGAGCAAGCCTGATGGCGCAGGGCCATTGGGCTGGGCGCGGGGCTTAGGCGCGCACAGGCTGGCAAGGTCTGGCATTTGCAGCGTATCGCGCCCGCGCGGGGGCAGGTATTTGTTGACGGCACCAGTGCCCTGTTCCGGCATCAGATCAAACCCGCCGCGTGTCGTCACAAGCTGGCTGACAGCGCTGTCGGGATCGCCCAGATCGCCGAAATGGCGCGCGCCAGACGGGCAGGTGCGCACGCAGGCGGGTTCGCGGTCCTGTTCGGGCAGGTTTTCGTTATAGATACGGTCCACGCAAAGCGTGCATTTCTTCATGACCTTTTCGGCGGCGTCCATTTCGCGCGCACCATATGGACAGGCCCATGCGCAGAGCCCGCAGCCGATGCAATCCGTCTCGTTCACCAGCACAATGCCATCTTCAACGCGTTTGTAACTGGCCCCTGTCGGGCAGACCGTCACGCAGGGCGCGTCGTCGCAATGCAGGCAGGATTTCGGGAAATGCACCACCATCGGCGGGGCGGCATCGCGCGTCACCTCGAAGCTATGGACACGGTTGAGGAAGGTGCCCTCAGGGCTTTCGCCATAGGCGTCCATGTCCGAGAGCGGCGCGCCATAATTCTCGGTGTTCCAGCCCTTGCAGGAGATCACGCAGGCATGACAGCCCACACATGTGTCCAGATCAATCACAAGGCCCAGCTTGCGGGCGGGGGCGGGCGGCAATGTGGTCATGTGGCGCGCCCCCTCATTGTGGTGCCTGTTTCGGGCCGTGCTATGTGAGTATTTTTAGCAAGAAAATGAGCCATGTGCCTAGTCCTTCACCTGATGCGCGAGATTGCGCGGGGGTGCTGGGACAGGGGAGGATTGCGGTTTATGGGCGGGGTAGCTGACCGTCTGGCCTGCCGGTGCCTGTTCTATGCGCACCCGCAGATCATACCATGCGGCTTGTCCGGTGATCGGGTCGGAATTGGCCCAGCGCAAGCCATCGCCCTTGGGTGGCAGGAGTTCATGGATCAGGTGGTTGAGAAGGGTGGATTTCGTGGCCTCGGGGGCCTGCGCATTCAGCGCCCATGCGCCGCGCCGTTTGGCAATGGCATTCCATGTCCAGACAGTGTGGGGGTTGAGCGCATCCATGCGGACCACAGGCAGGGTGATACGGCCATGGGGCGAGGTGAGGGTGGCCCAGTCGCCTGCTTCAAAGCCGTGCTGCGCCCAGAGATAGCCCGAAACATAGAGGGGCGTGTGGCCGTGGATCTGGCGCAGCCATGCGTTCTGGCTGCCCCATGAATGGTAATGCGCCATCGGGCGCTGGGTCAGGGCGTGCAGCGGGTAGCTCGCGCTGTCGGACACCGCATCGGTGAAGGTGGGATACCAGATTGGCAGCGGGTCCATGGTTTCCATAAGGCGCGCGCGCAGATGGTCGGGGGGCTGGCCGTGGCCATGCCCTTCGGCGGCGAGCTGGAATTTGCGCAAGGGTTCGACATAGAGGTTAAAGACATAGGGTTGCGGGCTGTCATAAAGGCCGCGCGCGACGGCCCAATCCTGATAGGCGGCGTTCCACGGCTTGAAGAACTGCGCCTCGGGGGGGATGTGGTCGATCCAGAAGCCGCCGTTTTCGATATAGCGGGTGATCTGGTCAGGGTTGGGGCTGCCGCGCCCCTTGCCGGTGCCATCTGGCCCACGAAAGCCTGCCAGCGGGCCGACACCGGGGCGGCGTTCGTGGTTGGTGATGTAATCGGCGTAATCCTTGAATTTCGGCGTCCCGTCCTCGCGCACCATACCGGGCAGACCTAGCCGCGCGCCAAGGTCGAGCAATACCGACTGGAAGGGGCGCACGCCTTCATGTCCGGGGCGGTCAGGTGCCACCACAGGCCAGCGGATGGAATCGGCCAGCGCCTCTGCCTCGCAGATGGGGCGGTCCAGAAGCGAAATGCAGTCGTGGCGTTCGAGATAGGTGGTGTCAGGCAGGATCAGATCCGCAAAGGCCACCATTTCAGAGCTGTAGGCGTCGGAATAGATGATGCGGGGGATTTTATAGCTGCCATCGTCATTCTGGTCGGTCAGCATGTCCATGACTGCACTGGTATTCATCGACGAGTTCCACGCCATATTCGCCATATACAGAAACAGCGTGTCGATTTCATAGGGATCGCCGGCATGGGCGTTCGAGATGACCATATGCATCAGCCCGTGCGCAGAGAGCGGCGCGTCCCATGAAAACGCCTTGTCGATGCGTTTGGGCTGGCCAGTCTCATCTATCAGCAGGTGTTCGGGGCCAAGGGGATAGCCCAGATGCGGGCCATCCAACGGCTGGCCGGGGCTGTGGCCCGCATGGGGGCGGGGGTGTGCTTCGGGCGGTTTGGGATAGGGGGGCTTGAAGCGAAAGCCGCCCGGTGTTTCCACGCTGCCGATCAGGATTTGCAGCATATGCAGCGCGCGGGCGGTCTGAAACCCGTTGGAATGGGCCGAGACACCGCGCATGGCGTGCATGGCCACAGGGCGGCCCACCATGGTTTCATGGTGTTTGCCACGAAAGTCGGTCCAGGGCTGGTTTATGGTGATTTCTTCTTCGAACGCCACGCGCGCAATCTCTGCCGCGATGGCGCGAATGCGGGCGGGGGCGATGCCGCAGCGTTTCGCCACAGCCTCGGGGGCATAGTCGGGCGAGAGGTAGCGATCGGCCAGATGGCGGAAGACGGGCAGGTGGGTGACGCCGCCAATCTCGACCCCATTCGCCAAATCCGGGGAAATGACGGGGCTGTCCCATGCGAACGCGCGGCCCGTGCGGCGGTCGCGCACCATGGGTTTGCCCGCCGCGTCGCGCAGGAACAGCCCCTTTTCGGCCCCCTCATGCGCATTCACCAGATAGGGCGCGTTGGTGTAGCGGATCAGGTAGGTCAGATCGATCTTGCCCGCGCGCAGCAGTTCATGCACCAATGACAGGATGAACAACCCATCTGTACCCGGAGTGATGCCGATCCAGTCATCGGCGATGGCATTGTAGCCAGAGCGGATGGGGTTCACGCCGATCACCCGCGCGCCGCGTGCTTTCAGTTTGCCAAGGCCCATCTTGATCGGGTTGCTGTCATGATCTTCGGCCACGCCGAACAGCAAAAACAGCTTGGTGCGGTCCCAGTCGGGTTGGCCGAATTCCCAAAATGACCCGCCCATTGTGTAGATGCCCGCCGCCGCCATATTGACGCTGCAAAAGCCGCCATGCGCGGCCCAGTTCGGGGTGCCGAAGGCTTGCGCCCACCAGCCGGTGAAAGATTGCGACTGGTCGCGGCCCGTGAAGAAGGCCAGCTTTTCAGGGGCCGTGTCGCGCAGGGGTTTGAGCCAGTCTGTCGCAAGCTGAAGCGCTTCATCCCACGAGATTTCCTCGAACTCGCCAGACCCGCGCGGGCCAACACGCTTGAGCGGGGCGCGCAGGCGGGCGGGCGAGAGGTGCTGCATGATCCCTGCCGACCCTTTGGCACAGAGAACGCCCTTGTTCACCGGATGGTCGCGGTTTCCCTCGATATAGGCGACGCGGCCTGCTTTCATGTGCACATCAATGCCGCAGCGGCAGGCGCACATGTAGCAGGTTGTCTTGCGGACCTCGTCCGAGACCTGCGGTGACAGGTCCGGGGTTGGTTGGCTGGGCATCCCCTTGCTCCTCCCGGTTTGTTCCGCCGCGGGGTGCAGGCGCGGAACGGTGTTCCAGGCATCAGATCAGAAACGGGACAGGTTTGTCCAGTTATATCAGTTCGCTGTGCGATTGGTCCTGTTGCGGGTGGCGCGTTATACCCGCGTGATGGCGTGGCGCGCGTCAGGCGATGCGGCGAAAGGTTGAAACCTCGGTCGAGTTGTCGAAGAAGGGGACCGAATCGGCCATGTCTTCACCCTCGATATGGGCTTGCGCTTCGGCCAGAACGACTTCGGTGATAAAGGGCAGGTTCAGGCGGCGGGCTTCGCGCAGGGGCACCCAGTGCAAGTGGCTGAGTTCGTCACAGGCGGCAGAGAAATCGTCCAGATCGCCGGAAACGTCATCTGCGTGGGCCAGAAAGAAGCGCGCGTCAAAGCGGCGGGGGCGTCCGGGGGGGGTGATGGCGCGAAAGATATAGCGCAGGCCGTGTGCATCGGGGACCAGACCCTTGGCCGCGAAGCCCTGCCAGTCGGCAGGGGGCATATCCCAGCGCCCTGCGCGCCCCAGCATAAGGCCGGTTTCTTCCCAGAGTTCGCGGATGGCAGCGGCGACGAGGGCATTGGGTGCGCTGTGCCCCTGCGACAGACGTGCCTGACAGGCCGGGGCAACTGGTCGGGCAAGGGGGATTTGGCCATCGGTCGGATCAACCGCACCCCCAGGAAAGACAAACTTTTCCGGCATAAAGGCCGCTTTTGCGCCGCGTTGCCCCATCAGGACATGCGCATCATCGCCCTTGCCGCGTATCAGCAGGACAGAGGATGCGTCGCGCAGGGCGGTTTTGTCAGCGGTGGCGTTCATCCATTCCCTCGAACCCGTGCATACGGCGTGACCATTGAATGGCCACGATCATGCCCTTGAATCGCGGGAGAAGGAACAGGGAAAGCGCAACCAACAGCGAGGCAAATACCCCGAACATGATGGCGGGGTGCCAGTCCCATGCAAACATGGCGGCGACCATCAGCGGCGTGACCACTTTCAGCGTGACCAGCATGGTCAGATAGGCCGGTCCGTCATCGGCGCGCTGGGCGGTGTAGTCTTCGCCACAACTGGGGCAATGGCTGCGCACTTTCAGATAGCGCTCCAGCAGCGGACCCTCACCACAAGCGGGGCATTTACACCGGATGCCACGCAGCAGCGCGGGCGTCAAAGGCCGGTCGTCGGCGAATGTTGTGTCTGCAAGGGTCATGCGCGCGCTCCTAAAGATGTAAGCGGAATAGAGGTTACGGGGCGGGAATACACCCCCCGCAACCGGTTTTGCGACGTCTTGCCGCAACGCGTGGCGGATTCCCGCGACGGAAACAGGCAGATGCCGCGTTTGAGCCTGTATCAAGGGTATATGCCCGTGCATACAGGAGAGATGACTATGGAAAAAGCCACACTCGCGGCCATGCTGGGCGCATTGATGCTGGTGACAGCCCCCGCCGCAGCACAGACGCACATGTCCATGCCCAGCTTCGAGGAACTGGACGCAGACGGCAGCGGCACCCTGACGCAAGAGAATTTGCAGGCAGGCATGCAAGCGCAACGCGAGGCCATGCACGATGAGATGATTTCCCGTATCATGCAGCAGGCTGATGAAAATGGTATGCTGGACGAGGCGGGCTTGCGTGCCGGTCTTGCAGACCTGCGCCCCGAGCCGCGCAGCGACCGACGCGCCGAAATGGCAAGCCGTATGTTTTCGCGGATTGACAGAAATGACGATGGCGTCATCGATGCAGAAGAATATGCGCGTTTCACCGAGATGATGGGGAAGCGCGGCCAGCGTGAACGGCCCCGGATGCGTGGTCAGAACTGAAAAGACGCGGGTCGGGCGGGCGTTTCCCCGCCCGACCCGCAAGGAAAGGCGCGCTTATGCCGCTGGAGCAACGATCAGATGTTGATCAGGCGGGCTTGCTGGGCCGTGTCGTTGCGGGTGACAGACGTGCGGCTGAAGCTCTGACCGACATGATTGCGCCGCGTATCCTGCGGTTCGCGGCACGCATGCTGGGCGATCTGACCGAGGCAGAGGATGTGACACAGGAAGCGATGTTGCGGTTGTGGCGGATGGCCCCTGACTGGCAGGACGGGGCGGCACAACCCTCGACCTGGGTGTTTCGGGTGGCAACGAATCTGTGCACAGACAGGCTGCGGCGGCGCAAGCCGATGGTGAATGAGTTGCCGGACCTGCCGGACACGGCGCAAAGCCAGCACGCGCAGATGATGCAGGCCGCGCGGGCAAAGGCCTTGGAAAATGCATTGGCGCATCTGCCGGAACGCCAGCGTCAGGCGGTGATCTTGCGCCATCTTGAAGGGCTGACGAACCCCGAGATCGCTGCCATTATGATGTTGGGGGTTGAAGCGGTGGAAAGCCTGACGGCACGTGGAAAACGCAACCTGTCGGCCATTCTGGCCGGAGAACGCGACGCATTGGGGTATGATGATGACCAGTGACAAGAACGATATGTCTGACCAGTTGTCGCAATTGTTTGATGATGCGCGGGCTTGCAAGCCTGTGTTAAGCCCGCATTTGCGCGCCCGCATTCTGGCCGATGTCGATGCCTGTAACGCCGGGCGTGCCCCGCAACGGCAAAGATTTGCACCGTGGCGCAACTGGTTTTCGGGCTGGGCCGTTCCGGGGCTTGCGGGCGGGGCGATGGTCGCTGTGGCCGGTTTCTGGATCGGGGTGGCCATGCCGATGCCGGTTGCCGCACTGGACGCGCCCGACTGGATGCAAAATGCGCTTGGCTATATGGACCTGATCGCGTTGCAGTTGATCGGGGTGGATGACCCCCTCTTGATGGAGTTCTGAGGCATGGACGAGACCAAGGCAAAACGCCGCTTTCCGTGGCTAAAGCTGACCCTTGTGGTGTCGCTGGTGCTGAATGTGCTGGTCATCGGCATGCTTTGGGGGGTGATGACGCGGACTTCGCAACAAGGCTCGTTGTTACGGGCCTCGGTTGCGGCGTTGCCTGCGGATGACCGGCGCGAATTGCGCCGTGCCACAGGCGCAATCTTGCGCGCGGCGCGCGACCAGACAGCGGGCAACACTGGCGGGTCGCAGCAAATGATTGCAGCCCTTCGCGCCGAGGAATTTGACCCCGAAGCGTTCTCGGACGCGCTGCGTCAGGCCCAAGACCGCTTGTTGCGCATCAGTGACCAGATGCATGACCAGTTGCTGGCCAAGGTCAGCGAGATGTCGGCCCAAGACCGCCTGACCTATGCCGAATCGCTGGAAGATCGCATCAAGCACCGACCGTGGCGCGGCGGGGGACGAGAGCGCGCGCGGGATTGATGCTACAATGGCCAACTGACACCCGGTTGCGCCCTGTGGTTTTGGCGGTGTGCAATGCCTGATCGGCATGATCGACAACTTGCCTGACCCGCTCCAGCCGTGACAGTGGCGCCTCTGATGTGATGGATGTCTGCACGGTCACACCAATAGAGGCCGTCACCTGCAAGCGGAAGTCGCCTGTTGTCAGGTGATAGGCGCGCCCTTCGATCTGGCGGCGGATTTCCTCGGCCATCGCGCAGGCCTGCACCATTTCTGCGTCGGGCAAGAGCAACAAAAACTCCTCGCCGCCGTAGCGGGCCAGCAGATTGTGCGGGCCAATCGCGTCGCGCATCCGTGCAGAGGCCTCGATCAGAACCTCGTCCCCCGCACCATGCCCGAAGCAATCATTGACCCGCTTGAAATTATCCAGATCGATCAGAAGGATGGCGTAGTTTCGGGCCGTGCCATCGGGCGGTGTTGCAACAATATCCGACAGGCGCGACATGGCATGGCGACGATTGAACAGCCCCGTCAGCGGATCGCGCGAGGCAAGGTCCAACTCGACGCCAAGGGCTTGGCGCATTGCATCAGCCTTGCGTTTGCGTTTGATCATGGCCTGTAGGCGCAACTGCACTTCTTCTGCGTCCAGCGGCAGGCGCAAGGCTTCTTCCGCGCCCAGATCAAGCACCATAGCTGGCGAGGTTTGCGTGGTTTTGTCCAACAGCACCGCAATCGGGATACGGCAGGTCGCATGGCGCGCGCGCAACTCGGCGATGACATGCAGGCCTTGCTCGTCAAGGATTTCTGGACCAAGCAACAAGACATCGGGCGGCTGCACCGGATTGGAATCGCTCAGCACAACCGACAAGCTGCGGGCATCGTCGAACAGTTCAGGGGCAATATCGGGCCATGTGCCCGCGTTGGACTGCGCCAGAATTGCGCTGCTGCGCACGAGTGTGACGCGAGGGGCGTGGTGAAACTGCGATTGTGCCTCGGCCAGGCCGTGGCGCAGGGTCGGGGTGCAGCGTGCCTGATAGTCTTTCTCGACGGCGCTGGTGCGCAGCAAGGCGCGAATCCGTGACATCAGATAAGCGTCATCAAGGGGTTTGCTCAGAAAGTCATCTGCGCCTGCGGCCAGTGCCTGCAACCGTGTGGACCGTGACTGATCGGCGGAAAACAGGATGATCGGAATGCTGCATGTCTTGGGATCGCTGCGCAATTGCCTGCAAATTTCCAGCCCTGTCGCATCGGGCAGATTGAAATCCAGCAAGACCAGCGCGGGGAGGTGTTCGGCCACATGGTGCAGCGCTTCGGCCCCGGTCGTGGCCTGACGGACAGTGTAACAAGCCGCAGACAGCTTGACGCGTAGAATCATGCGGCTGAGAAGCAGATTGTCCACCACAAGTATCTGAGCAGGCATTGTGACTAATCCCTGAATTGCTTAATCATGTCTGAAGATTTACCGCAAACTGGTTAACAAACCCTTTCAGAGCGCAGGAACGGAAACAATGAAGCTTGCACGCGCCGAAGAGATTGCGCTGGCCGCGCTGGACTGGCTGTGTGGGCAAGACACGCTTTTGCCGGTGTTTCTGGCCGCCAGCGGCGCGGATGCGCAGGATCTGCGCGCGCAACTGGAGACAGCCACTGGCCCGGACGAGTCGCTGTTGATGGCGGTTCTGGATTTCATTCTGATGCGTGACGACACTGTGATGGACTGCTGCCGTGCCCAAGATCTGCCGTTTGACCAGCTTGCTGTTGCCCATGCGGTGCTGGCGGGCACAGCACAGATGCACTGGACCTAAGCCAACGGCCCTTGACTTCCGGGCCGTCAGATTGTGTATCGCCACAGCCGGACGACTTGCAGCCAAAAGGGGCATATCATGCACGCCTATCGCAGCCATACCTGCGCTGACCTGACCGCCGCCCATGTGGGTGAAACTGTGCGCCTGTCGGGATGGGTGCATCGCATCCGCGATCACGGGGGCGTTTTGTTCATCGATCTGCGCGACCATTTCGGCATCACGCAGGTGTTGGCGGACAGCGATTCCCCTGCGTTCAAGGACATTGAAAAGCTGCGTGCCGAATATTGTATCCGCATTGAGGGCAGCGTGAAGGCGCGTGATGCGTCGCTGGTCAACAGCAAGCTGAAAACCGGCGAGATCGAAGTCTATGCCCGCGCGATGGATGTTCTGGGCGCTGCCGATGATCTGCCCTTGCCAGTCTTTGGCGAACCCGACTACCCCGAGGAAACGCGCCTGTCCTACCGCTTTCTGGACCTGCGCCGCGAGGGGCTGCATGCGAATATGATGCTGCGCTCCAATGTCGTGCGCTCCATGCGGGGCCGCATGTGGGATACAGGCTTTACCGAATTTCAAACGCCGATCATCACCGCGTCCAGCCCAGAGGGTGCGCGCGATTTTCTGGTGCCGTCGCGTCTGCATCCGGGCAAGTTCTACGCGTTGCCGCAAGCGCCGCAGCAGTTCAAGCAACTGATTATGGTGTCGGGGTTCGACAAGTATTTCCAGATCGCCCCCTGTTTCCGCGATGAAGACCCGCGCGCCGACCGCTCCCCCACGGATTTCTACCAGCTTGATGTCGAGATGAGCTTCGTCGAGCAGGAAGATGTGTTTTCGGCAGTCGGGCCCGTCCTGCAAGGCGTGTTCGAGGAATTTGCGGGTGGCAAAAAGGTTGACCCCGCCGCCGAGTGGCCGCGCATTCCCTATGCGGAAGCGCTGCTGAAATACGGCACCGACAAGCCCGATTTGCGTAACCCGATTGAAATGCAGGTGGTATCCGAGCATTTCCGCGGTTCCGGCTTTGCGATTTTCGCCAAATTGCTGGAAAATGAAGGCACCGAAATCCGCGCCATTCCTGCACCAACGGGCGGGTCGCGCAAGTTCTGTGACCGGATGAATGCTTTCGCGCAGGCGCAAGGGCTGCCGGGGATGGGGTATATCTTTTGGCGGAAGCGCGCAGACATAGACAAAGATCAGGCAGAGCAGTTGGCGCAACTTGATGCGCTTGGAAAGCTAATGGATCAATATCCTGCCGATCGGCGCGACGAGGCAGCGTACACAAAGATTATTGAAGCATTTGAACATATCCGACAGCAAATTGGTTTGCAGACTGATCTTGTAGCCCAAAACAATCAACACGCTTCCAAGCTAATGGATAAGGCTGAGGCTCTTGCGAGAGAAGGCAAGGTCGAGGAATCGAATAAGATTCTAAGCTCGATTAATCTACACCTTGACGCCGCAGGCCCCCTTGCCAAAAACATCGGCCCCGAACGGACCGAGGCGATCCGTGTGCAGCTTGGGCTTGGCGAAGGGGATGCCGCGTTTTTCCTTGGCGGCAAGCCTGCGCAATTCGAGGGTGTGGCCGCGAAAGCACGTGACGAGATTGGCCGCGAATTGAAGCTGGTGGATGAGAACCGCTTTGCTTTCGCGTGGATCGTCGATTTTCCGATGTATGAGGCGGATGCCGAGACGGGCAAAGTTGATTTCAGCCATAACCCGTTTTCCATGCCGCAAGGCGGGATGGCCGCGCTGGAGGGTGATCCGCTGGCGGTCAAAGGCTATCAGTATGATCTGGCCTGCAATGGCTACGAGTTGTTGTCGGGGGCTATTCGCAATCACAAGCCGGAAATCATGTATCGCGCGTTTGAAATCGCGGGCTATCCCAATTCCGAGGTCGACAAGCGGTTTGGCGGCATGGTCAAAGCGTTCAAATTCGGCGCGCCCCCGCATGGCGGCTGTGCAGCCGGGATTGACCGGATTGTGATGCTGCTGGCGGAGGAAGCTAATATTCGTCAGGTCATCATGTTCCCGATGAACCAGCGTGCCGAAGACCTGCTGCTGGATGCCCCGTCGCCTGCGACGAATGAACAGTTGCGCGACCTTGGCCTGCGGATCGCGCCAAAGGACTGAGACGCGCCCCTGCGCCATGCGCCCAGTGTATCTGGCCGCGCCCTGTGACCGCATCACCCCATTCGCTGTGGGGCCTGCGCCGCACTGCGCGCAACCCTACATTTGGGGGCATATTGTCGGGTGTAACTTCACATCGCCACCCCCCCTTTTCTTGCGTTGGGGTGGCGCGGATGCCCGCCTAGATCAGCGGCTGGTCGCGCAGGCGTTGGCGCAGAACCGTCACCAAGGGGCGCAACCCGTCCCCTTGCCGCGCCTGTTGAACTGCGCCAAGCAACTCCGTGTCATGCAGGCTGCGCGCAAGCCCGTCGATGAATTGCAGCGTGTATTCCGCGCGGGCGTTCCGCATTGGCCCCCGCAATAAATCCAACGCCAGATACAGATCATCGCGCAGCGCACTGGGATCAGCGGGCGGGCTGGATAGCCCAGTTTGCGACAGGGGCGGTGCAAGGCAGGAAGGTGCGAGCACTGCGCGAAACTCGGAAATGCTGACAATCGGTTTGGCAAGAAACCTGTCAGCGCCTGCGGCATAGGACGCACCCTCCAACTCTGGCTGGCCAGAGATTGCGATGATCAGGGGCACGCGGGTCTGGCGCCTGTCTGCTTCGCAGATCAGGTCCAGCCCTGACCCGTCTGGCAGGCCAAGGTCGATGATGGCGACATCGGGCGTATAGAGCGACAGGTGCCGCCGCGCACGGCACAAGGTTTCGGCCCGGCGCAAGCGCCCGCCGGTGCCATGAATCATCAGCCGGATTGCGGTGCTGATGACGCGGCTGTCCTCGACCAGCAACAAGGTGGCCCCCTGTTGATAGGCCGAGGGCTGCGCATTCAGGTTGGGGCGCGCGCGGGCCAAGGATCTGTTCGGCGCATGGTGTGTGTTCATCCTGTCCTCCATCATCTGTGGCTGCTATTTCAGCGCAATTAGGCTAAGAAGCGGTTAAGCCCGCGTGGGATTCCGCGCCTTTGTGTCACGGGGCCGCACAGGCCACTTGTCTTGCAGCGCGCGGACCCGCATAAGCGGATGCAGGATTTGCCTTGGAGGGACAGGATGATCGGTCGTCTGAACCATGTAGCCATTGCCGTGCCCGATCTGGACGCGGCCGCTGCACAATATCGCGGCACGCTTGGTGCCGATGTCGGCGCACCGCAGGATGAGCCGGATCATGGGGTCACGGTGGTGTTCATCACCTTGCCCAACACCAAGATCGAGCTACTTTATCCCCTTGGAGAGAACAGCCCCATTCAGGGGTTTCTGGATAAAAACCCCGCAGGCGGAATTCACCATATCTGCTATGAGGTGGAGGATATTCTGGCCGCGCGTGACAAGCTGAAATCCGAGGGCGCGCGGGTTCTGGGCACCGGAGAGCCGAAGATCGGCGCACATGGCAAGCCTGTCCTGTTCTTGCATCCCAAGGATTTCAATGGCTGTCTGGTGGAGTTGGAGCAAATCTGATGTCAATTATGTCTGCAATCGCACTGTATGGCGTTATCTGGTTCATGACCATGTTTCTGGTCCTGCCATTTCGCCTGCAAACGCAGGGAGAGGCTGGCGAAGTCGTGCCCGGCACGCCCTCATCCGCCCCGTCGGATGCGCAGATGATGCGCAAGGTCAAGCTGGTCACGTTTATTGCGACCCCGACGTTTCTTGTCGTCGCGGGGATTATCCTGTCCGGTGTCATCACATATGACATGATGGAGCGGATTACTGGTCGGGGCTAGGCTCTGACGGGGTCAGCCGGTGATACATATGTGTGAACACCGCAGCACCGACCAGCGGCATGGCAAGGTTCAGGATCGGCACGCTTAGCCCGGCGGCCAGAACAGTGCCGGGCAACCACAATCGGATCATATGACGCTTTTGCAGGGCGCGCGCGGCGTCGGGGTCGTGGCGTCTGCGCGCGATCATGGTGAAATACTCGCGCGACAGCAAAAACCCGTTGACCAGCCATAGCAGGATCAGCCCCCAGCCGTTCGAGATTGCGAAAACCCCCATCCCCAGCACGTTCAGTGCCGCCAGCAGCCCGAAATAGCGCAAGGCGTCATTGGCCGATTCGCGGAATGGAACAGAGTTGCGCGGCTCCAGGCCGCGGTAATGCTCTGTCTCGACGGCGTCAGCGACATCGTTCAGGTACAGCCCCGTGAAGATTGAGGCGACAGGCACCATCAAAAACACCGACAGCCCGATCAGATACAGGATCGAGCCAAAGGAAAACAGCGACCCCAACCCCTGCACCTGTCCTGTGATGGGCAAGAACAGCGCGCCGGGGACCAACAACTGCACCAAAAGCAAAACAAAGGCATAGATGACGAAAAGCAACGCTACAGACAGGGTGATGCCGATCCAGAGCAGCTTACGAAACCTTGGGTCACGCAACTGGGCGATGGACTTCATATAAGACTCGATCATGCCGCTCTCCATGCAAAGTGTTGCTTGCAGGTCTGGTGCGTGCGCACCGTTTGCGCAAGGTGCCGGATCATTCGTCCAGCCATGTTATCAGCGTGTCCATATCAGGGCGCGGGCGGTCGGGCGGTGTGGCCCGCGCGGTGCCGATATGGATAAACCCTGCGACCCATTCCTGCGGTGTCAGGCCCAACTCTGTCAGGATTTCGCGGTCCGACGCCACCCAGCCGGTCAGCCAGTTCGCCCCCCAGCCCGATGCGAGCGCGGCATTCACCAGCCCAAGGCACACCGCCCCCACCGACAAGGTTTGTTCGATTTCGGGTATCTTGTCCGATGGTTTGGGGCTGGCCACAACGGTCACGATCAGGGGGCTGTCTGCAAAGGTGGCGGCTGCTTTCGCGGCTTTTTCTGCGTCAATGGCCTGTGCTGCGCCGCGTGCGGTGATAATGGGTGCCAGCCGTTGGCACGCTGCGCGTTCCAGCACAACGAAGCGCCACGGTTCCAGCTTGCCATGATCGGGCACGCGCGCCGCCGCACCCAAAATATGCTGGAGCTGCGCACGATCCGGCACTGGCCCCCCCAGCATCTTGGCCGGACGCGAGCGACGGGTCAGCAGGAACTCCATTACGGCAGCATTTTCGGACATATGGCACCTGAGGCAAAGACATCACTGCGCAGAACCTAGCCTGTCTGTGGCAGGGGGGAAAGGGGCGCGCGCATGGTGGCGGCTCTTGGCGGTGCCGATGCGGGCAAAGAGTCGGTAAATTAACGCTGTGTTCAATTGTTTCACCGATATTTCACGGCAGACCTTCCCTGCCATAGCCGTGATATGACCCCTGACGCTGCTTTTTCCGACCGACTTGCACGCGAACGCCGCGCGCGTTTGCGTGCCGAGCGGTTGTATGAACAGGCGCAGCGTGATTTGCGCATGATGAATGACCAGTTGCGCCTGCATGCGGACAATCTTTCGGATCAGGTCATCGCGCAGCGCGCGGAACTTGGCAGCATTCGCCGCCATGCCGACAGTCTGGAAGGGGTGAATACGCAGGTCAGTCAGGATTTGCAGGTCGCGCATTCCGAAATCGACCGTGCCAATCTGCGCCTGAGAGAGGCGGTTGAAACCCTGCAAGACGGATTCGCGGTTTTTAACGCGGATCAGGCGCTTGTGCTGGCAAATCAGGCCTATCTTGGCGTGTTCGGCAAATTTGCCGAGGTGCAGCCGGGCATCCTCTATGCCCGGATACTGGAAATTTGCGCTCATGAAGGCTTGGTGCATCTGGCCGAGATGACGGCAGATGAATGGGTCTGCATGATGCTGCAACGCTGGCGTCAGCCCGATATTTCGCCCATCGAATTGCATTTCAGCGCCGGTATAGCGGTTCGGCTGACAGATCGCCGTGTTGCGAATGGCGACTATGTGTCATTGGCGCATAACATCACCGATGCGTTGCGCTATCAGGCCGAATTGCGCGACGCGCAGGCCCGCGCCGAAGCCGCGGTCGAGGCGAAATCAGCCTTTCTGGCCAATATGAGCCACGAAATCCGCACGCCCATGAACGGGGTCGTCGGCATGGCAGAGCTGTTGTCCGAAACCGTGCTGGATGAGGAACAGCGCAGCTATGCGCAGACCATCTCCACCAGTGGTCAGGCGCTGGTGTCGATCATCAATGATATTTTGGATTTCTCCAAAATGGATGCGGGCAAGATGCACTTGAACCCCACCGCGTTCGATCTGGAAAAGACCATACACGAGGTGCTTAGCCTGCTTAGCCCGACCGCGCGCTGCAAGCAGATTGAACTGATCCTTGATTATGACATGTTCCTTGCTGTCCATTTGGTCGCAGATTCTGGCCGTATGCGCCAGATTCTGACCAATCTGGTGGGCAATGCCATCAAGTTTACGGATGCTGGCTATATTCTGGTGCGTGCGGTCGGGGTGGGCACATCGGCGCAGGGGCAGATTGTCACGATCACAGTAGAAGACACCGGAATAGGCATTGATCCACAGCATCAGGAACAGATTTTCACCGAGTTCAATCAGGTCGAGCAGACCGCCAGCCGCCGGTATGAAGGGACGGGGCTGGGTCTGGCGATCACGCAACGCATCGTGGCGCAGATGGGTGGCAAGGTTTGGGTGGAATCGGAACCCGGTGTCGGGTCGTGTTTCGGGTTCACGCTGGAAATGCCCGTTGCCGCCGATGCATCAGAACCGGGCGTGCAGACCCTGCCTGCGGATATCCGCACCGCCCTTCTGGTCAGCGATCACCTGATCAGCCGCGAAGTGATCGCGCGCCGCCTCAAGGCCGCGTCGGTCAGTGTCCTGACCGCGACCCGACAAGATACGGTGCTGCGCCATCTTGCCGGAACACCGCCGGATATTGCCCTGATAGATCAAGACCTGATCGAGGGGGGGATACCTGACTTGCTGGCTGCGCTGAAAGGCACCTCTCCAGCCACGCGCATCGTTTTGCTTTGCTCGAATATTGCCGAGTTCAAGCCTGCGATGGAAGATCAAACCATCTTTGCGACCTTGCATAAGCCTTTGATCTGGCGCAACCTTTTGGCAGCATTCAACGGGCAGGGGGCCATGCCTGAAGGGCTGCGCCCACCCAAACCGCCTACGCTACAGGCAGTGCCAGCCCTGCCCACTACCTGCCGCCCCATACGCGTGCTGTATGCCGAGGATAACAAGACAAACCAGCTTGTTTTCACCAAGATGCTGCAAACACTGGATATTGACCTGCGACTGGCAGAAAACGGGCGCATCGCAGTGGCGCAATTTGAAACCTTTGCCCCTGACATTGTGTTTATGGATGTCTCGATGCCCGAAATGGACGGGCGCGAGGCAACGCGCCGCATCCGTGCAAGCGCTCTTGGCAAAAGCGTCCCGATCATCGCCCTGACCGCACATGCCTTGCAGGAAGAAATTGACCGCATTCTGGACGCAGGCATGAACGCGATGCTCAGCAAACCATTGAAAAAGTCGGAACTGATGGCCGCATTACGCGATCATGCGCCGCCGGGGTTTTCCATGCCTGAGGGCTGAGTGTGCAAGGGGCGCAGGAACACAGGCTGGTCGGGCTGCGACAACTCTGGCGCGTGGCGGTATCCGGCGGTGTCAAATTCCAACAGCGCGTCAGGGTCGGTCAACCTGTTTTCCACGATATAGCGCGCCATCGCACCGCGCGCTTTCTTGGCGTAAAAGCTGATGATCTGCGGATCTTCGCCGTCACGCTGCTCTTTGAACACTGGGGTCACAACGCGTGGTTTCAGCGCGTCACGCGCCACAGCCCCGAAATATTCCTGCGAGGCGCAGTTCACAACGACCTGCGCCCCCGTCTGCGCCGCCGCCGCGTTCAGCGCGTCAGAAATGCGCGTGCCCCAATATTCATACAGCGATTTTCCCTGCGCCGTGTGCAACCGGCTGCCCATTTCCAAACGGTAGGGCTGCATCGCGTCAAAGGGTCGCAGCAGGCCATACAGGCCCGACAGAATGCGCAAATGCCCCTCTGCCCAGTCCAGCGCATCCGCATCCAGTGACGCGGAATCCAGCCCTGTATAGGTATCTCCGGCGAAGGCGTGAATTGCGGGGCGGGTTGCGTTTGTGTCGGGCTGGGCGGCAAAGCTTTCGAACCGCGCAAGGTTCAGTTCGGCCAGCTTGTCGCTGATCTTCATCAGCCGTTTCAACCCGTCTGCACCGATCTTGCGCGCCTCTTGCGCCAAAGTGACGGCATCTTCCTGGAAATCAGGCGATGTGAGCGCGCGCGGGGCGCCCTTTGGGGACCAGTCGAGTTTCTTGGCAGGGGACAGAACAACAAGCATGGAACACCCGAATAAAATTTCAGTCGCGCTTTACCTATCGGAAGCCGCGCCAATGTCCAGTCCACCCCCGCAAACAGGCCACGCACGCTTGCCCTTTGTGCTTACTCCGCTTAGGTTTGCGCGAACCTATGCGGAGTGTCCCATGCTATCCATTATCCAGATCCTGCTGCTTATCCTGAGTGTCGCGCAGTTTATCATCATTGCGCATATCATCCTGAGCTGGCTGATAAATTTTCAGGTACTCAGCCTGAACAATGCGATGGTCGCGTCAATCTGGGACGGGCTGAACCGGTTGCTGGAACCCGTCTATCAGCGCATCCGCCAGTTCATGCCCGACCTTGGTGGCATTGACCTTGCGCCTTTGATCGCGCTGATTGCGATTTATGCCATTCGCGTCATCCTGATTAACAACGCGGCGGCGCTTATCTAAGCTGATGACAGTGCCCCTTCCCGTTGTCGAACCCCAGCCGCCCGAAGCGGTCTTGTCGCGTGTCTTTGGCTTTCCCGCCTTTCGCCCCGGTCAGGCCGAGATTGTCGAGGCGGTGATGGCCGGACAGGACACGCTGGCCATTATGCCCACGGGTGGCGGCAAGTCGCTGTGTTTTCAACTGCCCGCCCTGTGCCGCGAGGGGCTGACAGTGGTGATTTCGCCGTTGATAGCGCTGATGCGCGATCAGGTGCGCGCGTTGCAGGAACTGGGCGTTGCGGCAGGTGCGCTGACTTCTGGCAATACTGAGGCGGAAACCGATGCTGTCTATCAGGCGCTGTCGCGCAACGAATTGAAATTGCTGTATATCGCGCCCGAACGACTGGCATCGGGGGGCACGATTGACATGCTGCGCCGCGCGCGGTGCAGCCTGATCGCGGTGGATGAGGCGCATTGCGTCAGCCAATGGGGCCATGATTTCCGCCCCGATTACCTGCGTCTGGGCGATCTGCGCCGCACGTTGAATGTGCCGCTGGCCGCTTTCACCGCCACCGCCGATGCGGAAACCCGCACCGAGATTATCAAGCGCTTGTTCGACGGGGCCGCGCCGCAAATCTTTCTGCGCGGGTTTGACCGGCCCAATATCCGGCTGAACTTTGCAGTCAAGAACAAGCCGCGCGACCAGATACTGGCCTATGCGCGGTCGCAAAAGGGGCAGTCGGGCATCGTCTATTGCGGCACCCGTGCGCGAACCGAAGCGCTTGCCCAAGGGCTGTGCGAGGCGGGGCATAATGCGCGCGCTTATCATGGCGGGATGGAAGCGCATGCCCGCCGGATGGTCGAGGAATTGTTTCAGCGCGAAGATGACCTGATCGTGGTGGCGACGGTCGCCTTTGGCATGGGGGTCGACAAGCCCGATATTCGCTGGGTGGCCCATGCTGATTTGCCCAAATCAATTGAGGGGTATTATCAGGAAATCGGCCGCGCGGGCCGCGATGGTGCGCCCGCTGACACGCTGACCCTGTTTGGCCCTGATGACATTCGCCTGCGCCGCTCGCAGATCGACGAAAGCCCCGCGCCACTGGAACGCAAGCAAGCCGATCATGCGCGCCTGAACGCGCTGTTGGGTCTGGCCGAGGCGACGGGCTGCCGCCGTCAGGTGCTGCTGTCCTATTTCGGTGACGCGTCGGAACCGTGTGGAAATTGCGACCTTTGCGCGGTGCCCGCAAAGTTGTTCAACGCGACAACGCCCGTGCGCAAGGCGCTATCCGCCATTTTGCGCACGGGCGAGAGTTTTGGCGCGGGGCATCTGATCGACATTCTGCTGGGCAATTCCACCGCAAAAGTGGTGCAGCGCGGGCATGATGCGCTGCCGACCTTTGCGGCGGGCAAAGACCTGAGCCGCGCCAAATGGCAGGTGGTGTTCCGGCAGATGATGGGCCGCGATCTGGTGCGCCCCGACCCTGAACGTCACGGCGCGCTGCGCATGACCGAAGCCGCCCGCCCGATCCTGCGGGGCGAGGCAGAGATACATTTGCGCGAAGATACCGTGACGGGCGCGCAGGATCGTCCTGCGGTGAAATCGCTTGTTTCGGATGAGGATGCGCCGCTTTTGTCGGCGCTGAAAGCCAAGCGCCGCGCATTGGCCGAAGAAGCGCGCGTGCCTGCCTATGTCATTTTCACCGACCGCACCCTGATCGAGATGGCTGAAACGCGCCCCGACAGCATGGATGCGATGGCGCGCATCTCTGGTGTGGGGGCCACCAAGCTGGACCGGTATGGTGCCAGCTTTCTGGAAATCATCACTGGCGCGACCCCCGCGCCCCAACACCCCCAGCGCCGCAAACTGGCAGGCCGCAATGCGGGCGATTTGTATGATGAGTTGTTCGTTCTGGCGCGCGATCTGGAACGCGGGCCGGATGGTACGGACAAACTGCTGACCCTGTCGCCCGCGATTTTGCGCGCCATTGCCACCGCCCACCCCGGCACCGAGGGGGAACTGGCGCGGATCAAGGGCATGGACCCAGCGCGCATGGAGCGGTTTGGCGCGGTTTTGCTGGAAAAACTCAACCTTTGACCCGACGGCTGGTCTTGACGCGGCACACGCCTTCCGGCACCGCTGCGCGAAAGGAGCGCGCCTATGTATCCCTTCATCCGCTTTGCCAAGGAAATGCTGAAATACCGCAACGCCCCGCGCCTTGGGGTGTGCGATCTGCATGTCTCGCATCATCGCTGCTGGCCTTGGGATCTGGACCCTTGGGTGGAATTGAACAACGGGCGCACGCTGACATTGTATGATCTGGGGCGCATTCCAATGGCGATGCGGACGGGGCTGATAGATGTGCTGCGCCAGAATCGTTGGGGTATAACCGTGGCAGGCAATACCACGCGCTACCGCCGCCGCATCCGTGCGTTTGAACGGTTCGAGTTGCGCAGCCGCTGCATCGGTTGGGATGCGCGGTTTCTGTATACCGAACAGGCCATGTGGAAAGGCGACGACTGCGCCAACCACATTCTGATCCGCTCGGCCATCACCTCTGCGCAAGGGATCGTGCCGCCTGCGCAAGTTCTGCGCGCCATGGGCCAGCCCGAGGACAGCCCCGAAATGCCAGTCTGGGTGAATGCGTGGATTGCGGCAGATGCCGAACGGGTGTGGCCCCCAGAGATTTGATCTCTGGCCCGCAAAACCTGAGTCTCACTTGCATATTTAGAATCGCTCTAAATCTTGACATGGATCAAGGTGCTGCCTCACAGCTCTGTTATTGTGTGATTTGACACGCGCGAGAATGCACGGCGCAGGCCTTGCAGTCGGTGATGACAAATTAACACGAACAGGAGGCCAACATGACCCCCAGACAACTGCACCGCCTTGGCGCAACCGCGATGGCACTGGTGCTGAGTGTCACGGCAGTTCATGCAGAAGACATCGCGGAATATATGGATTTCTTCGAACCACTGCCTTTCTTGCCGCCTATCCCGGCAGATAACACTATGACGCCCGAAAAGATCGAATTGGGCAAGATGCTGTTTTTTGAACCCCGCATTTCGGCCTCTGGCGTGATCAGTTGCGCCACCTGTCACAACCCCGCACTGGGCTGGGCTGACCGGATTCCGCGCGCTGTCGGCCATGGCGGGCAAGTGGGCGAACGCAACACCCCCACGGTGCTGAACTCCGGCTTTTTGGGTGCGCAATTCTGGGACGGGCGCGAGCCTGATCTGGAAGGGCAGGCGCTGGGTCCGATTCAGGCTGATATCGAGATGAACATGACCTTGGCCGAGGCGATCGAGCGGCTTAAGGAGTTCGAGATATATCACGAGCATTTCGCCGCAGCCTTTCCCGACGACGCTGACCCAATCAATCAGGGCAATGTCGCGCTTGCGATTGCGACATTCGAGCGGACGCTGAACACGCCCAATTCGCCGCTGGACCGGTTCTTGCAAGGCGATGTGCAGGCCATGACCGAGCCGCAGGTTGCGGGGATGAAGCTGTTTGTCGATGCCGGGTGTGTGGCCTGCCACAATGGCCCTGCACTGACCGACAGCAACTATCACCGCTTTGAATTGCCCGGATCAAAAGACGAAGGGCGTTTTCTGGTGACAGGGGACGAGGCGGATATGTTTGCCTTCCGCACACCCACATTGCGCAACGTGGCGGTGACCTATCCGTATTTCAACAACGGTTCGGTGCCCGATCTGGAAGGTGCTGTGCAGCTGATGGGCCAGCAAATGCTGGGGCAGGATTTCAGTGATGAAGAACTGGACAGCCTTGTGGCCTTCATGCATGCGCTGACTGGCGAAATGCCCGATCTGGTTATTCCCGCGCTGCCATAAGCAAGCCCGCGACGACCGCATGTCACCGCCCACCTGTAAACGGTGGGCGGTGTTTTCATGTGCGCAAGGGGTTGCGCGTGCTGCGCCACATGGCCCAAGTCAGCGCGATATTGGCCAGACCCAGTGCCGCCAGCACATAAAGGGACATGCCTTCGCCTAGGGTGCTGATCATGAACGCCCCCGCAAGCGGCGCTATGGCCTGCGCCATCAGGGCCGGGCGGGCAAGCTGCCCCATCAGGACAGGAAACCGCGCAGGCCCGAACAATGCCAGCGGCAAGGCACCGCGCGCGATGGAAAACAGACCGTTACCCGCGCCATAGAGAATAAGCGCCAGTGCTGGCAGGTTCAGCCCTGCCGCCAGCAGCACCAACCCCGATGCAATCGACCCGGTAGAGGCGATCATGGTCCAGATAGGATGATGCCGCCCGCGCCCTGCCATCTCGATCAGGCGCGCGCCCACCTGCGCAGGCCCGATCAAGGCCCCCAGTGCCACAGCCTGCCCCAGACTGATGCCTTGCGCCTGCAACAGCGTGAACAGCCAGATCGAAATGTTGAACACCACCAGCCCGTTCAGCACCAGCAACCCGCCCATCACCAAAAGTTGCCGCGCTTCGGTTCGGGAAACGGGCTGGGACGGGGTGATCTGGTCGGGGGCCGGGGGCGGGGCTTCGGCCTCGCGCGGTAAGGCCAGCCAGACCAGTGGCAAGGTCAGGCACAGATGCAGCCCCGCATAGGCCAGTGCGACCCCGCGCCAGCCCCAATGCTCCAGCATCAGGGCCGACAGGGGCCAGCACACCGTGCTGGCAAAGCCGCCCCAAAGTGTCAGGGCGGTGATCGCGCTGCGGGCCTCGGCCCCGTAGAGGCGGCCCAACGTGGCAAAGGCCGGATCATAGAGCGTGGCCGCCATGCCCGCCCCCAGCACAAGCCAGCCCAGCCAGAACACCCACAGCGCTTGCGCCAGTGCCAAAATGATAAGGCCCAATGCCAGCGCAAGGACGCCCGCTGCCAACACCGGCCGCCCGCCAAACCGCGCAATCAACCGCCCCACCCGAGGCGAGACCAGCGCCGCAGTCAGCAACCCCGCAGACAGCGCACCGGTAATGGTGTTCAGCCCCCAGCCGGTGCTTTGCGCAACCGGAGCGGCAAGCACCGTCATCAGGTAATAGCTGCTGCCCCATGTCAGGATCATCACAACGCCAAGCGCCGAAATAACCAGCCAGCGCGGCCGCAAGGGTGTCAGGCGGTGCATGATTCGGGGCCTTGTTGCGCATGCGTTATGGCGCGAAAGGGTGCCACCAAGCACAAAACATCTGTGACACAAGCATGTTTACTGGTCATTTTGTCACCTTGCGAAACTCTTGTCAGGCAGTATGGTGTTCTATAGAAGCAGATAGCTCGGTGAGGGTCGTGGCCGTATGCCAATGACAGCACCCAAGGAATAGGAAGTGATACATGTCCAAACTGAAGTCCTTCGTTATAGCTGCATTTCTGACAGCTCCTTTAGCTGCACAAGCAGAGCCGACAGGCGATGCAGACGCAGGTGAGTCGAATTTCCGTCAATGTGCAAGCTGTCATGGGGTTGTGGACCCTGATGGCACTGTCATTCACCGTCTTGCGCCGACAGGCCCGAACCTTTGGGGTGTCGTGGGACGTCAGGCAGGTGCATATGAAGATTACGCACGCTTTTCCAGCGCGATTGTCGCGGCAGGCGAAGAGCATGATGTCGTCTGGGACGAAGAAAGCTTCGTCGCCTATGTCAACGATCCAAGCGGGTATCTGCGCGAAGTGACCGGCGACTCGCGTGCACGTTCCAACATGAACCACCGTCTGCGTGGCTCGGCTGAAGATATCTATGCCTATCTGGCACAGTTCAGCGAGTAAGTGTCGATGACAGTGGGAGTGTTGCACACCAATGGGTGGAAAACGCTCCTACGCCGTCATAGATATTAGTAGACTGGTAAGAACTCTGTGCTATCGTTCTTGTATATCTGCAAGGAGTGGAAATGTTAACACGATCCAGCTACTGGCCGAACGCACCTCGTGAGGGGTACGGTGGCTAGCTTGTAAGACGAATGAATTTAAAGGCCCGCCGGTTTTCGGCGGGTCTTCTGCATTTTCAGGATTTGATTTTGAACAATGAATTTCGAGGTTCTGCTTGCCCCTGTTGCAATAATGGTCTCTGCTCTGGGCGCTTGGTATTTTGCACACAAGGCCATCCAGAACGCTCAGGATATTTCAAGAAAGAAGAATACGTTTGACTACATGAGCAAGCTCAGTTGGGATCGGGATTACATTCAAGCGAAGAACACTTTTCTTGAAATCAAGATCGGCCCCAAAAAGCTCAGAGCCGTATCAGAAGAGTATGAAAGGCTGAAGAGTAACGGCCATGGCCACAACGCGCCGGAAGGCGATGAAACGGCAAGAAAGACAATCGAAGAACACGCGGCGATCAAGTCCTTTACGCTTGATGAACAGATTGTCAGAGAGAATATTCAACAACAGTTCGTGGACCATGTCGACGCCTGCAAGGATTTCATTGAACACACACGCCGAAATAGCGGCTTTCGCCGACCAGAGAGGATCTGGTGCGAAGTTCAGCTTCTTGCCGAAAAATGGCGCATTTGACGATAGAGTTCAGCCGTTCTCGCGCAAGATATTCCCCGCCAGATACAGCGACCCGCATATCAGCACATGGGCGCTGGGGTCTTGCGCTGCGATCTGTTTCAGGGCCGAGAGGACATCTGTTGCCTCACTTGCGTCAATTCCGGCGGTGCGCGCGGCCTGCGCTGTTTCCTGTGCTGATAGAGTTGCCGCCTCGCCCGGTATCGAGACGGCGTAGAGATGCTGCGCCACATCTTGCAGGGGGCGCATGAAACCCGCCACATCCTTGGTGTTCAGCATCCCGCAGATCAGCCACAGCCGCCCGATATTCATCTGCGCCAATGTGGCGGCGATTGCATGGCCCGCAGCCGGATTATGCCCGCCATCCAGCCAAATCGCTCCGCCGGAATGGGCCTCGACCAGTGGCCCTTGGTGCAGGCGCTGCATCCGCGCGGGCCATTCGGCCCGTGTCACTGCTGCCTCGGCCCCTGCGTCGCGTGCCAGTGCGCGCAGCCCCGCCAGCGCCATGCCTGCATTTTGCACCTGATGCGGGCCGGGCAGGTTGGGCATGGGCAGATCAAGCAGGCCGGTTTCATCCTGATAAATCAACCGCCCCGCTTCGGATGTCAGATGCCAATGCTGGCCGCAAACCAAAAGCGGTGCGCCAAGGCGTGCGGCGCGGGCCTCGATCACCTCTAGCGCGGCATCGTCTTGCGGGCCGACGATGCACGGCACCCCGCGCTTGAGAATGCCTGCCTTTTCACCCGCGATTTCGGGCAGGGTGTTGCCCAGATATTGCTGGTGATCCAGACTGATTGGCGTGATCAGCGTCAGCGCGGGGTTATCCACCACATTCGTCGCATCCAGCCGACCGCCCAGCCCCACCTCTAGCAAAGTGTAATCAGACGGTGTGCGCGCAAAGGCCAGCAGGGCGGCGCAGGTCGTGATCTCGAAATAGGTGATCGCGTCACTGCCATTGGCGGCGAGGCATTCATCCAGAGCGGCGCTCAGGGCCTCTTCAGAAATCAGCGTGCCAGCCAGCCGGATACGTTCGTGAAACCGCGCCAGATGTGGCGATGTATAGGCATGCACGCGCGCGCCTGACCCTTCCAGCCCTGCGCGGATCATCGCCTGAACCGAGCCTTTGCCATTCGTGCCTGCGATATGGATAACAGGCGACAGGCGGCGTTCGGGGTGGTCGAGTGCCGCCAACAGGCGCCAGACACGGTCCAGCGTCAGGTCGATGATTTTGGGGTGGAACTGCATCATCCGCGCCAACAGCGCGTCGGAGCTGGTGTTGCTCATTTTTCCTCGGGGGGTTGCGCAGCCGCTTCGGCCTGCGCTGCCTCGATGATTGCGGCAGGGTCGGGGCGTGGCAGGTCGCCATGCACAACCGGCCCAAGGCCGCCCAGCATCCGCAGTATCGTCGCAATCTCGGTGCGCAGGTGCGGGCGGGGTGTGACGCGGTCCAACATGCCGTGTTCCAGCAGATATTCAGCGCGCTGGAATCCCTCGGGCAGTTTTTCGCGGATGGTCTGTTCAATGACGCGCGGGCCTGCAAAGCAGATCAGCGCGCCCGGTTCGGCAATCTGGACATCGCCCAACATGGCATAGCTGGCCGTCACGCCGCCCGTGGTGGGATTGGTCAGCACCACGATATAAGGCAAACCCGCTTCGCGCAGCATATCAACGGCCACGGTCGTGCGCGGCATCTGCATCAGGGACAAGATGCCCTCTTGCATCCGCGCGCCCCCCGCAGCCGAGAACAGCACCAGCGGCAGCTTGCGCTTGATCGCATGTTCGCAGCCCGCAATGATGGCATTGCCGACATGCATGCCCATTGACCCGGCCATGAATTCAAAATCCTGCGCGACAGCGACAATTCGGGTGCGCATGATTTCGCCTTCGGCAACCAGCATCGCTTCTTTCTCGCCGGTCTGCTTTTGCGCGGCTTTCATGCGGTCGGGGTATTTCTTCTGATCGCGGAAATGCAGCGGGTCCGTAATCGGCTGGGGCACCGAAATTTCCGTATACATCCCCCCATCGAAAAACCCGGCAAAGCGTTCGCGCGGGCTGACTGTCATGTGGTGGCCACAAGAATTGCACACGCGTTGGTTTTCCGTCAGTTCACGGTGAAACAGCATCGTGCCGCAAGAGGGGCATTTTTCCCACAGATTCTCTGGCATCTCGCGGCGTGAAAACAGCGAGTTGATCGTGGGGCGGACGTAATTGGTGATCCAGTTCATCGGGTCATCCCTGCGCAAGGTGGCATTCAGATAATCGGCTGGCGTGGGAATTGCAATCAGCGCCCGCGCAATGCCCATCTGCAAATCGCCCAGACAAGTAACATACCTGCCATATCCAAGGCCAGCATTGGCAAGATCGCCTCTGTATCACTGACCGAAAAGGGCAGACGGTAGAGCGCCATGCCGTCCAGTGCCTCGCCCGTGGTGAACAGCAAAATCGCAAACATATTGTTCGCAAAATGCAAACCCCAAGCCATGCCGATGGCCCCTGACCGCGCTGTCAGATCGGCCATAAGAAGCCCGAAAAAGCCGGTCACAAAAACAATCAGCCAGACAGACTGGCCCATTTCTTCGGGCGAGTAATGCACCAGCCCGAAAATAACCGACGGCAACACCATCCACACCCAGCGAGAGGCAAACCGCGCCGCCAGTTGCTGTTGCATATACCCGCGGAACACAAGTTCTTCCGCGCCGGTCTGGATCAGCAGGCCGATCAGCGCCAAGGGCAGAAACATCAGCCAGACAGGCCAGGCCACCCCGCGCGTCAGATCCAGCGTCAGGAAAAACCAGATAATGCCGGGAAGAGCCACCACTGCGAAAATCCCGAAACCGGTTGCGAAATCGCGCAGCACAACCGCGCGCGGCCCGAACAGCGTGGCAATGGGGCGCTTGTGCAGCCAGCGTGTGGCGGCGAATGCCCCCAGCGCCATGCCAAGAAAGGTCAGCAGCAGCAGGATCAGCGAGGACGGCGTGCTGCCTGTGCCAATGGTCCCAAGCATGTCCTCCAGCCTGTCGACGCCAAGCGACACCCCGATCACCCCGGCCATCAGCCCCATCCACAGGATATAGACCGCCAGCACCAGCGCCAGCCCTACTACCAGTCGCCAAACCTGCGGGCGCAGCCGCGCCGGGGCAACGTAGCGATCAAAAACAAGTGGCTTGAGCAACATGAGACACCCTTGGGCAATACCGGACAACACATGTCTTAAATAGCCTATGACACAGGGCTTCAAGCGTTTCTGGCACAGGTCTGCGTGACTCTGCCCGCGCAACGTGACAATTTGGCGCTCGGATCATCGCGGGGTAAGTCGAGTATGGCAGGCGCAACAGTCGTTCTGGTTGTTTTCTTGCAGATAAGCTTCATCGTCCGTGCGCTGTTGCGCGCGGGGTTAACGCCGTCTGCGCGGCTGGCATGGGTGACGGTTATCTCGGCCTTGCCGGGTGTAGGGATCGCCGCGTATTTCCTGTTTGGCGAAATCCGGCTGGAGCGCGCCAAGCGCGAACGCATGCGCGAGGTGCGCAACCAATTGCTGGCAGCACAGGCAAGCAGCCCCGACCTGCCCCTGACCCTGCAAGGGCCTGCCCGCCCCAGTTTCGCCGCAGGACACGCCACCAGCGGCTTTATTCCCGTCGCAGGCAACCGCCTGACCCTTCTGGCCGAGGGGGACGCGATGATGGACGACATGTTTACGGCCATCGACAGCGCACAGGACCATGTGCATGTGCTGTTTTATATCTGGCTGCCCGACACAACAGGCACGCGCATGGCCGATTGCCTGTGCCGCGCGGCGCGGCGCGGTGTGGCGTGCCGCGTGCTGGTTGATGACCACGGTGCGCGGCATCTGATCCGTTCGCCCTTGTGGCGACGGATGCAGGGCGCAGGCGTCGCGCTGGAGCGCGCGGCACCTGTCGGCAATCCGTTCATCAGCCTGCTGTTCCGGCGGCTTGACCTGCGCAACCATCGCAAAATCGTGGTGGTCGACAACCGCCTAAGCTGGGTTGGCAGTCGCAATTGCGCTGATGAGGCCTTTGCGATCAAGCCCCGTTTTGCCCCGTGGGTCGATATCCTGATGCGTCTGGAAGGGCCGGTCGTGCGCCAGCAGCAAGCCGTGTTCCTGCATGACTGGATGACCCACCACTCGGAAGACCTGAGCGCGCTTCTGGCCGAGGATGCGCCCGAACCTCAGGCAGGATCGGTGATTACGCAGGTCATCGCCTCTGGCCCGGATGATGTATACACCACCCCGTCGGACGCGTTGCGCGCGATGATCTATGCCGCGACCGAGCGCGTTTTTCTGACAACGCCGTATTATGTGCCCGATATGGCGTTGCACACGGCGATATGCTCTGCCGCCGAGCGGGGGGTGCAGGTCGATCTTATCCTGCCCGCGCGCAATGACAGCCTGATCGTGGGGGCCGCCAGCGAAAGCCTGTATCCCGACCTGCTGCGCGCAGGCGTGCGCATCCACCTGTTCGAGGGGGGGCTGATCCATTCCAAGATCGCCACCGTGGACGGCCTGTTCGGCATGATCGGCACCGCCAATCTGGACCACCGCAGTTTCGATCTAAATTACGAGAATTCGCTTTTGTTTCAATGCTCTGACGTGACTTCCGCGCTCGATGCGCGCCAGCAAAGCTATATCGAGCGCGCCCTTGTGATCGACAGCTTCGATGTGATGGGCTGGTCCATGCTGCGACGCCTGCGCAACAACACCATCGCGCTGGCCTCTCCGCTTTTGTAACAGGCTTGCCTTGTCATTATTTGGCCACTGAAGTATGCGCGCTTCGTGAACATGTGAAGGGTTCTTGCCATGAGCCTCAGTGCCGAGACACCGACAGCCGAGCGAACCACATGGCTGGTGCTGGTTGCGATCAGCCTGTGCCATATGATCAATGACATCATGCAATCGCTGCTGGCCGCCATCTACCCGCTGCTCGCGTTGGAGTTTGACCTGAGTTTCTGGCAGATCGGGCTGATGACCTTTGCGTTCCAGGTCACAGCCTCGCTGTTGCAACCGTTTGTCGGGCTGGTGACAGACCGCCGCCCCATGCCGCAATCGTTGCCCATCGGCATGGGCGCTACGCTGTTCGGGCTAATTCTGCTGGCCTTTGCGACCAGTTACGGGGGGCTGCTGACGGGGGCGATGCTGATCGGCATCGGCTCGGCCGTGTTTCACCCGGAATCAAGCCGCATTGCGCGGCTGGCCTCTGGCGGCAAATTCGGCACAGCGCAGTCCTTGTTTCAGGTCGGGGGCAATTTCGGATCGGCCCTCGGGCCATTGCTGGCCGCGTTTATTGTGGTGCCGCTGGGGCGGCCAAGTGTTGCGGCTTTTGCTGTGATGGCGCTGGTGGGTATGATTATTCTGAACCGTGTGGGCCTATGGTATGGCAATCTGGCGCGGGCCAGTGCTGCAAAGGGGCGGCTGACGCAAACCCATGGTCTGCCGCGCAACCGCGTTATCGTGGCGCTGGTGGTGCTGACCATCCTGACCTTCAGCAAGAATGCCTATACCGCCAGCATTTCCAGCTATTACACATTCTTTCTAATCGACCGCTTCGATCTGGGCATCGTGCCTGCGCAGCAAATGCTGTTTTTGTTTCTGGCCGCCGGTGCCGCCGGGGTTATGCTGGGCGGGCTGGTGGGCGACCGCTTTGGCCCGCTGGTGGTGATCTGGTTCTCGATCCTTGGGGTGCTGCCGTTTACGCTGATGCTGCCCTATGTCGGGCTGCAAGCCACTGCGGTGCTGTCGGTCATCATTGGAATCATCCTCGCCTCGGCCTTTCCGGCGATCGTGGTCTTTGCGCAAGCGTTGTTGCCCGGTCGCGTGGGGCTGGTGGCGGGTATCTTTTTCGGCTTTGCTTTCGGGATGGGCGGGATTGCTGCGGCGTTCCTTGGCGTGATGGCCGATTTTCGCGGCATCGCATGGGTGTATCAGGCCTGCGCATTTCTGCCGCTTCTGGGGCTGACGACCATTTTCCTGCCGCGTCGTGGGGCGCTGGGTACTTGACCCGCGCTTGGGCTGCTGGTAGCTGATGGGGCAGTGCGGGCATGGTGAAATGGTATCACATGAGCCTTCCAAGCTCTTGGTGCGGGTTCGATTCCCGCTGCCCGCTCCAGCAACCCCTTGCATCATGACGCGTTTACCCCTTTGCTGACAGGATCAGCACATGGGGGCACAGATGAGCGCGATTCCAATGCCGTTTGACGGGCAAGTGACAGAGTATCTGACACAGAAAGCGCCCCAATCCCTGCGCTGCACCATAGAGGATGCGCGCAAGCGCGACACGCTGGCCGGCAACTACCCCTATCCGCGCTGGATGAAGAAATCCGACTATCAGGACGCGCTGCAACCGCTGCAATTCGAGTTGGCCAAACTGCAACACTGGCTGGCCGAGACAGAGCAGCGTGTGATCGTCATTTTTGAAGGGCGCGATACGGCAGGCAAATCCGGAGCGATCAACCGCATCACCGAAGTCACCAACCCGCGCACCGTCCGGGTCGAGGCCTTGCCAAAGCCCACCGACCGCCAGCGGCGTGAATGGTTCTTTCAACGCTATGTCGAACGCCTGCCTGCGGGGGGTGAAATGGTGCTGTTCGACCGGTCATGGTACAACCGCGCCGTGATCGAGCATGTCTTCGGCTTCTGCACCCCGGATCAGCGCGCCCGTTTCTTCCATCAGGTGCCAGAGTTTGAACGTATGCTGGTCGGGGACGGCGTGCATCTGATCAAGATCTGGCTGAATGTGTCGCGCGCAGAGCAATTCCGCCGCCTTCTGGCGCGCGAAAGTAACCCGATGCGCCACTGGAAACTCTCTCAAATTGATATCGATGGCTTGGCCAAATGGGACAGCTACACTCATGCCATCGCCCAGACATTCGAGCGCACCCATACCATGCACGCCCCCTGGACCGTCATCCGCTCGGAAGACAAGTATCGCGCGCGCCTTGCGGTGCTGCAACATATCCTTGGCACCTTGCCCTATGCGCTGAAAGATGCAGCCAATGTCACCCCGCCCGACCCTGAAATCTGCGGCACCCCCGCAATCTGGGACGCAGAGTTGTGGGATGACGGCACCTGATACATTCCCCCCGCCCGTATCATTTTCTTGCGTCAAATACTCTCGGGGGGGCCATGCTTTGCATGGCGGGGGGCAGACAGCCCCCCAGCGCGGCTGGAAACCGTATTGCCAAGGCCTAAACTCTGCTGGATACAGGAGGCTTCATGAAAGCGCTGACCCTTTGCGACATATCCAAAAGTTTTGACACCGCCGAAGGGCGCGTCGAGGTGCTCAAACATGTGTCGCTGGGGCTGGAGGCTGGCCAGTCACTGGCGCTGACAGGGGAAAGCGGCAGTGGCAAATCGACGCTTTTGCACATCGCCGCCGGACTGGAACAGCCCGATGCAGGCCAGGTGCGTGTCGCACAGGATGATCTGACCGCGATGGGCGATGCGGGGCGCGCGCGCTTGCGTCGGGGGCAGGTGGGGTTGATCTTTCAGCAGTTCAATCTGATTCCGTCCTTGAATGTGGGGGCCAATCTGGCGTTTCAGGTGCGGCTTGCGGGCAAAGCGGATGCTGCGTTCGTTGCGGATCTGGCGCAGCGTCTTGGGTTGGAGGGCTTGTTGCAGCGCTACCCCGAGCAGTTGTCCGGCGGCCAGCAACAGCGCGTTGCCATCGGGCGGTGCCTTGCCGCACGCCCCGCCCTTGTTCTGGCGGACGAGCCGACAGGCAATCTGGACGAGGCGACTGGCGATCAGGTGCTGGACCTGATGCTGCATCTGACCGCGCAGGCAGGGGCCGCGTTATTGCTGGTCACGCATTCCCCGCGACTTGCCGCACGCTGTACGTCGCGCGCACATCTGCGCGCAGGCCAGCTTGGCGATGCGCCATGACCGGGGCCGCCCTCTCGGCGCTGGTGTCGCATTGGCGGCGCGCGCCCTTGCAACTGGCCATGTTGCTGGCGGGGCTGGCGCTGGCAACCGCGCTATGGTCCGGCGTGCAGGCCCTGAACGCCGAGGCCCGCGCCGCCTATGCCACCGCCGAAGGTGTGGTGTCGGATGGCGGCACAGCGCGGCTTGAACATGCCTCTGGCCAGATGGATCAAGCCGAATTCGCGCGCCTGCGCCGCGCGGGGTGGCTCGTCTCGCCCGTGATCGAGGGGCGCGCGGGCATGGGCACGGGGCGTGTAACCGTGCTGGGGATTGATCCGGTCAGCGCACCGGGGGGGATTGGCCCTGCATTGGCCGCATCGGATCTGGAAGGGTTTTTTGACGGGTTGGGGTATGCCCATCCGCAGACCCTTGAGGAAATCGGGCCAACCGACCGGCCCTTGCGCGCCACCCCGGCCCTGCCTGTCGGCACGGTGCTGGTCGATATTTCCACCGCGCAATCCCTTCTGGGGGCGGAGGGCTGGATCACTCGGCTAACCCTTGCGCCCGCGCAGCCCCAAGGGCTGGCACCGCTTGAAGTGGTTGCGCCCGATCTGCGCCTGATCTCGCCCGAAGACGGGGCCGAACTGGCGGGGCTGACCGACAGTTTTCATCTGAACCTGACGGCCTTTGGCTTGTTGGCCTTTGCGGTGGGGCTGTTCATTGTGCATTCTGCCGTTGGTCTGGCGTTCGAGCAGCGCCGCGCCATGTTTCGTACCCTGCGCGCCCTTGGCCTGCCCCTGCGCCATCTGACCGCTTGCCTTGCAGGTGAGATGATCCTGTTTGCGCTGGTCGCGGGGGCTGTGGGGCTTGGGCTGGGCTATCTGCTGGCTGCGGCCCTGTTGCCGGATGTCGCCCTTACGCTGCGCGGCCTCTATGGCGCGCCTGTGCCCGGTACGCTTCGCTTTGACCCGCTTTGGGCGCTGGCGGGCTTGGGCATGACCTTGGCAGGCACAACGCTGGCAGGCGCGCAGGCGCTGTGGCGGTTGTGGCATATGCCTGTGCTGGCCCCCGCGCAGCCGCGCGCATGGGCGCATGCCTCGGCGCGGACAATGCGTGTGCAGGGCGGGGCCGCTGTAGCGCTGGCGGGGCTGGCCGTGGTTCTGGCACTGTGGGGCGCTGGGCTGGTTGCGGGTTTCACCTTGCTGGCCGCCACGCTGTTGGCGGCGGCGCTGGCCGTGCCCCTGGTGCTGGCCGCCGTGCTGGCAGGGGCCGAACGCATGGCCCGCACACCTGTTGCGCAGTGGTTCTGGGCCGACAGCCGCCAGAACCTGCCGCGCCTGTCGCTGGCGCTGATGGCGCTGATGCTGGCCCTGTCGGCCAATATCGGGGTGGGCACGATGGTCGCAAGCTTTCGCGCAACGTTTATCGACTGGCTGGACCTGCGGCTGGTGGCCGAGGTCAATGTCTTGCCCCGCAGCCAGACCGAGGCTGAGGCCCTGCACGCTTTCCTGAGCCCGCGCGCCGATGCCATTCTGCCCATGCAGCGCATCGACGCCACGCTCGCGGGCCAGCCGGGGCAGGTCTATGCGATGAAGGATCACGCCACTTTCCGCGAAAACTGGCCCCTGATTGCCCCTGTGGCGGATGTTTGGGACAAGTTGGCGGCGGGCGAGGGGGTGCTGGTCAATGAACAACTATACCGCCGCGCGGGGCTGCGCCCCGGCACGTCGATGCTCGATTTGCCGGGGATCGGCCCTGTGCCAGTGCTGGGCGCCTATCCCGATTATGGCAACCCGCTGGCGCAGGCGGTGCTGTCGGTGGAGCGTTTTGAAGCGGCCTATCCTGACACGCCCATCCGGCAATTCGCCATCCGCACCGAGGATGCACCCCGCCTGATCGCCGCGCTTCAGGATGATTTCGGCCTGCCCAGCCCCCAGATCACCGATCAGGCGCAGGCCAAAGCGCTGTCGCTGACCATATTCGAGCGCACATTCCTGATTACCCGCGCGCTGAATGTGCTGACGCTTTCGGTGGCGGCCCTTGCGCTGTTCGCCGCCCTTGTGACCCTATCTGGCATGCGATTGGCGCAGCTGGCCCCGCTTTGGGCGCTGGGGCTGACAACGCGGCATCTGGCAGCACTGGAACTGGCGCGCGCGTTGGCGCTGGGTCTGTTGACGATGATTTTCGCATTGCCTGTGGGCCTGTTGCTGGCGCAGGTGCTGTTGTCGGTCATCAATGTGCAGGCCTTTGGCTGGCGCTTGCCCATGCAGGTTTTTCCCGCCGATTGGGCGCGGTTGGGGCTGTGGGCCGGTGTCGCCGTCCTGCTCGCGGCGCTGCTGCCTGCGGTCAGACTGTGGCGGCGTGGGCCCGGCCAGTTGTTGCGGGTCTTTGCGCAGGAACGCTAGGGTTTGGCGCAGGAAAGTGACACCTGATCCCCTGCTTGCGCAGCATCGGACCGATATGTCCGCTTTTGAACACGGTGAGCGACTGCCCGATCAGCGGCAAGGGGCCGGGGCTGTAGATCAGGCGGCGCCAACGCAAGGGGCGGCAGGACGAAGCCGCGTTGGGGTTTGAGGCGAGGCGGCGAGATCAGCAATCGGGAATGTCGCGACATCGCCGATGACATGGATGCTCGGGTCCGAGCTGCAACACAGGGTGTCCACCAGAACACCGCGCCCGTCTGGGGTCAAACAGTCCAGACCGGCAAAATGATCAAAAAATACGCTTGAAACGTTGTGATCGCCAAGCGGCGCCGACGATCGCCCCCTCCCTAGGCCAAATGTTCAAGCTGGGACGCCGGCTGCGCTTTTGTTTGCGCAGCCCAGCCCCCCACTTGGCCCATTTCCATTAGTCCGCTTCAAATCGGATCGGCTTTGCGCCTTCCCATAGAACTGAAGTGCCCAATGCGTGAAGATTTTCCAGCCCACCTGTCAAGGTGATGAAATGATTGCCCGCCAGTTGCCCCATTTTCGAGCTGAAATCGACACCGCCATAGGCAAGCAAAATCTCTGTCTCGCTGATTCCGCCCGGATACAGAATGATGTGCCCTGGTGCGGGGTGGCTTGTATGATTTTCATATCCGACCCCAAAATCTGTCTCGCCCAGCGGAACCCAGACACCTTCGCCTGACCAGCGGACGTGAACGATCTTGCTGACATAGGGCAGATGCTTGCGAAACGCGGCAACGGTTTTCGGGGCGTTTTCTGTCTCGAAATGGCCCGTGAATGTGAAATCGCCTGCGGTGATTTTCAGATTGTCCAAGGTAGTCTCCTGTTCATCATATGAAGCTGTTGTTATTTCCGCAGAGTTGGCAAATCGTACGCCATCCCTATGGGGTGCGACCGTGATGTTGACGCGAAGGAAATGCGTGTTGATTGCCCTTCGCGTGTTTTGTTGAGGCAGAGCAGGTCGTCAGCGCAATCAGATCGCTGCATCCTTGCGCATCGCCCAGCCCACGACCCACCGTTCGATCAGCGAGAAGATGACGTATAGGGACACGCCCATGGTCGCCAAAACGAACAGCCCTGCGAACACAAGCGGCACATTGAATGACGAGGATGCAATCATCATCATGTTTCCGACGCCCCGGTTCGAGGCCACAGTTTCGGCGACGACCGAGCCGACGAAGGCGAGCGTGACCGAAACTTTCAGCGACGCAAAGAAATACGGCATTGCGCGGGGCAGCGCGACATTCCACAGAATATCAAGCTTGGACGCCTTCATGGATTTCATGACGTCCTCCAGTTCCGGCTCGACTGTTGCAAGACCCGTGGCCATGTTCACCACAATCGGAAATATGCAGATGATCATTGCGGTCAGGATCGCAGGCACTGTCCCGGCGCCGAACCACAACACAAAGATCGGGACCACCGCGACCTTCGGGATGGACGAGATGCCCACCAGCAGGGGGTAGGCTGTGTCATAGGCAAGCCGCGAGCTGCCGATCAGGGTGCCCAGCAACAGGCCAATCACAACACCAATGCTGAAGCCGGTCATTGTTGTGTAGAGCGTTTGCTGGGTGTGCGGCCAAATGCCCGGCCCGCGCACATAGAGTGTTGTCAGAATCTCGGACGGGCGCGGAAGGATCAGGCTGGATATCCCGAAAACCACGCAAGCAATTTCCCAAAAGACGAAGACACCAAGGATCAGGCTGATCGAGGCGGCTCGGCGGCGGATTGCGGCCATCATAGCGTTTTCTCCTTCGGGGAATGCACGATCATGCTGCGCAAATGCTGGATCGTGGCCGTGAAATCAGGCTCGTAGGTCATTTCAACTGTGCGGGGGCGCGCGAAAGGAACCTCTCGATCATCAAGAATGCGCCCCGGTCGCGGGCTCATGACGCAGATGCGATTTGCCAGATAAGCCGCTTCGCGCAGATCATGGGTTACAAGAAGTACTGTGGTCGTCGTCGACATCCACAATTCCTGCAAGGTGCCCCAAAGCTCCTCTCGGGTGAATTGGTCCAGCGCGCCAAAGGGTTCATCAAGCAGCAGCAGATCAGGTTCATGGATCAGGGCGCGGCACAGGTTGGCGCGCTGCATCATCCCGCCTGACAATTGCCACGGAAAGCTGTCCGCGAAGCCCTGAAGGCCCACTTGCGCCAGAAGTGCATCAACCTTGTCGCGGTATTCGCCCTTGCGCTTGGCGCGGTAGTGTTGGCGGAAGGGGGGCACGATCTTGAGTGGCAACATAACATTGTCGCGGATGGTCATCCATGGCAGCAGCGTAGAGGATTGGAACGCCATCCCCACACGCACAGGTTTTGCGCCCAGTTCGCGCCCACCGAAAAAGATGACCCCCTCTGAGGGTTTCAAAAGCTCGGCTGCCAGCTTCAGGAGTGTGGATTTACCGCATCCTGACGGGCCGACAAGAGCCACGAAATCCCCTTCGGTTATGGCAAGGTTGGTGGGCTCTAGCGCGCGCACGATATCCGGTTTTCGACCATAATCGACCGCGACATTCTCGAACTGTATCAAAGGAACTTTCAGGGACTGGTGCGACATATTCATCTTCAGCCTTTCTGACCAAGCACAGCGGCAAGGCTCTGATCGGTGTTGCGGGGGGCGGGTGCGGGCATCTTCTGAATATCGGTCACTTGGCGGCCATGACCGGCCATATCCGGCACCAGCGTGCGATCTTTTTGCACAAAACGGCCACGCACCAGCGTGTGGATCGGGGCACCGGTCGTCTCCACACCCTCAAAGGGTGTGATCTTGCCGCGTGAATGCAACCGCTCGGCAGCGATCACCTCGCGCCGTGTCAGATCGACGACGGCTATGTCTGCATGTGCCCCCGGAGCGATCCTGCCCTTCATCGGCCATAGGCCAAATGCCTGTGCGGGGCGGACTGACGACATGCGCACATACTCTTCCAGTGTGATCTGCCCCTTGGCCACGGCAGTCAGCATCAGCGGCATCTGGGTTTCAACACCGGGAAATCCGCAATCGGCCTCCCAGATGGACTCGCGCCGTTTTTCTTCCGGCGTGTGGGGGGCATGGTCTGTTGCGATCATGTCGACCACGCCGCTTTTCAACGCGTCCCAGATCGCTGTGCTGTCCTTGGCTTCGCGCACAGGAGGGTTAACCCGAATGACTGACCCCAGCGTGTCATAATCGCTGCTGTCCAGCATCAGGTAGCAAGGGCACGTCTCTCCTGTGATGTCGACACCGCGCGCCTTGGCCTCTGCCAGAGGGCGCAATTCACCTGCAGATGAAATATGCAGCACATGGATGCGCGCGCCCGTCCACTCTGCCAACGCGGCGGCACGCCCTACAGCTTCGATGGCAACAATTTCAGGCCGTGCGCCTATATGTGCCAGCGGATGGTTAATTCCGGCGGCTTGCAGTTTCGCTTGACGCCACGCCATGATGGACGCTGTTTCAGCGTGCAGCGAGACGCGCAGCCCAAGCTTCGCGGCAATCTCGAACCCTTCCAGCATCGCCCCGGTAGAAGGGGATGGCAGATTGCCGAAGGTGTTGCCCATGAAACACTTGAACGCATTGGCCCCGGCCTCTGCCAAAGCTTCCAATTCATCAATGTTATCTTCCGCCATCAGGCCATACAGGCCGAAATCCACACGCGCCTTGCGGGCGCATTCTTGTTTTTGGCGCAGTTCCACGACAGATCGCGTGGGCGGATGTGTATTCGGCATCTCAAAGACTGTCGTGACCCCACCCATCGCAGCGGCGTCAGTGCCAGTCTGCCAGTCTTCTTTGTGGGTGTAGCCCGGCTCTCGGAAATGCACATGCATGTCGATCGCGCCCGGCAGCAGGTGTAGCCCCGTCACATTGATAGTCTCCACAGCATCGGGCATTGCCTCTGGAGCGCCCACTGCAAGTATGATGCCGTCCTTGATCGCAACATCTGCATGCTGACGAGAACGATCATCGACAAGAATGCCGCCTGTGAGAATAAGATCAGCTTTCATAGTGCAGCCCACCCGCCATCTACGGCCAAATCGGCCCCTGTGATCTGACGCGCGCGATCAGAGGCAAGAAACAGGCACGCGTCAGCGACATCGCGATCTGTGCTGATGCGGCGCAAGGCATAATCAGCCGCGTGCCGCTCGACTGCTTCCTGTTCGGAAATGCCCAGACGCTGCGCCATTTCGGGCACAACCTTGGTTCGGAAACGCGGGCCATCGACCATACCGGGGGCCACGTTATTCACGTTTATGCCGTCAGGCCCCAACTCCAGCGCGAAAGATTTTGTCACCCCGCGCAGGCCCCATTTGCTGGCCGAATAGGCCAGACGCCCCGCCTTGCCACGCAATCCAAACGTGCCGCCCACATTTACGATGCGGCCCTGTTTTTGCGCCTGCACCACCGGGGCGACCGCGCGGATCATGTTGAACGGGCCACGCATGTTCAACAGCACGATTTCATCGAATTCATCCGCCGAAGTCTCGGCCCCGGTTTTGCCAATCGGGCCAGAACCGCCGGCAACATTGACCAGAACATCAATCCGGCCGCTCAGTTCTGCGCATGTTTGGTTTATCGCGGCCAAGCAGGCGTTTTCGTCTGTCATGTCGCAGGCAATCACGATGACCTGTGCGCCCAAGGCGCGCGCCTCTTTGGCAACCGGTTCAATCGCGGCGGTGTCGCGCCCGATCAGGGCGAGGTTTGCACCTTCTTGTGCAAACCCCAAAGTTACAGCCGCTCCAAGCCCCTTTGCAGGCCCGGTTATGACCACAACGCGCTCTTTCAATCCAAGGTCCATTTTCTCAACTTTTTTAGGGATGCGGTATTCGTGACTTAGGCCTTGGCCAATGTTGTAACCCGGTCTTCCAGTGGGGGCAGGAATGCCTCTGTGAAGATCGTATCGGCGGCAGGTGTGTTGGGCAGGTCATTGGCCTCGACAGCAATGTCGATGGAGCGTTTGAAGCGGTCCGGGTCAACGGCGCCAATGCCGTAGGTTGCACCTTCGGGATGGCTCATTTCATCTTCCAGCGTCGCCATCAGGCGGGCCAGTTCCACGTCTTTCTCGATCAGGGACTCGCGCCGCGCAACGGCTTCTATCGCGGCTTCTGGATCGGCAAGCGTGTCTTTCAACCCTTGATTGACAGCGGCACTGATACCGCGCAGCACATCGGGCTGTTCCTCAACAAGCTTGCGCGATGCAATCAGGCAGTTTGAATACAGGTCCATCCCGTAATCTGCAAAATTGATCCAGCGGATTTCTTCGTCAGGATTCATGCCCGACAGGATTGCCGAGAAGCGGATGGTGTTCACGAACCCGAACACCCCTTCAACCTGACGTGTGCGCAGCATCTGTTCGCGCAGATTGGCCTGCATATTGGTGATTTCTATGCCCGACGTATCAATACCCGTCATTTTTGCAAAAGCGGGGAACAGACGCAGCGCGCCATCATTTGCAGCCCCGCCCAACAAGCGACCTTCCAGATCCTGCGGGGTGTGAATGTCGCTGTCTTTCAGCACCGCAATGGTAAAGGGCGGGCGATTATACATCATGAAGAACCCGACCGGCGCTTCATCTGGCCTTTCAGCGGCCACGGCGACTGCCGCGTTAATGTCGCCAAAGCCCAGATCATAGGAACCGCCAGCAACCTGCACGACCGCTGCACCAGAACCAGAGCCTTGATCCATTGTCAGGTTAATCCCTGCATCATCGAAATAGCCACGATCCTGCGCGAAGAAGAACCACCCCTGCGGACCCTGATAACGCCAGTTCAGGATCATGTTGGCAGTGACATTTTGCGCAAATGCAGGGTGACCCATGCCACCGGCAAGGGCGGCAGCGCCAGTGGTGGCGAGGAATGAGCGACGGTTCAGTATCATGAGGGGGTCTCCTTGGGCTGGGGTTGGTGAGAGGGTGTTGAACGCATTCAGGATGTTGTCGGTGGTGGGCGTGAAGCCGAAGTGCATCTCGACAAGCTCGATGATGGCCTGGCTGGTTGCGTCAGGGGGTGGTGTCTGACATCCGCGCTGCGTGCCCATTGATCAGGTAGGTCCAGTGACATGTTTTCTCCTGCAAGCCGCGTTGCCTCAGTCAGATTCGCTGGGCTGGTTTTGTTTGCCATCGACAGTCGGTGCTGTCGTCTGCTAATAATTCTCAGGCCCGGTGCAAAAAAAGCACCGCTCTTTTTTCCAAGCGAGGCGGCATGCGTTATCAGCTGATCCTGCGGTATATCGAGGCCGTCGTGAAATACGGCTCCATACGCCGCGCGGCAGATGAGTTGGCGCTGACGGCATCTGCGTTGAATCGCCGGATTCAGGCTTTTGAAGAAGAGTTGGGCGAAAAGATTTTCGAGCGCTTGCCTCAAGGTGTCAGATTAAACCCGGCGGGTGAGCTGCTCTTGTTCAGTGCGCGCAAGCAATTGGCCGAGGTCGAACGGTTGCGCTCGCAGATAGCTGATCTGTCTGGCATGCGGCGTGGCCATGTCTCTGTTGCGTGCAGTCAGGCGCTTGCCCCGTATTTCTTGCCCGCGCAAATGTTGGAATACACGGCAAACTTTCCGAGTGTGACATTCAGTTTTCTGGTGCGGGACCGGGGCGCGGTCGAGCATTCTCTCTCTGATTACACAGCCGATTTCGCACTCGTTTTTGGCGCAGCCCAGTTGCCAGAGCTACAGATCGTATTGCAGGCCGAGCAGGTGCTTCACGCTGTCATGCGAAGCAACCATCCGCTGGCTCATCTCAAGAGCGTGCGTCTGCGCGATATTCTGCAATATCCCATGGCGCTTCCCTCAAAAGCCTTTGCAGGACGCCAAATGCTGGAAACCGCAATGATGCGAACAGCAATGCCGCGCAATGTGCTTGTCGAATCTGACTCATTTGAATTTCTCAAAAGTGTTGTTGCTGAATCCGACGCCGTGATGGTGCAAATTCCTATCGGAACCCCGACTGACCCCAATGCCGGCATTATCAGTCGGCCAATTGCCAAACTTGATGTGCCCCACGGGGTGTTGAGCGTTCTGCAATTGCGGGGTCGTACGCTGCCCGTCGCCTCCGCGCGTTTCATGGATCAAATCGTGCGTGCATTGGAAGCCCGGTTTCCCGTGACATAGGCATCGCGGCGTCCCCCGTTCGCGGTTCTGCGGCCTATGGGTCCATCGGGGCCTGTGCGGGTTTGGGGCCGTATCAGAGTGGTTAATGGTGGCCTCGCTGACCCTTATCGACATCTTTGCCGACGAGGGTCAAGCGGCCATTGTGGTGTTTGGCGGCGAAGTGACCTTCGGTTGCCAAACGAATGTCAGGAAATGATCGGCAACGTGGCAATCTGGTACTGATGTGTAATCGTTCGGCCCGAAACGGGGTCTTGCAGTGCCATGCGGAAATCGGTTGCCGTCCTGATGCCGCCAAGTGCCGGTAGGGTTCCGCAAAGAAGTGCTGCGCCGGGCGCAAGCCGTCCACCCGGCAATGCTGAAAGCAACTCTGCCAACGGCTTGATCGCAGCGAGGGTGCCGGTCTGATACTGTGTCCAGCCGGCCTTGCCTTGTTCCAGAATATGCGCCGACAAGATCAGGTCATCGAGGTTTGCGCTGTCACTGTCAAAGCGCCACAGCGTTTGTGCAATGGGTTTGGGGCACGCCTGTTTGGACTTTGCCACCGATATGGTTTCCAGCGCACGATCCGTATGATCAGAGGCAAGACCAAGCCAAAGCGCGCCGTCTGCATCTGCTACGATCAGCGGTTCCACCTCGCCCGAGGTTGCGGGGCCAAGGGCCGTGATGACCGGTGCCTGAGTCAACAATTCCGGCCCGAGCTGATAGTAGAGCGGCACGCTCGACGGCGCTGGAACACCGAGTTCTGCCAATTCTTCGATGTGGTGCTGGACCGCGGCGGCGTTTCGCCCTGTCCAGCCTGCCACGATCAACTTTGAAATGGCAATCGACACCGGCCCCTGATCGGTCTGGAATGTGAATACAGGCATGGCCCCCTCCTACAGGTTCTTGGGCAACCACAGCGCCAGATCCGGCACCGCGATCAGCAAAAACGCCATCAGCAACATCAACACAGCGTATGGGATTGCGCCGACCATCACCTCGGACAGGTTTCCACCACGCCGCGCGCCCTGCACGACATACAGGTTAAGCCCGACAGGGGGCGTGATCAGGGCCATTTCCACCAGCACAATCATCAAAATCCCGAACCAGATCGGATCATACCCAAGGCCCACCACAATCGGCACCATGATCGGAATGGTAATGACCATCAGCGACAGGGTCTCAATAAAGAAACCCAGCACGATATAGATCAGAACAATGACCATCAGCGTCATGAAGGGGGTAAAACCAAGCCCCTCCATGAAAGCACGCAATTCACGACCAAGTCCTGCACTGGACAGGGTGAAGTTCAAAAACGCTGCCCCCAGCACCACCAGCATGATCATGGCGGTGATCCGCATGGTGCCGTAAAGCGATTCCTTCAGCATCGGCCAGTTCACCCCGCCGGAGAAGGCCGCGATCACAAAAGCCATGCCGACACCTACGGCGGCGGCTTCGGTCGGTGTGGCCCAGCCGCGATAGATCGAGCCGACAATGGCCGCAAATAATAGAAAGATCGGGATAAGGTGCACCAGAACGCCCAGCATTTCAGGGAATGGATAGCGGCGTGATTCGCCGCCCAGTTCCGGGCGCACCATGCAGATCAGCACGGTCATCATGCTAAAGCCTACCGCCAGCATCAGCCCCGGTATCAGACCTGCAACGAACAGCTGCGGGATCGAGGTTTCGGTCAGAAAGCCATAGACAATCAGGTTGATCGAGGGCGGGATCATGATGCCCAACGTGCCGCCCGCCGCGATAGCGCCTGAAAACAGGCGCGGATCATAGCCAAGTTTTTCCGCCTGCGGCATGGCCACGGTGGCGACAGTTGCAGCCGTGGCCACGGATGAGCCAGAGGTGGCAGAGAACAGCGTTGCTGTGCCGATATTGGCATGGATCAACCCGCCCGGCAGCCAGCTAAGCCAACGGTCGAGCGCGGCATAGGTCTTGGCTGCCACGCCTCCGCGCACCAGAACTTCACCCAGCAGAACGAAGAAGGGAATCGCGATCAGGGTCGAGGAATTTGAAGATGACCACACAAACTGCCCCAAGCCCCGGATCAGCGGAAAGGGGGTGAAGAACTGGTCGATCCCAAACCCCAGCAAGAACAGCACGATCCCCACCGGGATTGTCAGCGCCATAAGTCCCAGCAGCCCGCTGAAGATGTAAAGGATCATCTCAATTGCTCCAGTTCATCTTCGACTTCGTTGCGAATGCCGATCTTGCCCTCGACCGCGCCCAGCTTGCCTTGCAGCACCAGCGCGATGGACAACAGCGTGACCGCGCAGCACATGCACGCGAACCAGACCCAGCCGCCGAACCACAAGCTTTGCGGTATCCAGAGCGGGGTCTCTAGCACGGTATTGGCGCGGGAATTGTTGGTGATGGACCGCGCCAGTACCGGCCATGCGCGGAACGCGATGATGACAACAGTCGCTGACATGGCAAGCATCGCCAGCAGGTCCAGAAACACGCGGCCCCAGCTTGCGAACCGGGTGCGAAGTACCTCGATGCGGATATGCGACAGCTCCATCAGGGCGAAGCCCATGCCCCACGCTGTGGTGACCGCCATGACATAGCCCGTAATCTCGGATGTGCCGCCCAATGAGGTGCCGAAGCGGCGCAAGGTAATTTCGAGCAGCACATAGCCCACACAAACCAAAAGCCCCAGCCCCACCACCAGCGCAATAACGCGGTTGATACGGCGAAGAAGCTCGAAAATATGCAAGACCATGTGCTGCCCTTTCGTGGCTTAGTCCAGATCGACGGTTACACCAACAACGGCACCGACGCTGTCATTCCAGCGCTGTGCCCAGTCATTGCCTGCACGCGCTGCCCAATCCGGCAGCACTTCGGTGATCAGAATGTTGCGCGCGGCGTCAAAATCAGCTTCCGATGCTTCGACCAGTACCATGTCGCGGGCATCCCCATACGGGCACTCGGCATTGCCGGTCAGGCAGGCCACGTCATTGACCAACGCATCTTGCGCGACGGCCCATGCGGGCGTTTCAAACTCGGCTGTGATGGTCGTCTGAATCAGTTCCTGAGTTTCCGCATCAAGGCTGTTCCAGCGGTCCATGTTCATTGCAGTGACAACGGGGTCCCAACCGCCCAAGGGCAGCGTGACCAGATGGGTCGAGACTTCCCACCAGCCGGCGTTATAGCCTGAACCCGCACCCGTGACCGCGCAGTCGATCGCGCCGCGTTGCAGCGCTCCCGGCACTTCACCGAAATCGACATTCACGCCTTCCGCGCCCAAGGCTTCCAACAATTTTGCTGTCATGCGACCAGAACCGCGCACTTTCAGCCCGCGCATATCGTCCAGCCCCGACACTTCAGCATTGCAGAACACGATCTGCGGCGGGTAGGGCGCGATGGCCAGCACATGGCTGTTGAACCGGTCGCGGAAGATGTCATTGACCATCGGGCGCGCAGCATCGACCATGGCGCGGGCGGTGTCTGCGTCCAGTGCCACCAGCGGCACATCAAGCCCCTCTAACTCTGGCGCGTCAGCCACTGCGTAATCGCCGACAGTCATGGCCACGTCATAGACGCCGTCGCCCAACAGGTTGAACACATCGCCCACACCTAGCCCCATCTCGTTGTGGGTGGTCATGGCAACTTCCAACGTGCCGTTTGAGGCTTCGGGCAGGATCTCTGTCCAGAAGGGAGATTCGAACTGCTGATAGAGCGGCAGGTTGGACCAGCTGCCGACGACCGAGAGCATTTCCGCACTGGCAGGCGCGGCCAGCGCGCTGGACAGCAAAAGGGCGGATGTTAATTTCAGTTTCATTGTTTTCTCCACTGTTGGGTCAAGGTTTCCAGATGGGCAGCGCCGCATCCTCGTCGATATCGCTGATCAGCATATGTCCCGGCGCGTGGGTGATGACCAACGGAATGCCCGCTGATAGAAGGGTGTTCTGCGAGGTGACGCCGCAGGCCCAGAAAACCGGCACCTCGTCGGGCAGGATCGTGACGGCATCCCCCCAATCGGGCCGGTCCAACGCCGCGATGCCGATAGCGGCGGGGTCGCCCACATGAACCGGCGCGCCATGCGCAAGCGGGTAGCGCGCACAAATTTCCACCGCGCGGGGCACATCGCCACCGCGCAAGGGCCGCATCGACACTACCATTGTGCCGCCGAATACGCCGCCCCCTTCCAGTGGCAGGGTGGTGCGATACATCGGCACCGTACGGTTCTGTTCGACGTGGCGCATTGGTATGCCTGCCGCCATCAACGCGCGCTCGAAAGTGAAGGAACAGCCAAGCGCGACAGTCATCATGTCATCACGCCAATGCGCTGCGATATCTGTGACTTCATCGGAAAATTTTCCGTCACGATACAGACGGTAGCGCGGCAGATCGTGGCGAATGTCAATGTCCGGGCCCAGCGTGGGCAGACTTGGATCGCCAGTTTCCCCAACGCCCACAATCGGGCAAGGCTTGGGGTTGCGCAGGCAAAAGCGCAGGAAGTCCAGCGCATACGCCGCAGGCAGAATGGCAATGTTGCATTGCAACTTGCCCGGCGCTAGCCCGGCGGTGTGATCATTGAAGGCCCCGGACCGAATGGCCGCCCGCAATTCGGCCAAGCTTTGGACGCTGGCAATACTCTGATCGGTCAACCGCATTCCCCCAATTCTGCTGCGCATCTCTGGGAGAGAGCGTTGCGGATCTAGGGTATCAAATCAAATCGTATTATGTGATTGGTTGCGATCAGGTTTGGCTATCACCAGATTTGCGCCACCTCGACGGCCAGTTGTGCACACCGCTCGGCCAGAGAGGTGCGCGGCTCGGCCATCCAGGACGCCGTAAAGTCGAGGGGTGAGGGCAGCCATCCAGGGTCGAAGCTTCGCAGTTGGCCGTTTGCAACACGCTCTTGCGCCAACGCGTTCGGGATAGGCCCGACCCCGATACCGGATGCGATCATCTGGATGCTGGCGGATAGTGACGCGCAACTGAACACCCGGACGCTGGGGCCGTGGCGCTTGCTCAGTTCCTCAACCAGTTCGCGGTAGGGTCGCGTGTTGCGCGCATAGCTGATCACAGGCGTTGTCAGGAAATCAGGCACAGGGCTGCCAGCGGCCCGATACCAACCCAGATCGAAACTGGGCAACGGAACATTATTGACCGAATAGGCCGATACAGGCCCCATCAAAAGCGCCAGATCTAGTTCTCGCGCAAGCAATGCTTCGCGCAGGTTGAACGAGATGTCGACCGTCAGTTCAAGGCTCAGGCGCGGATATTCCTGACTGAGCCGTTCCAGAAACCGGGGCAGCCAGGTTTCTGCAATGGTCTCTGACGCGCCAACACGAAACAGCCCTTCCAGCCCGGTGGGATCACTGACGCGCTGGCGGATTTCTTCTTGCACAAAGACAATCTGTTCGGCGTAGCCGCGCAGCAATTCCCCCTCGCGTGTCAGGACCACACCGCGGGTTGTGCGCTCGAACAGCTTGACCCGAAGGTCATCTTCCAGCGTTTGCAGGCGCGCCGTGACTGCCGGCTGCGAGATGTTCATCTGCTCGGATGCGCGGCGTACGCCTTTCAGGCGCGCAACCCACAAAAACGTCTGGATCTGGTCGAGTGTCACGGCGCACGCGACCCATCAAAGGGTTTCGGGCCACCCCCTGCGCCTGCACCTGCGCGCGCGGCGGCTGGGGCATAGGTCAGCGCCACGGCCGTGGCTATAACGATATTCAGGCCGTTCCTTGTCGTCATCACACCTCTCCTTCAAGATCATTGCACCGCCAATATGTTGATAGGCGAGAAGGTCGGCCATGTCATGCAGGTCGTGGAGTATTGGCGATACTGCACTGAACAGGATTATATTCCGATCCACTTTGCCCCCGTTTACACTGTCTCAGGTGGCAAACGCTAACCGGCGCGGCGATATAAGGGAATGACGCCGCGTCTTGCGTGACAGGGCGGCACAGGGGCGCGTATCTGTGGCGTGAGTGTTCAGGAGGAAACCATGACTCAATACCCCCATCTGCTTGCCCCGCTTGATCTGGGGTTCACCACGCTGAAAAATCGCGTGCTGATGGGCTCTATGCATACCGGGCTAGAGGAGCGCGGCGACTGGAACCGTGTGGCCGAGTATTACACCGCGCGCGCCCGTGGCGGTGTGGCGCTGATGGTCACAGGCGGCATGGCCCCCAACCCCGAGGGGGGCGTTTTCCCCGGTGCGGCGGGTCTGTATACCCCGCAAGATATTGAAAACCATCGCCTTGTGACCGGCCGCGTCCATGCCGAGGGCGGCAAGATCGCCATGCAAATTCTGCATGCGGGCCGCTATGCCTATGGCCCCGATTGCGTGGCACCATCGGCGCTGAAATCGCCGATCTCGCCCTTCAAGCCGCGCGCGCTGGATGAGGCAGGCATCGAGAAGCAGATAGCCGATATTGTCACCGCCGCCACGCGCGCGCGCGAGGCAGGCTATGACGGGGTCGAGGTGATGGGCTCGGAGGGGTATTTCATCAACCAGTTCCTGTGTGCGGCCACGAACCAGCGCGAGGACCGTTGGGGCGGCAGTTATGCAAACCGTATGCGCTTGGCCGTCGAGATTGTGACCCGCGTGCGCGCCGCCCTTGGGCCGGACTCGATCCTGATCTACCGCATTTCGCTGATCGACCTGATCCCCGGCGGCCAGAGCTTTGACGAAGTAACGCAGCTTGCCCAAGCCATTGAAGCGGCGGGCGCGACGATCCTGAACACCGGCATCGGCTGGCACGAAGCGCGCGTGCCGACCATCGCCACCTCGGTGCCGCGCGCCGCATGGGCGTGGGTCACGCAAAAGCTGATGGGCAAGGTGGGCATTCCGCTGGTCACCTCGAACCGGATCAACACGCCAGATGTGGCCGAGGACCTGCTGGCGGGCGGGGCCGCTGACATGGTGTCGATGGCGCGGCCCTTTCTGGCGGACCCTGATTTCGTGGCCAAGGCCGCATCGGGGCGCGCGGCCCAGATCGCGCCGTGTATCGCGTGCAATCAGGCCTGTCTGGACCACACGTTTCAGGGCAAAGTGTCGTCTTGCCTTGTTAACCCGCGCGCCTGTCATGAAACCGAATTGCGCTATGACCCTGCCGCCACCCTCAAGACGATTGCCGTTATCGGGGCGGGCCCTGCCGGGTTGATGGCGGCTTTGGTTGCGGACCAGCGCGGCCATGAAGTGACCCTGTTCGAGGGGGACGGGCAGCTTGGCGGGCAGTTGAACATGGCGCGCATGATCCCCGGCAAGGAGGAGTTTCACGGGCTGGTGCAGTGGTTTGAGGGGGAAGTGGCGCGCTCACGCATTGCGTTGCGCCTGAACACCCGCGCCACCGCGCAAGATCTGGCAGGCTTTGACGAGGTAATCATCGCCACAGGCGTCGTCCCCCGTGATCCAAAGATCGCGGGGCAGGACGCGCCGCATGTGCTGCGCTACATTGATGTGCTGAAAGGCAAGGCCCCCGTCGGTGCGCGCGTGGTCGTGGTGGGGGCCGGCGGGATCGGGTTCGATGTGTCGGAATACCTGACCCATGACGGGGCCAGCCCGACCGAGGATCTGGATTTGTGGCAGCGCGAATGGGGGGTGACAGACCCGGCAGATGCGGCGGGCGGGCTGGCCCCCGCAGGGCCACAACCCGAAGCACCTGCGCGGTCTGTGACATTGGTGCAGCGCAAGACGGGCAAGCCCGGCAAAGGGCTTGGCAAGACAACAGGCTGGATTCACCGTGCGGCCCTTGCGGCCAAGAATGTGCGCATGATCGGCGGGCTGGAATATCGCCGGATCACGGATGCCGGGCTGCTTGTGCTGCGCGACGGGCAGGAAGAATTGCTGGAAGCCGACACAATTGTTCTGTGCACAGGGCAAGACCCGCTGCGCGAACTGGCTGATGCGCTGGAGGGTGCAGGTAAAGCTGTCCATGTCATCGGGGGCGCAGATGTTGCCGCCGAGTTGGACGCGAAACGCGCGATTGATCAGGCCGCACGACTGGCCGCAACGTTGTAGATGCGCCCCATAGGGCCCGCCCACCCACCCCCGCGTCGCGTTCCGCGCCGCTTGCCCTATGGGGCGCAACGCACGCGCGCGGGTACTGTGGGGTGCTTGCCCCTAGATTCCACCGCCTTTAAGGCCAAGGTCGCATTTGCGCTCTGTCACGTCGCGCGTGCCTGATCTGAGTTGCCGCAGATTTGTCATGACAGGGCCAGCCGCAACCCAGCCGGAGTCCTGCCAATGAAAACTCATGTCAAAGCGCTTGTTGTGGGCGGCGGGGCCGTGGGCGCCTCGGTCGCGTATCATCTGGCCAAAGCGGGGTGGGATACCCTGCTGCTGGAACGCGACGAGCTGACCTCTGGCTCGACTTGGCACGCCGCCGGATTGCTGCCTCTGTTCAATATGGGCTACGCGACCAGCCATATTCATGACTATAGCGTGAAATTCTACAAAACGCTGGAGGCAGAAACCGGCCTGAACGCGGGCTTCTATGTTGTGGGCAATCTGCGCATGGCGCAGACGCAGGCGCGCATGGATGAATACATGCTGTATGCCAGCACAGCGGAATCGGTGGGCATTCCCTATGAGTGGATGACGCCTGCGCAGATCAAGGACCGGTGGCCCTTGGTGCGCACCGAAGACCTGCAAGGCGCGATTTATCATCCGACAGATGGCTATATCAACCCCGCCGATGTGACGCAGGCCATGGCCAAGGGCGCGCGCCAGCACGGCGCTGAAATCATGCGCCGTGTGCAGGTGGATGGCTATGCTTGGACAGGCAGCGAATGGATCGTGTCCTGTACCAAGATGGTAGAGAAGGGCGGCAATCTTGTGCCCTCGGACGAGCGTTTTGAGATTACTGCCGAACATGTCGTCACTGCCACGGGCAACCACGCCCAACGCACCGCGCGTCTGCTGGGGATCAAGAGTGCGGCCATTCCGGTGGAGCATCAGTTCATCGTCACCGAACCTGACGCGGCCCTGCTGGAATACCGCAAATCCAACCCCGAACACCCTGTTTTGCGCGATGCCGATGCCAAATGGTATGTCCGCGAGGAACGCGGCGGCTGGATTCTGGGCCCGTATGAGCGGGGCGCGCCCGCGCGGTTCCTGTATGACGTGCCCGAGACATTCCGCGCCGATCTGTTCCCGCTCGATCTGGACCGGATCGAGGAAGAATATATGTCGATGATCCACCGGATTCCCAGTTCGGAAACGGTGGGGCTGAAGGATGATTATAACGGCCCGATCTGCTACACGCCCGATGGCAACCCGTTGGTTGGCCCCGCACCGGGCCTGCGCAACATGTGGCTGGCCGAGGGGTTCAGCTTTGGCATTACTGCCGCTGGCGGCACCGGGCATTATCTGGCGCAGATGATGGTTGAGGGCGAGGCCGAGATTGACATGGCGTCGCTTGACCCCAAACGCTTCGGCGATTGGGTGACAACCGAATATGCCGCGCGCAAGAATGAAGAAGCGTATGAGCATGTCTATATCCTGCATCACCCCGATGAAGAGCGCGAAGCTTGCCGGCCCTTGCGCACAGCCCCCTGTTACGGCCGGATGAAGGACCAAGGCGCGCAGTTTGGCTGCGTCAACGGGTTCGAGCGGCCCAATTACTTCGCGCCCGCAGACTTTGATGATCACGCATCGCGCAGTTTCCGCCGGGGCGGCTGGTGGCAATATGCGGTGGATGAGGCACGCGCCATCCGCGAAGGCGTCGGCATGATTGACGCCACCGCTTTCACCAAGCATCTGGTGCGTGGCCCTGGTGCGACAGCATTTCTGGACTGGTTCACCTGCAACAAACTGCCGAAGGTGGGGCGCATCAACCTGACCTATGCGCTGACAGACAATGGCACGGTGCGCACGGAATATACCATCGTGCGGCTGGCCGAGCATGAATATTACCTGATCTCTTCCGGTGCGCTGACCGCCTATGACGGGGATTTCCTGCGCAAGGCAGCAGAGGACAAGCTGGCCGAGTTTGGCTGGATCGACATTCATGATGTCACCACGCAATGGGGCGTTTTTGCTGTGGCTGGCCCGAAATCGCGCGATTTGCTGGGCAAGCTGGTGGGAGATGCCGACCCTGCCACGGTGCTGTCGAACAAGCGCTTCCCGTGGCTGTCGATGCGCAATATCGAGTTGGGCATGTGCCCTGTGCGCGCGGTGCGTGTGGCCTATACTGGTGAAATGGGGTGGGAATTGCACCACCCTATCGAGATGCAGAATTACCTGTTCGACCAGATTATGGCCGCTGGCGAAGATGTGGGACTGAAGCTGGTGGGTGCGCGCGCGCAAAACTGGCTGCGGCAGGAGAAATCCTACCGCGCCTTTGGCAATGAGTTGGGCCGCGACGCCACGCCCTTGGAAGCAGACTTGCCGCGCTTTATCGACATGTCGAAAGACTTTCACGGCAAGGTGGCGATGGAGCAGACGGGCATTCGCGCCAAATGCTGCACCTTGTTGATCGACGGACCAGCGGATGCTGACCCTTGGGGCCGCGAGGCGCTGTATGATGGCGACACCAAGGTGGGGCGTCTGACTTCGGGCGGGTATTCGGTGGCGTTCGGTCAGTCCATCGGCATGGGCTATGTCCGGCCCGATCTTGTGGTGGAGGGGGCCAAATTGAAGGTCCGCATGCTCGATCAGCTTTGGGATGCGACGGTCACATGTGACAGCCCCTATGACCCGAGCAATGCGACAATCCGCAAGGACGGGTGAGGGCTGAGCTTAGGCCAGATGGACGCGGTGTTCGGTCTGACCTTGTGCCTCGGTCTGCGCGCCGAAGGTTGCGCCATCCAGCGGGCCGGGCTGCGCAATCCCTTGGCGCGCACTGGTGCAGTATAGCTGGCGCAAATCCGCGCCACCAAAGGCGGGGCAGGTGCTGTTTGCGGCAGGCACGGGCACGGTATGAAGTACCTGCCCGTCTGGCGCGTAGCAGGCAAGCTTGCCTGCGCCCCAAAGCGCCAGCCACAGATTTCCGCGCGTGTCCATCACGGCCCCGTCCGGGTTCAGCGCATCGTCGTTCAGATCCAGCCAGCATTCGGGTGTGCTGCGGGGCCAGCCATATTCGTCGAGTGCTACGCGCATCAGGCGGCGGGTGGGCGTGTCGGTGAAGTACGCGGTTTTGCCATCGGGGGCGAAGCAGATCGCGTTCGGGATGCTGAGGTCTGGGTAAAGGCAGCGCAGCTCGCCACGATACCACCGCCAGATCGCGCCTGCGCCGCGCTCTGCCGCTTTGCCCATTGTGCCGATCCAGAACCCGCCTTGTGGATCGGCGCGCCCGTCATTGGACCGTGTGGCGGGGTTGTCCGCGCCCAAGCGGCAGAGCGTGTCCTGCGCGCCGCTTTCCAGATTGAACAGCATCAGGCGGGTTTCAGTGGCGAGAAGCAACCTGTCGCGGTCCACCCAAGCAGCAGCCGAGGCCATCTCGTCCAACGCCCAACTGCGCGCAAGGCTGTGCAGTTTGCAGCCGGTGATGTCGAACCAGAACAGCGCAGCGCGTTCGGGGTGCCAGAGCGGCCCTTCGCCCAAGTCACAGCGGATATCATTGACCGGCGTCATTGGCCCCCCCCTTTTGTTGCGCAAACCTGCCCGCGTTATAGGCTGCGTTCAAGTCATCCCTTGTGGCAAAAGCGCATCTGGCAGGTTCTGATAGCAGACCGGACGCAGGAACCGACGGATCGAAAGCGTGCCGACCGATGTTGCGCCGAAATTGGTGCTGGCGGGGTAGGGGCCGCCATGGACCATCGCGTCCGCCACCTCGACCCCTGTGGGAAAGCCATTGGCCAGAACACGACCTGCCTTGCGTTCCAGAACCGGCATAAGGCGCTGGCCAAGCCCTGTGTCATTTTCATCCAAGTGTAAGGTGCAGGTCAGTTGGCCTTGCAGGGCTTGCGCCACCTCCAGCATCTGATCTGCATCGCGCGCGCGCACCACCAGCCCCAAGGGGCCAAACACCTCTTCGCCCAAGGCATGCGTGTTCAGCCAAATATCGGCGGTGGTCTCAAACAGGTTGGGCGCGGCGTGGCGCTGGTCGCTTGGTTTGCCCAGTACGGTTTGCACGCCAGCACTGCCCGCCACCAGATCGCGCCCGGCATGGTAGGCATCAGCAATGCCATCGGTCAGCATGGTTTGCGGCGGCACTGCGTCGAGGGCCGCGCTGGTCTGGGCAATGAAGGCATCTGCCGCTGGCCCGTCAATCACGACGGCAATTCCGGGGTTGGTGCAGAACTGGCCCGCACCCATGGTCAGGCTGCCTGCCCAACCGCTGGCAATCTCGTCGCCGCGCGCCGCCAGTGCAGAGGGCAGCAGGAACATGGGGTTCACACTGCCCAATTCGCCAAAGAAGGGGATCGGTTCTGGCCGCGCGGCACACAGATCGAACAAAGCGCGCCCACCGCGCAATGATCCGGTAAAGCCCACCGCGCGGATCAGCGGATGCGTGACGAGCGCGCCGCCCAAAGCATGGCTGTCGCCCTGAAGCAGGCTGAACACGCCCGCGTGCAGACCACAGCGCGCGACCGCGGCGGCAATAGCATCGCCCACCACCTCGCCTGTGCCGGGATGTGCGGGGTGTCCCTTGACCACCACCGGACAGCCCGCAGCCAAGGCCGCCGCCGTGTCGCCACCGCCCACCGAAAAGGCCAGCGGAAAGTTGGACGCGCCGAACACCGCCACAGGGCCAATGGGGCGCTGGATCATGCGCAGCTCGGGGCGCGGTGCGGGTTGTCGGTCGGGCAGGGCAGGGTCGTGGCGCTGGTCCAGATAGGTGCCCTTGCGGATATGATCGGCAAACAGCCGGAACTGGCCAGTGGTGCGCCCGCGCTCGCCGTTCAGGCGCGCTTCGGGCAGTCCGGTTTCTGCGCAGCCCATCTCGGTAATAGCCTCGGCGCGGGCGTCAATCTCCTCTGCGATGGCCTCCAACAACTGGGCGCGATCCTCGGGGGTGGTGTGGCCAAAAGACCAGAACGCGGCCTCGGCGCTCCCACAGGCGAGCGCCACTTCTGCGGCGGTGCCCACGCTGAAGGCGTGACCGGTCGGAGTGGTGAAGCGCTCTGCACCAAGGGTTTTCTTGCCCGCAATCCAATGCGCGCCGTGTGGTGTATATGTCATATCAAGTTCCTTATTTTCCCCAACGCAGGGCGATCAGGTCAAGCTCCTCGGCCAGTTGCAACAACCGATCACGGGTGCGGGGGGAGAGGGGTTTCAGCGGATGGCGCACATGGTCCGAGCGGATCACGCCGCCCGCTTTCATCACTGTCTTGGAAGCGCGCAATCCGCATTGGCGGTTCTCGTGGTTGATCAGCGGCAGGCACCGCGTCCATTGCGCAAGGGCCGCATCCGTGTCGCCCGCGCGGTAGTCGATCACGATGGGACGGATATGTTCGGGCAGCAGCGCAGATGTCATGGTGCCGGTGCAGCCTGCATCCAGATCGGCCAGCAGGGTCACGGCCTCTTCGCCATCAAAGGGGCCAAGAATATCCGCCCCGCCCGCCTCGATCAGGGCGGCAAGCTTGTCGGCGGCGAAGGGCATTTCCATCTTGAAATAGCTGACCTGTTCCAACTCGCGCGCCATGCGCACCAGCAGCGGCACCGACATCTGACAGCCCGACAAGGGCGCGTCCTGCACCATGATGGGAATGGTGATGGCGTCTGACACGGCCTTAAAATGCTCGAACACGCCTTCCTCGGCGGGGACCAGCCCGACACCGTGATAGGGCGGCATCATCATCACCATGGCCGCGCCCATTGCCTGTGCGGCGCGCGCCCGCGCCACCACAACATCGGTCGAGAAATGGCTGATCGTCACGATCACAGGCACGCGCCCGCCTGCATGTTCCAGTGACACCCGCATCAGGGCAAGCCGCTCTTCATCGGACAAAAGGAACTGTTCGGAATAATTCGCCAGAATGCAGATCGCATCGACACCCTGATCTATCATGCAATCAATCACGCGGCGCATGCCGTCATGATCGACTGTGCCGTCATCGAAAAAAGGGGTGGGGGCGACAGGCAGAATGCCTGTAAGGGGCGTTTTCATAGCGTTTCCTCAAAAGTGAAAGGGCGCGGCGGTGACGCGGCGGCCCAGTGTGAAAGCATCGGCGACCAGCACCATGGGCGACAGGTCCATGTCAGACTGACCTGCGCGCACCAACTCGGCCATGCGCGCATAGAGGCGCGGATATTCACCGCTGAGTGTGGCGTCCGGGGCCGCGCTGACCGCGCCGTCAATCACCAGCCGTGCGCCGCCATCATGCAAGGCAAGCGTGCCGTGATCGGTTTCCAGTTCGATGCTCCATGTTTGCGGGCCTTCCTGACGCCAATCGAAATCGGCTTCGATTCCGTTGGACAGGTGCAGGTGCGCTGCAATGGGGGTCTGTCGGTTTTCGGGAAATTCGAGCGTGGCGGCGCGCAGATGCACGGGGCGGGGCAGGATCTCGGTCAGGATCGACAGCGCATTGATGCCGGGGTCGAACACGCCCATGCCGCCGGGTTCAAACACCCAGTCCTGACCGGGGTGCCATTTGCGCACATCCTCGCGCCATGTGATGCGCCCGGAAGTGATGGTTTTATCCGCCAGCCAAGCCTTGGCGGGGGCGACCATCGCCGCCTCTCGGCTGTGCCATGTGGCGAAAATGCCCAGTTGCAAGTCATGCGCCGCGCGTTCCAGCAGGGCACATTCGCTTAAGGTGGCACCGGGGGGCTTTTCCAGCATGACATAGCGCCCGGCTTGCAGGGCTTTCATCGCGTAGTCAAAACGCGGCACTGGCGGCAGGCAGAGCGAGACGACACGAATATCGCTGCGCGCCTCCAGCATTGCGTCAAGATCACGCCACGCCTCGACCCCGTCCACCGCACCGTTGCGCGACACCGTTGCCGCCAGTTCCCAATCGGGCGAGGCCGCCAATGCGGGCACATGCTGATCGAGGGCGATCTTTCCTATTCCGACAAGAGCGATTTTCATCAGTGGCTGTCCCGTCCGACGGGCGCACCACGGCACCCTTTGAGGAAATCCAGATCGGCCCCGGTATCGGCCCCCTCCACATGGCGGTCATGCAACCACGCATAGCCCGTGGCGGGCCGGTCTTTTGCGGGCACCCACTGTTCCAGCCGCGCGGCAAGTTCCGCATCGGGTATGTCCAGATGCAGGCGGCGCGCGGTCACATCCAGCTCGATCATATCGCCGCTTTGCACCACTGCCAGCGGGCCACCCGCCGCCGCTTCGGGCGAGGTATGCAGCACAACAGTTCCGTAAGCCGTGCCCGACATGCGCGCATCTGAAATGCGCACCATATCCGTGATGCCCTTTTTCAGCACCTTCGGCGGCAGGCCCATATTGCCCACCTCTGCCATGCCCGGATAGCCCTTGGGGCCGCAGTTTTTCAGGACCATGACGCAGGTCTCATCAATGTCCAGATCGGGGTCATTGATGCGCGCCTTGTAATCGTCGATATCTTCAAACACGACCGCGCGGCCCCGATGCTGCAGCAGATGCGCAGAGGCCGCAGAGGGTTTCAGCACTGCCCCCTTCGGGGCCAGATTGCCGCGCAGCACAACTATGCCGCCTTCCTGTGTCAGCGCTTGCTCGACCGGCAGAATCACATCGGGGTTGTGGTTGATGACCCCTTGCAATTCATCCCAGACCGGCCCGCCTGAAACGGTCAGCGCGTCCTTATGCAGCAAGCCCGCCTCGCCCAGACGGCGCAGCACGACCGGCACGCCGCCAGCGTAGAAAAATTCCTCCATCAGATATTTGCCCGACGGCATCAGGTTCACGATTGTGGGCACCCCGCGCCCGCAACGGTCCCAGTCGTCAAGGCTCAGGTCCAGCCCCACGCGCCCGGCAATGGCCAGCAGGTGAATGACCGCGTTGGTAGACCCGCCAATCGCGGCATTGGTGCGGATGGCATTCTCAAACGCCTGTTTGGTCAGAATATCCGAGGGTTTCAGATCATCCTTGGCCATCTGCACAATGCGCCGCCCCGAAAGCTGCGCCATCACGCTGCGTCGCGAATCCACCGCCGGAATGGCCGCATTGCCTGACAGTGCCATGCCCAGCGCTTCGGCCATCGACGCCATGGTGGAGGCTGTGCCCATCGTGTTGCACGACCCCGCCGAGCGCGACATGGAGGCTTCGGCTTCCAGAAACTCCTCCTGCGTCATCTCGCCTGCCTTCACCGCTTCGGAGAATTTCCAAAGATGCGTGCCTGATCCAACACGCTCGCCCCGGAAATGGCCGTTCAGCATTGGCCCGCCGCTGACAAGGATCGACGGCAGGTCGGTCGAGGCAGCGGCCATCAGCAGGCTGGGCGTGGTCTTGTCACAGCCTGCCAGCAGCACGCAGCCATCCATCGGCAGGCCCCGCATCTGTTCCTCAATCGACATGGCCGCAAGGTTGCGAAACATCATCGCGGACGGGCGGAACCCGGATTCCGAGGCGGAAAAGGCAGGCACTTCGACCGGCAGGCCACCGGCCTCATAAATCCCGGCGCGCACTTTTTGGGCCAGTGCAGCCAGATGGGCGTTGCAGGGTGTCAGTTCCGACCATGTGTTCAGAATGGCGATAACGGGGCGGCCATCGAACATATCATGCGGGATGCCCTGATTTTTCATCCATCCGCGATGATAAATCTGGTCGCGTCCACTGCCGCCGAACCATTCCTGAGAGCGCAGCTTGCGGGGCCAATCGGCTGGTTTGAATGTCATGTTTTGCCCTTCTGCCCGCCTCAGGCGCGTTTGCTTTTGTTGTAGACATCGAAGATCACAGCCGCCAGCAACACCAGCCCCTTGATCATCTGCTGATAGTCGATGCCGATCCCCATGATCGACATGCCGTTATTGAGCACCCCCATCAGGAAAGCGCCGACAACCGCGCCCACGATCTTGCCGACACCGCCCGACATGGATGCACCGCCAATAAAGGCTGCGGCGATCACATCCAGTTCCAGCGCGAAACCTGCCTTCGGTGTGGCGGTGTTCAGCCGCGCGGCAAAGACCAGCCCCGCCGCCGCGGCCAGCACCCCCATATTGACGAAGGCCAGAAAGGTCAGCCGCTCGGATTTGATGCCCGACAGTTTGGCGGCCTTTTCATTGCCGCCCACAGCGTAAACCTGGCGACCGATCACAGTGTTTTCGGTCAGAAAGGCGTAGATGATCGTCAGAATGCCCATCGTCAGCAGCACATTCGGCAGACCGCGAAAACTGGCCAGCTTGAAGGTGATAAAGACAAGCGCCGCCGCTATGATCACGTTGCGGATGACGAAAAACAGGAATGGCTCCCCCGCAACACCAAAACTCGCGTTGCGGGCGCGTTTCTTGACGCCCAGCCAGACGATGACGCCCGCCGCAACCACACCGGTCAACAGCGCCAGCACATTGACATTGCGCTCGCCAAACATCACGGCCAGCGATTGCCCCCATGCGGCGGGAAACGGATCAGCGACAAAGCCCGTGGCGATGACTTGAAATTCGCGCGGGAAGGGGCCGACAGACTGGCCTTGCAGCAACCACAGCGACAACCCGCGAAAAACCAGCATGCCCGCCAGCGTCACGATGAAGGACGGGATTTTCCAATAGGCAATCCAATAGCCCTGCGCCGCGCCGATCAACCCGCCCGCTACCAGACAGATCACAACCGCCAGCATCAGCGGCAGGCCCATCGATACGATCAGCACCGCCGCCAGCGCGCCGATGAATCCCATCACCGACCCCACCGACAGGTCGATATTGCCTGACACGATGACGATCAGCATCCCAAGCGCCATGATGACGATATAACTGTTTTGCAACAGCAGGTTGGTGATGTTCACAGGTCGCAGCAATGTGCCATTCGTGGTGATCTGGAAAAACACCATGACGGCGATCAGGGCGAACAGAAGCCCGTATTCGCGCAGGTGGTTTACCAGATAGTCGCGCATGGATTGCGCCGTGCCGGATTGTGCAGTTGCGGATTGCATTTCAGACTTTCTCCGATTTTGTGACGATCATGGACATGATGCGTTCCTGACTGGCGTCTTGCGCTGTCAATTCGCCCATGATGGCCCCTTCGTTCATGACGTAAATCCTGTCACACATGCCCAGCAGTTCCGGCATTTCAGAGGAGATCATAACAACCCCCTTGCCTTGGGCGGACAACTCGTTGATCAGGCCGTAAATCTCGAATTTTGCACCGACATCAATGCCGCGTGTCGGCTCGTCCAGAATCAGAACGGCGGGTTCGGAAAACAGCCATTTCGACAAGACGACCTTTTGCTGGTTGCCGCCCGACAAGTTCATGACCTGCTGGAACACGCTGGGTGTGCGAATATTCATGCTTTTGCGGTAGCCCTCGGCCACCTGCGTTTCGCGCGCCTCGTTCAGCAGACCATTTTTGGCCACGGCTTTCAGGTTTGCCATGCTGATATTGCGCTGAATGTTTTCTTCCAGAATAAGGCCCAGTGATTTGCGGTCCTCGGTCACATAGGCCAGCCCCGCGGCAATAGCGGCGCTGACAGTGTGCAGGCGCACAGGCTTGCCGTTGATGCGCGCCTCGCCCGTAATATCGCGGCCATAGGACTGGCCGAAAATGCTCATCGCCAGTTCGGTGCGCCCTGCGCCCATCAGTCCGGCAATGCCGACAACCTCGCCCTCGCGTACATCGAAGGAAATGTTCTTGATGACATGCCTGTCGGGGAAATCCGGGTGGCGCACGGACCAGTTTTCGATTTCCATCAGGAGCGCGCCTGCGCGGCGCTGGCGGGCAGGGTAGCGGTTTTCCATATCGCGCCCGACCATATCGCGCACGATCCGGTTTTCGGTAATCTGGTCTGTGGCCGCGTTCAGGGTCGAGACAGTCGCACCGTCGCGCAGCACAGTGATGCTGTCGGCCACGCGGCGGATTTCATTCAGCTTGTGACTGATAATGATCTGCGTGACGCCTCCGGATTTCAATTCCAGCATAAGCTGCAACAGCGCGTCGCTGTCAGCTTCGGACAGCGAGGCTGTCGGCTCATCCAAAATCAGCAGACGCACATCCTTGGCCAGTGCCTTAGCAATCTCGACCAGTTGCTGCTTGCCGACGCCCAGCTTTTCCACCGGGGTTGTCGGTGCGTCACTCAAGCCCACTTTGGCCAGCAATTCGCGGGTGCGCTGCGTGGTTTCGTGCCAGCTGATACAGCCGTTGCGGGTGATCTCGTTGCCCAGAAACAGGTTTTCGGCAATCGACAGAAGCGGCACAAGGGCCAGCTCCTGATGGATGATGATGATGCCGCGCGCTTCGCTGTCGCGGATCGAGCGGAACGCGGCGAGTTCACCGTCATAGTGAATTTCACCGTCATAGCTGCCCGCCGGATAGACACCGGACAGCACTTTCATAAGGGTTGACTTGCCTGCGCCGTTTTCGCCGACAACGGCGTGAATCTCGCCCTGTGCCACGCTCAGGTTCACCCGATCCAGCGCCTTCACACCTGGGAAGGTCTTGGAGATGGCGCGCATTTCCAGCAATGGCTGCATCTTGTTCCGTCCTTTCCGGTCTTGCGCATGCCCCGAAAGCCGATTGGCCCCGGAACATGCGATCTTGTCATGGAATGAAGTGGATCAGCGCAGCTGGTCTTCGGTATAGTAGCCCGAACCGACAAGGATTTCTTCCCAGTTCGACCCGTCTACGGCAACCGGCTCCAGCAAAAAGCTCGGGACAACCTTGACGCCATTGTCATAGGTTTCCGTGTCGTTGATTTCCGGCTCTGACCCGCTGATAAGCGCATCGACCATGCCGACTGTGACCCGCGCCAACTCGCGTGTGTCCTTGAACACGGTCGAATACTGCTCGCCTGCCAGAATGGACTTGATCGACGGCACCTCGGCATCTTGTCCGGTGACGATAGGCATGAGCTGGTCGTCAGACCCATAGCCAACCCCTTTCAGCGAGGACAGAATGCCGATGGACAGCCCGTCATAGGGGGACAACACGCCATGAACCTCATCGTCGGTGTAATGGGCGGATAGAAGGTTATCCATCCGCGCCTGTGCAACGGCCCCGTCCCAGCGCAATGTGCCGACACGGTCCATGCCCATCTGCCCGGACACAACATTGATCGCGCCATCGTCGATCAGGGGTTGCAGGATCGACATGGCCCCGTCGTAGAAGAAATAAGCGTTGTTATCATCGGGCGAGCCGCCGAAAATCTCGACATTCCAAGGCCCGTCGCCAAAGCGTTCTTCCAGTCCCGACACAAGCGATGTTGCCTGCTGCACGCCGACCTGAAAATTGTCGAATGTCGCATAGTAGCTGACATGTTCACTGTCGCGGATCAGCCGGTCATAGGCGATGATCTCGACCCCGGCGAAATGCGCGTTCTCCAACGCGTTCGACAAGGTTGTCCCGTCAATTGCCGCGATGACCAGAACATCCACGCCATTCGTGACCATGTTCTCAATCTGCGCAAGCTGGTTGGGGATATCATCTTCGGCATATTGCAGGATGGTTGTGTAACCCGCTTCTTCGAATTGGCTGACCATCGCCTGACCATCCGAGATCCAGCGCGCAGAGGATTGTGTGGGCATTGCGATGCCCACCATGCCCTCGGCAATCGCACCGGTGGCAAGTGTCATTCCGACCACAGATGCGGCCACAAGTTTGTAAGTCATTTCATGCTCCTCCCAGAGAAATGTCTTGGCGCGTGGGCATTCATGGCCGGGCGCTCTGACACGGCAAACTTTATCGAAACAAAGCATCCCGGACAAATCATATTAGTTGCAATATCCATATCATTAACATTATGCTTTGCGTCATGCTGTCCATTGCTCGCCTCAAGTCATCACATCTGCGGCTGCTCCTGAGCATTGCCGATACGGGAAAGTTGCAACTGGCCGCTGACCAACTGGCCATTTCGCAGCCCGCTGCCTCGCGAATTCTGGCCGAGATAGAGGCTGATATTGGCGCTGCCATTTTCGAGCGCCTGCCGCGCGGTATGATGCCGACCGCGATTGGCCAAACCTTTCTGCGCCGTGCCAGTGTGATCCTGAGCGAGTTTGAAACGCTTGAGAATGAGTTGCAGATGATCCGCTCTGGCAAGTCTGGAAAAGTGCGTATCGGCGCTGTCACGGGCCCTGCGGTCGGCTATGTCGTCCCGGCGGTGCGCCATCTTCGCCAATTCGCCCCGGATATTGAGGTAACGATCCATGTCGCCCCCTCGGCAGAGTTGGCGCGCGGGCTGGAAGAACGCAATTTCGATTTCATCATCTCGCGTCTGCCCACCGGATATGATGCTACGGATTTGGAAATCACGCCTGCCAGAACCGAACGTGTGGCACTTCTGGTTAATGAAAACCACCCGCTTGCGGCCGAGCGCGGCGGTGCCCTTGAAAAGCTGCGCCAGTTTGAATGGGTGATGCAGGATCGGGGCACCCCGATCCGGCAGGCGGTCGAGAATGCGTTTTTCCTTGCGGGGCAATCCCTGCCGGATCAGGTCTCGAACAGTTCGTCTTTGCTGGTGGCGCTGACGATGCTGTCTGCGGGTGACGTCATAACCCCGCAAGCCAAAGAGGTGGCGGACCTGCTGACCGAAACCGGAATTGGTGCGCGCTTGGCGGTTCTGGATATTGCCGAGAATATTATGGTCGAGCCATATTTCGTGATCCGGCACCGGCACCATTCTGCCACCGAGGCTGTGATGCGCCTGTATCAGCGGGTGCTGGACAGCCTGTAGCGCCAGCCCTGTGCTGCGAATGATACAGGCAACATGACCTGTCAGGCAGGGGGTTTGCACAGTCAGGGGTTGCACCCGCGTGCCCGATGCGGCCTATGGATGCCAAACAGTCAGGAGGCAGGAATGGACAGACAACAGGCAGTGGAACATGCGGTGTCAGATTTTGACTCTGGCCGCTTTCTGGACGATCTTGCGCGACTGATCGCAGTGCCGACCGAAAGCCAGAACCCGGAGCGCGGCGCAGAGTTGCGCACCTATCTGGATCAGCACATGCGCCCGATGCTGGAAGCGATGGGCTATACGGTCACGCTGCATGACAACCCTCTTGGCGTGCCCTATCCGCTTCTGACCGCAGAACGGCATGAGGGGGAAAACCTGCCGACTGTGCTGACCTACGGGCATGGCGATGTGATTATGGGCCATGAGGGGCGCTGGGCAGACGACCGCGACCCTTGGACCTTGCACCGCGTCGAAGATCGGGTTTACGGGCGCGGTGTGGCCGACAATAAGGGCCAGCATTTCATCAATATCCGCGCGCTGGGTCATGTGATGGCCGCGCGCGGGGGGAAGCTGGGCTTTAATTCCAAGATTCTGATCGAAACGGGCGAAGAGACAGGCTCGCCCGGTCTGGCCGAGTTTTGCGCTGCGCAAAAGGTGCGGCTGGCGGCAGATGTGCTGATCGCCTCTGACGGTCCGCGGATCGACCCCGCGCGGCCCACGATCTTTTTGGGCACGCGCGGTGCCGTGAATTTCTCGCTGACGGTTGATCTGCGCGAAGGCGCACATCACTCTGGCAATTGGGGCGGGTTGCTGGCCAATCCTGCCGTGATACTGGCGCAGGCGTTGGCCTGTATTACCGATGCGCGCGGCGCAATCCTTGTGCCCGAATGGCGCCCCGACAGCCTGACCGCCGAAGTACGCGCTGCTTTGGCTGATATCACCCTGCCCGATCATCCTGACCTGCCGCAGATTGACCGCAACTGGGGCGAGCCGGACCTGCGCCCCGAAGAACGCGTTTTCGGCTGGAACAGCTTTGAGGTGCTCGCACTACATGCCGGCACGCCAGAGCGTCCGGTCAATGCCATTCCGGGGGCTGCTGTCGGCCATTGCCAGTTGCGCTATGTTGTGGGCACCGACCCCGATGACATTTTGCCCGCGCTGCGTCGCCATCTGGACCGCAACGGGTTTGAACAAGTGCAACTCGATGCCACGCGCGAGACGATTTTTCACGCCACCCGCGCACCGCTGAACAGTCCTTGGGTGAAACTCGCCGCGGCGTCGTTGCTAGCCACCACTGGCAAGCCCCCTGCACTGATGCCCAATCTGGGCGGCTCACTACCCAACGAATGCTTTGCCCATACGCTAGGTGTGCCAACCGTCTGGGTGCCGCATTCCTATGGCGGCTGCAACCAGCACGCCCCAGACGAGCACGCCTTGCTGCCCCTGATGCGCGAGGCGGTCCAGATCATGACAGGGCTGTTCTGGGATGTAGGAGATCAGGGCGGCGCGTTGACCAAATGATGCTACGCGCCGCGATTTTGGGCAAGCTGCTGGTCCAGCGTGTCAAAGGCCTTTTGGAACACGTTGTCATGCACATTGGGGATCAGCGCCAGATCATCTTGCGGTGCGGCGGTCCAGTCCGCCGTCCAGACGGCAAAGGTCTGGTTGCGGTCGGTCAGCGGGTAAAGCTGCGCACCGGCATGATAATTCAGCCAAGGCATGGGGCTTTTCAATATCCGGTAGCGGAATGCGTGGTCATGATCGGATAAGAACGTAAGCTGTTCATGCAACTGCCCGTCCCCGAACACGAAATCACGCACACCCGACACTTTGTCTGAGCGCACACCCTCGATCATCTCCATTTCGGGGATATCTTCGTGCCAGTGTTTCATACCGGCAAAATCGCGCATCTTGTCCCACACCACATGCAGCGGCGCGCGGATCACGCTGGAGGTGAAGACCTTGGCGGGGCGCAACCCTTGCCAGCGGGCATCTGCGACCTCGGGGGCCGGTTCGCGGGCGATATACTCGGCCAGTGCCTTCAGTCCGGCGGCGAACACATCGCGCGAGATCAGCGCGCTGTATTTCCCGCTATCGGCGGGTTCATCGTCAAAACTGGCGTGCCAGCGCACAAAGGTCTGGTCGCCATTGGTCACGGGGATCAACTCCAGCGTGGCCAGATAATGCGCCACCGGAAAGGCGGGTGTTTCAAAATTATAGCGCATCCGGTAGCGGCTGTCGTCCAGTTCCAGCAACCGTTCGCGCACGAAGCTGCCATCGGCCAGATGAAAGGCGCGGATGCAGCCCACACTGTCGGCATCGCGCCCGTCCTCTATGGTGCTGTCACGCACGCCGGGGTTCCAGCGCGGCAGGCCATTGAAATCGCGCGCGACCGCCCAGACAGCTTCAACGGGTGCGTCGATCAGGGTTGTGGCAAGGGCCTCGGCCATGATGTCCTCCTTAGAAGGTGAGCGCCTTGAACGCGCGGGTTGTGTCGCATAGCGCGGATTCGGTGGGCAACCGCTCCATAGAGCTGGCCCCATAAAATCCGTGGCAATGCCGCGCCTTTTGCAAAACGTATGCCGCGTCTTGCGGCGTTGCAATCGGACCGCCGTGGCAGATAATCAGAATATCAGGGCGCACGCGCAGCGCCGCTTCTGCCCACAGATCAATGTCGTCCACGCAATCATCCAGCGAACGGACAGTTTCAGCGCCGATGGTCCCGCCCGAAGTCAGGCCCATATGCATGACCAGAATATCGGCCCCTGCATTGGCCATGGCCACGGCTTCATCGGCGGAAAAGACATATGGCGTGGTCAGCAGGTCGCGTTCCTGCGCCATGCGGATCATGTCGACTTCCAATGAATAACTCATGCCGGTTTCTTCCAGATTTTGCCGGAAGACCCCGTCAATCAGCCCGACCGTCGGAAAGTTCTGCACGCCCGCAAAGCCAAGCGCCTTCAGCCGGTCCAGATGTTGGTCCATCATCACGAACGGATCAGTGCCGTTGACGCCCGCCAGAACTGGCGTTTTGTGCACCACGGGCAGCACTTCGCGCGCCATGTCCAACACGATCTCATTGGCATTGCCGTATGCCAGAAGCCCCGCCAGCGACCCGCGCCCGGCCATGCGGTAGCGGCCAGAGTTGTAGATCACGATCAGGTCAATGCCGCCGCTCTCCTCGCTTTTGGCCGAAAGCCCTGTGCCTGCACCGCCGCCAATGATCGGAATGCGCTGCTTGGCCATCTCTTGAAACTTGCGCATCAGCGCGCCGCGGTCGCGGTGTTCGTTCTTGGTCTGGGTCATGGAAGCATCCTGAGAAGTTCATCAGCCATCGCAGAGGCAAAGGCCGGATCGTTGATATGCAGTGGAAGTTCGATCAGATGGCGGCGCGGGCCGGGTTTGAACGTGTCCCGGATCGTGGTGAACAGTGCCTCATCAGCTTCGGGGTCATGAAACGGCATGCCCGGTGCATCGACCGCCGAAACCCCGCCCAGCGGCAGGAACAGCGTGACCGGCCCGTCGCACCGGTTCAGGCGCTCGGTCAGAAAGCGCGCGATCTGCGCATTCTCGGATGGTGTGGTGCGCATCAGGGTGATCTGCGGATTGTGCACCAACAGCTGGCGGTCAGAGAACTTGTCCGGCACTGTTTCGCGGCCTGCGAAATTGACCATATCCACAGCGCCCACCGACCCGACCCACGGGATACCCGTGCGCGCAACAACGCCGTAGCGGTCGGCGGAGCAGGGCATGACCCCGCCCACCAGATGATCGGCGATTTCGGTCGCGGTCACATCCAGCAGCCCCGTGACAAGGCCGGACTCCGCCAGCTTCTCCATCGACGCCCCGCCTGTTCCGGTGGCATGGAACACATAAGGCTCGATCTTGCCTGCCAGTTCTTTGCGTAGATGCTCGACGCAGGTGGTGGTGACGCCGAACATCGTGATCCCGACACCGGGCAGATCGTCTGACGCCTCGGGGATGGTGTTTTGCGCCATGCCCGCTGCCGCATGGGCGGCATTGCCGATTACACGGCGGCTGATCGCGTTCAGGCCCGCCACATCCGTGACCGAATAGACCATACCCAGATCGGTGGCGCCCACATATTGCGTGACCTGCCCCGATGCGACCGTGGATACCATCAGCTTGGGCACGCCGACAGGCAGCGCCCGCATCGCCTGTGTGACCAGCGCAGTGTTGCCGGACCCGCCAAGGCCCAGCACCGCCGCGATATCGTCGCGCGCGCATAGCCAATGCGTCAGCGCTTCGGCCATGCGGGTCACGGCCTCGCCGCGATCCTTATACCAATCAGCATTGATCAGAACTCTTGAGCCCAGTCGCGGGTTCCAATGGAGGTGATTGTGTCGGGCATGCTGACCAATTTGTTCCAAGCCTTGCAGCAATGATCTACGATGTCTTCATAGGTTTCGAAGATGAGGTTTGATAGCCAGTTGTCTCGCATGAATTGCCAGATGTTTTCGACTGGATTGAGTTCTGGGCATTTTGCGGGGATCGGGATGATGGTGATGTTGTCCGGAATGACCAGCTTGTCAGTCATGTGCCATGCGGCTTGATCCACGAGCACAGCCCCATGTGCTTTGGGTGCGACAGTTTGGGAGATTTCAGCAAGATGCAGGGCCATCGCTTCGGTATTGCACGCTGGCAGCACAAGACCTGCAGCTTTCCCGAGGGCTGGGCAAATCGCTCCAAAGATGTAGCTTGAACTCGTGCGCTGATCATGTGGGGCGGAAGGTCGCGTACCGCGCTTCGCCCATCGGCGCGTGATCTTGTTTTTCTGGCCGACACGCGCTTCATCTTGGAACCAGACTTCGATCACAGTGCCTTGCAGGAGCCGTGCGCGGAGCTTTGCTACTGCGGCTGCAAACCCTTTTTTTTAAAGTCCTCCAGTGCGGCTGTATCTTGCGCGTGATGGCGCGGGCGTGCTGTGAGTTTGACATAACCAAGCGCCCTGAGTTCCCGGCTTATCGACGTCTCGTGAAGTGAAATCCCAAATGTGTCTGCAATCCATTTCCTCAGATCACTCAGGCGCCAGCGGACGACCCCATGGACCGATAAGGTCGGACCGCTCTCAACAATTGCAGCAAGCGCCCTGCGCTGCTCATCGTTAAGCTTAGACTGCTGACCAGGAGCTTTGCCGTTGATCAAGCCGTCAGGCCCGCGGGCATTAAACCGCTCCACCCAGTCACGGACAATTTGTAGGCCAACACCACCAATCCGAGCAGCATCGCTGCGCCGACCGCCATCATAGATCTCCGCCAGCGCCAAAAGCCTGCGGGCTTGGTTGGCATCCTTTGTCTTTCGCGCAAGTTCTCTCAACTTCATGCCGTCGTAGTCTGTCCGTAACGCGAGCGCTGCGCCCATAGAGAGGCCCTCCCCAGAAAATCTGACGCCATTGAGTCAGATCTTCATAGATTTGGGAATCCCAAAACCCTCAGAAGAGTCAGATTTCGCGAGACTTGGTATTAGAACCCAGCACCGCATCTGCGCCCTCTGGGTGGCTGGCCGCAATCTCAGCAGCGGCCACATCGGCGGGCTGAGTTGTGTCGCCTGTGCTGACATCGACCAGCACCGGGTCTGCGCCCGCTGCGCGCACCCTGTCGCAGGCATAGCCGAGTTCCGCCGCTTTCGTGTCGCAGGTTCCAATGACGTAGACGCGCCTAGTCCCCTGATTCAGGCGATTTGCGGGTAAAGGTAAAGGAGTTTGGTTCTGGCGTCTTTGGTGGTGAAGTGCCAGTTGGTTTTGGCTTGTGCGTTGTTCCGATTTTGGGTCCAAGCAGCAACCTCTGTTTCCAGAGTAGCGTGATCTGGAATGCGCCGATCGAGGCATTGGCGCGCCAGAACACTAAGTTCGCACTCCGCGATGTTTAACCAAGACCCGTGTTTGGGCGTGTAATGCCAGTCGAAGCGATCAGCGATGCGTTTAGCTTCGGCCGGGGGAAAGGCTTCGTAAAGAGACGCGCGCCTATGGGTGTTCAAGTTGTCTTGAACCAGATCAATCTTGTCAGCCTTCGCAAAGTGGATGTCAGCCAGCTCTTTGAGAACATGAGCATAGTCGACGGCGGTGCGTCTGGCCCGAACGGCGACATGGCGCCAGCCCTCATGCGGAGCGAATACCATGAACAAGCTGGCGACGCCGTTGCGTTCGTATTCATAGTCAGACCGCGCGGGCTGACCCGGTCGCATCGGGATGGGGGCGCGGGTTTCTTTGGTCAATTGTTTGGAAGTCTCGTCCAGGCAGACCAGCGGACGCGCAGGGTCGTATGGGCGTGTGTAGACGGTGAGCACATCTTCCATGGCCGCGACAAAAGCAGCGCTGGCTTTGGGGGGGATCACCCAATAGCGGCTCTTGTGCGGTTTGAGAGCGTTTTTTTGAGCGTGCGCCCGATCGTGCTGTCACTGGCCTGATCTACGATACCCAACTCAACCACGCGCTTTTCCAAGAGCCGCAACGACCAGCGCGCATAGCCTTTGGGAGGTTCGGAGCAAGCCAGAGCGATCAGCTTTGCTTCTTTCTCCCCATCAAAGATCCTCGGTGGCGGTGTTGACTGTGTCTTGCGTGCAAGAGCAGCCTCAAGCCCTTCTTCCACAAGTTGACGACGGGTGCGATAGACGGTCGAAAGGCTGGTCTCCAACGCCTCAGATATCTGCGCGTCATCCCAGCCGCAATTTTCCGTGGACACATCCGCCTTCAACAATATTCGCGCCTTGAGCAGCCGATACGCCGCGCCACGACCCGTGCGGATTATACCTTCCAGTTGTTGGCGCTCTTCAGCATCCAGACGAACAACATATTTCACAGCGGGTCCACATTTGCCCATTTCAGCCTCCTCTGAAAGTTATCCCAGAGTGATTCAGAAAACCTCAACGAAGTCAAATACCGTGACACATGGGACTAGTGCCCATGGCTGACCCCCAGATACCGGTTTTGCATCTCTCGATCACGGGCAAGTTCGGCGGCATCCACGGTCGCCGCGATCCGCCCTGTGACCATGATCGACACCTCATCCGCGACAGAGGTGGCCACACGCAGGTTTTGCTCGATCAGCAACAGGCCCATGCCTTCGGCTGCAATCGTGCGCAGCACCTCGATCAGGTGGTCGACGATCACAGGGGCCAGCCCCTCGGACGGTTCGTCCATGATGACAAGCTGCGGGTTCATCAGCAGGGCGCGTGAAATGGCCAGCATTTGCTGCTCGCCGCCCGAAAGCTGGTTGCCGCCATTCTTGCGCCGTTCCGCCAACCTTGGGAATGTCTCGTAAATCCGGTCTATCGTCCAGGGAGGGGTGCCGCGTTGGGCCACCAGCAACAGATGTTCATGTACCGTAAGTGACGGGAACATGCGTCGCCCCTGCGGCACCAGTGCAATACCTTGCCGCGCAATCCGGCCTGTGTTCAGGCCCAGTATGTCGCGCCCGTCCAGCGTGATGCTGCCTGATGCGGGCACCATGCCCATCACTGCCGCGCACATCGTGGTTTTGCCCATACCGTTGCGCCCGACCACCGAGAGCGGCTTGTCGCGCACCGACAGGCTGACCCCCTGAAGGATCGTGGCCTTGCCGAACCGCACATGCAGATCGTTTATATCCAGATGGCCTGCCATTACTGCCTTTCCCCCAGATAAATCGCTTGAACAACAGGGTCATCGACCACTTTGTCCGGTGTTGAATCCACCACAATCACACCATCCTTCATGACCGTTACCTTTTCGGAATTGGCCAGTGCCACATCCATGTCATGCTCGATCAAAATCAGGGTCAGATCGCGCGGCAGGTCTGCCAGCAGCGCAACCAGTTCAGGGCGTTCAGCGGCGAACAAGCCTGCGGCGGGTTCATCCAGCATCAGCAGTTTCGGGTCGCCCGCCAGTGCCATGCCGATTTCAACCTGCCTGCGCTGCCCGTGTGACACCGCGTCAATGCGCGTGTCCAGAATGTGGTCCACCCGCACCTGCTGCGCCAGCGCGTCTACGCGCGCCAGATCGGGGTGCCCCGGCCCCGCCTTGATGAGGGAGAACCGGCCAAATTTCGCGGCGCGCACCGCCAGATAAAGGTTTTCGCGCACAGATAGCCCGTTGAACAATGTGGAACTTTGATAGGTGCGCCCGATCCCCATACGCGCCCGCCGATATGGCTTGAGCTGCGATATGTCGGCGCCAAAATAGGTGATCTTGCCCGAGGTTGGCGGGTAATCACCGCAAATTGTGTTGAACAACGTGGTCTTTCCGGCCCCGTTCGGGCCAAGGATCGCCCGCCGCTCGCCTGTGTGCACAGTCAGGGTCACGTCGCTGACGGCGTGCAGTGCGCCAAAACGGCGGCCAACACTGTCCAGAACCAGCGCGGGCAGATCGGAAGCTGAAGAAGGTGACGACGTCATCATATGTCCTGTCTTGGAGGGACCCGCCCCAATGGTGTCAAAGGGGCGGGCAGGGCCAGATCAGTTTGCTGGCGGGCAGGAAGGATTGTCACGCGAGGGCGAACCCAGCGCCCAAAACTCTTCCGTTTCCATGCCAAGGGTCTGGCTGACATCTTCGGTGCGCCCAAAGGCTTCGGTGCGCATCGTGCCATCATCATTGACGATACGGGTCAGGAAAATATCCGAGATGGCCTGACGGTTGTCGTCAAGACGGACATTTGCGCCGGTCGGAGCCGTAAACTCGATAGATGCGAGTGCGGCCTGAAAGGCTTCTTGATTGTCGGACAGATCGCCACCCACTTCTTCCAGCGCCTGAAGCACGCCGATGGTGTTGGTGTTGGTGTAGTAGTTCACCGCGTGAATGGAGGGCGAGTCAAACCCGTCCGGCCACCGCTCGCGGTAGTTTGCAACGAACTCTTCCCAGTTTGGGTCGTCATTCAGGTCGGCAATCGGGCCTGCGGCGACCATGCCTTCCATCAGGCTCTGATGTGGGCCGCGTGCCGACAAAAGCGTCTGGTCCGCGGTGATAGACCCGCCGATGATCGGCAGATCGCCCCCCACTTCGGCATATTGCGTCAGGAAGGCCAGCGCATCGGTGCCGCCCTGAATAAGCAACACCGCGTCGATGTCATCAGGGAATTGCGCGATGATCGACGAGAAGTCGGTGGTGTTCAGCGGCGACCACAGCTTGGTGACGGCCCCGCCCAATTCGCAATATTCATGCATGAAGCCGAACACTTGCGCGTATGGGAACGCGTAGTCTGCGGCCACAAGGGCCACATGGCGCGAGCCCATGTCTTCATAGGCATGGGTGCCCAAACCGGCCATCCACTGTGTGCCTTCGGTGTTGAAGCGGAAGAAATTTGGCGATGGGTCGCGCAGGGTCGTATCGGCGGCCCCTGATGACCCGTTGATGATCGTCTTGCCGTCCAACGTGCGCGAATAGTCGCGCAAGGCGATCCCTTCAGCACCGGAAAGCGGGCCGATGATGATGTCCACCTCGTCCTGCTCGATCAGTTTGCGGGCGCGTGCCAGCGCCACATCCGGCGTTGCGTTCGAGGATTCGCGGATCCATTCGATCTGACGCCCCCCGACGGTGTAGTCAATCGCCTCGAACGCCATTTCCATAGCGCGGTAGGCATCCTGCCCGCCTGTGGCGAACGGTCCTTCCAGTGTGGTGATAGAGCCAATGCGAATTGGCGACGTGTCTTGCGCCATTGCCCCGGACAGCGCAAAGACTGCCGCCGTTGTGCCCAGTGCCCAGGCTGTAAAATGTCTGCGCGAAACTGACATGTATTCTCTCCTCCGTGTTGTGCCGGGTTTCCTCCTCCCCGGCGGTGATAGTCTTGGACCCTTTGTTCAACAGGTGGGGGCGGTCGGGTCCGGGTGCCGCGCCCCTTGTTTCAGCGGGTGTCCCCGCTGACCGCAGTCTTGTTCCGGCGGCGCCACCCCAGTGCCGCCACCAGTCTGCCACCCATCCCCCAGACGCCATCCGGCGACAGCAGGATGATTGCCAGAAAAGCAAGTCCGATCAGTGTGTTGAAGCGATCATGCCCGATCATGCCCGATGATAGACGACGCGAACGTGTCCATCATGGCAAAGATCAGCGCGCCAATGAATGCGCCCAGCGGATGGCCCAAGCCACCGATCACCGCCATAATCAGCACACCCACTGTGGCCCAAAGCCCGATTGAACTGGGGGTGATGCCGATATTGTAGAAGGTAATCAGCACACCGCCCCAGCCCGCGATAAATCCGGCCAGCGCAAAGGACGCAACGCGGTGCAGCCCCACATGAAAGCCAATCGCAGCCGTGCGCCGGTCGGAATCGCGGATCGCTTGCAGCACCAGCCCGAATGGCGTGCGCACCACATACAGAACCAGCAGATACAGCAGGACCGCAACGATCAGGGCGGTGTAGTAAAACACCAGCGGCGTGCGGAAGGGGCGGCCAAATATTTCAGGGCCAACCACATTGCGAATGCCCTCATAGCCATTGAACCATGTGATGTTGGATTGCGCGAACAGGCTGAATCCGACGGCCAGCGCAAGGGTGATCATCAGCAAGTATATCTCGCGGGTGTTCACTGCGATCAGGCCCACCACTGCGCCTGCGAAACTTGCCGCCAGCACCGCCAGCGGTATGGCCAGCGCATAGGGCAAGGCGACGTCGCCAAGGGGAATGGCGGTCGGCGCCATCATCGCCACAGAATAGCCTGCAACCCCTGCGATCATGGTTTGCGCCAGTGACACGAACCCGCCGTAATGCGCCAGAAAGGTCAGCGACAAGGCAACGATCCCGTAAACCAGTGCCCGACCGAAGATATTGACCAGCCAGAAATTGGGCAGCAGCAGCGGCAATGTCATCAGAAAGGCAATGCCGATACCAGTCATCACCCAGCGGCGTGTGCTCATGACAATCATGTGGGTTTCCTCCCCAACAGGCCCTGCGGCCAGACTGCCAGCACCGTGGCCATGATGACGAAGGTCAGGATCACCGAATAGGTCGGGAACAGAACCTGCCCCCATTGCTCGGCCAGTCCGATCAAAAGCGCACCCAGTGCTGTGCCGCCGATGGACCCCATGCCGCCGACAATCACCACCACGAGTGACATCAGCAAAAAGCGGACATCCACGCCCAGCGACATGGGCTGCGCGGTTGCGCCGATGACGCCGCCCAGACCCGCCAGCCCTGCGCCAAGCGCAAACACCGTGGCCGCCACCAGCGGCACATTGATCCCGCAAGCGGCCAGCATCTGCCGGTCATCGACGCCAGCGCGCACAATGATGCCCAGCTTGGTCTTGTTCAGCAGCAGCCACAATCCGACCCCCACAGCAATGGCCAGAATGACCTGAAACAGCCGAAACACAGGATAGCGCCCGATGATGGGCACCTCGACCGGTCCAAACAGCATATCCGGTGCGAAGAACCGGAACGGATTGCCGCCAAAGGTCGCAAGGATCTGATCTGCAATGATAATTGAAAGGCCGATCGTCACCAGAGCTTGGCGCAATTCCTGCCCCTGCATCCAGCCCAGAAAGGCCACCTGCATAATCAGGCCCACCAGTGCGGCAGCCCCGATCCCGGCCACAATGCCGATCAGCCACGCTTGCGAGGCCCATGCGCTTGAGGCATAAAGCGGGTCGTATACCGCGAAGCCGACATATGCGCCCACCATATAAAGCGAACCATGCGCCATGTTCACAGTCCGCATCAGCCCGAATATCAACGAGAATCCGCAAGCGACGATAAAGTATAGCGATGCAAGCGTCAGCCCGTTAAGGGTGACGGTCAGTATGAACTGCAAGGACACGTTTTCCTCCTCGTCAGGCGCTGGCAGCCATCATGGCTCCTCCCTCAGCGCGGCGGACGATCAATTGGTCTTGTCAGGGGATTTTGCAGGGCAGAGGGCAAAGTTTCCACAGCCATTTTGCCAGATAAATGGGTAATAATGGGTAACTCATCAGACGCGTTGCACCGCAAGTTGCTGCCGGATCTGTCGATCAGCATGGCCTTGCCTGCGCCCGAACCGGTACGCGAATCGCACAGCGCGCAAATATTCGCGCCGTGGCTTGCGCAAATTCCCGCAGCACAGCGCGATCTGTTGGCATTGCTGCCGGTTTTGGATGTGAACGGCGCTGTGTTTGATGCCCTGAAGGGCGCGCATTCCGACCCCCAGCCAATGGCCCGACCGGGCATAAGTGCCGCATTGCTCTGCGTTGATCCTTTTTTGCGGGTGCGCGATGTCGTGGCGCTTTTGGCTTCCGCCGGAATAGGCGGCGTGGCGAATTTTCCGACCATCCAGATCATTGATGGTGTCGCTGCGCGCGGGTTTGACAGCGCCGACCTTGGCCTGCGCCGAGAGGCGCAGATGCTGGCGCGTTTCGCCGAGCAAGGCTTGTCTGTGACGGGCTTTTGCACCACTGCGGAAAACGGCCAGCGTATGCTGGATCATGGGGCGTCGGTGCTGGTGGTGCATCCCGGTTTGCCATCGGCGGACTGGCGCGCGCGCACCATCGCCGCGCGCGACGCCGCCGACACGCTGCGAGCGCTGCGCCCGCGCTGCACAGTGCCCCTGCGCCTGTTTTGTCCCGATGCTTACGGTGCAGAGCTTGACCCCGCACGCGCCCTTGCCGACGGATTGGTGCATTATGCCTGATTGCGATGGCGGTGTTTGCATCGATACATGGCAAGGATACTGTCAGATATGCTAGGCATTCCAGTGCGAGGGCGGCCCAAACCATGACAGTTGCACTGAACCACATGTTGCAAAAACGCGCGCCCGGCAGCGGAATGCTGTTGATTGGCGGGGCAATTGGCGTGGGCATGACCGCCGAGGCGGCTGTGCGCGGCGGGGCTGATTTTTTGCTGGCGCTGAATGCGGGGCGCTACCGGGTGATGGGCGCGGCCTCGCTGGCGGCATTGCTGCCGCTGAGCAATGCAAACCAGTTCACCGATACATTTGCGCGCCGCGAGATACTGGACCGCGTCTCGGTGCCGGTTCTGTTTGGCGCGTCGTGCTTTGATCCGGCGACCAGCCCTGAGCAGCTTGTGCAGCAGGCCTGCGATGTCGGCTATCAGGGCATCGTCAACTTTCCGTCTTCGATTCATTTTGATGGCCGGTTCCGCCAGTCACTGGAAGAAGCCGGTCTGGGTTTCGCCCGCGAGGCGCATATGCTGGCACTGGCGCGGCGCGCGGGGCTGTTGACCCTTGGCTATGCCAAAACCCGCGCCGAGATTGCCCAACTGATCGAGGCAGAGGTGGCCATGATCTGCCTGAATTTTGGCTGGAATGCGGGGGGTGTGCAATCTGTGGCGCAAAGCTTCACCATTGCAGAAGCGGCCGACCGCGCGCGGCGTATCTTCACCTCGATCCGCGCCCGCGCGCCCGAAACGCTGTGCTTTGTCGAAGGGGGGCCGATCATCAACCCCGATGACATGTTTCGCGTCTGCGACGAGGCGCGCGCCGATGGTTATGTCGGCGGCTCCACACTCGACCGTGTGCCGCTGGAATTTTCGGTGACCGAGCGGACCTCTGCGTTCAAGGCCTTCGGGCTGTTGAAGCAAGCCAACACCGCGCAAACGCGCGAGTTGGGCCGCACGGCGCGGATTGCGGGCATTGTGGGGCAGTCGGAATTTGTGCTGGCGGTGTTGGAACAAGTCACACGGCTGGCGGCTACGCGCATTCCCGCCCTGATCTGTGGCGAGGCGGGTCTGGGTCGCGGGGCATTGGCGCGCGCGCTGCATCCGCTTTCCGAGCGCACTGGCCCCTTGCTGACGCTGCGTGCCGCGAACCCGAAGGCTGATCCCGAAGCGCTTTTGTTCGGTGAAGCGCCGCGTCGCCAAGGGATGCTGGCCAGATCGGGCGCAACCGTCGTGATCGAGAATGCCGAGGCCCTCTCCACCGTTGTGCAAGCCAGGCTTGCCGATTGGCTGGAGCAAGACATGCCGGGCCTTGTCGGCAGCCTGCGCGACCCCGCTGGCCCCGAGCATGGCGCGCGGCTGGTGCTTGTCTGCCAGCCCGAGGCCGGGGGCGAACCGGCCCTGATTGCAGCACTGGCCCAATGCCTTCAGGCAGGCAAGATCGAGATCCCCCCTTTGCGCGAACGCCCCGAGGATGTGCCTGCCCTTGCCCGCCACCGGCTGGCGGTGCTTGGGGGCACGCGACAGATTTCAGCCGATGGCTATCGGCTGTTGCTGGCCCATGGCTGGCCCGGCAACACACCAGAGCTGCGCGCGGTCATTGACCGCGCGGCCCTTCACACCGAAGGCAACACCATCGGGTCGGCGGCCTTGTCGGCAGCAATCGGGCATGGCCCCTCTGGTGACGGCGCGGATGACGATGCGCTTGTTCAACCGCTGAGCGAGCGGGACTGGTTGCTGGACGCGCTGCGCCGCAACCGTTTCCGGCGCGGGGACACCGCCGCCTATCTGGGCGTGTCGCGCAAGACACTGTACAACAAGATGCGCCGCATGGGGTTGCTGGAATAGCGCCTACCGCTAGCCCACCAAGGCCAGACCCACCCCACCCAAAGCCGCGACGATCACCACCGCCCAAGGCGGGGCTTTCCATGCCATCAGCAGCACGAAACAAACCAGCGCCAGCGCGAAATCGCGCATATCGCCAATGGCACTGGTAAAGACAGGCGAATACAGCGCCGCCCCCAGAATACCGACCACAGCCGCATTCGCGCCCTGCATGATGGATTGCGCGCGCGCCATTGCGCGAAACTGGTCCCAATAGGGCAGCACACCGACCAGCAGCAAGAACCCCGGCAAAAACACCGCCCCCAGCGCCAGCGCCGCTCCGGCCATGCCGCTTGGGTCCGGCCCCAGCACTGCGCCCAGATAGGCCGCAAAGGTGAAAAGCGGCCCCGGCACCGCTTGAGCCGCCCCGTATCCGGCAAGGAAATCATCTGGCGACACCCAACCGGGGGACACAACTTCGGCCTGCAACAGCGGCAGCACCACATGCCCGCCCCCAAATACCAGCGCGCCCGCGCGGTAGAAGCTGTCGATTACCGCGAAACCCTGCCCTTGCCCGGCCAGCAGCGGCAGCAAGGCGAGCAGCGCGAAAAACGCAACCAGCGCCCCCAGTGCCACCCCGCGTGATCCCGGCATGGTGACATGGCCGCCAACAGGGGTTCCCGCCCCGCGCCCCAGCATCAGCCCCGCCACTGCGCCCAGCACAATCGCGCCCACCATGCCAAACGCTCCCGGCACAAACGCCAGCACGGCAACAGCGGCCACGGCAATCAACGCGCGCTCCTTGTCGGGGCAGAGGTTCTTTGCCATGCCCCAGACGGCTTGGGCGATGATGGCAACTGCGACAATCTTCAGCCCGTTCAGCGCACCTGTTCCCACAGGCCCGGCGATGTTGGTTGCTGTCATGGCAAAGACCAGCAGCACCAGCGCGGATGGCAGCGTAAAGGCGACAAACGCCGCCAGTGCCCCCAACCAGCCCGCGCGCATCAGCCCCAGCGCAAACCCGACCTGAGAGGAAGCCGGACCGGGCAGGAACTGGCATAGCGCCACCAGATCGGCATAAGCACTGTCATTCAGCCAGCGCCGCCGCGTGACCAATTCATCGCGGAAATAGCCCAGATGCGCGATTGGCCCGCCGAACGAGGTCAGACCCAGCTTTAGAAACGCCAAGAACACCTCGCCCGCTGTGCCTTGGCTTTGGTCCTTTGGGTGGGGGTCGGTGTGCTCGACCTCATCTGTCATGTGATATCCTGTACATTCTGCGCGTGTGCTGTGTTTGTGCCCAGACTAGATTTATCGGGGCAGAATGTGAAACCCTCATGTCAGCTGGTGTGGCGCGGCGTGTCGGGGTCGGATGCGCGGCTGTTGCGCGTACGGCGTGGTTGTCGAAAGGGCGCGCTCCGCCTATTCTCGCGCTTACCGTCTGCAAGGGGCATATCATGATTTATACGGGCCACCCAAAACCACGGCTGCGGCATCTAATGTCATGAGCAGATCGGTCTTGCCTGCTGGCCGCGACTGGGCGGCGTTGCGCGCGCAGTTTCAATGGCCGCACCCTGCGCAGCACAATATCGCGCTGCGCTGTTGTGACAGTTGGGCCGCCCGCGCGCCCGACAAGACCGCCCTGATTGACGTGGCCAGCGATGGGACCGCGCGACACTGGAGTTATGGCGAGATGGCCCGCGCCTCGGACCGTCTGGCGCAGTCATTTCGCGCGCGCGGTGTGCGGCGCGGGGACCGTGTGGCGGTGCTGTTGCAGCAAGGGCCAGCCGTGCTGATAAGCCATTTCGCCGCCCTGAAACTGGGCGCAATCGTCCTGCCGCTGTTCACCCTGTTCGGGCCGGACGCGCTGTTGTTTCGCTTGGGCGACAGTGGCGCGCGCGTGATCGTCACGGATATTGGCGATCTGGACAAGATCATGTCCCTGCGCGCGCAACTGCCGGAACTGCGCGAAATCTATGCGCTGAACGGCGCTGCTGCCCCTGTGCGGGATTTCTGGGCGGAAATCGCCGCCGCCAGCCCGCATCTGGACCCCGTGCATATAGGGCCGGATGATCCGGCGATGATTATCTATACATCTGGCACAACCGGTGCGCCCAAGGGCGCGCTGCATGCGCACCGCTTTCTGAGCGGGCATCTGCCCTCGGTCGAGTTGCATCATGCGTTCTTCCCCCAGCCCGGCGATACGGGCTGGACTCCTGCCGATTGGGCATGGATCGGAGGGTTGATGAATATGGCCCTGCCATGCCTCTATTACGGGGTGCCGCTGGTCAGCCACCGTATGCGGAAATTCGACCCTGATGCGGCCTTTGATCTGATCGCGCGGCACGGGGTGCGCAATCTGTTTCTGCCGCCCACAGCGCTGAAGCTGATGCGCGATGCGCGCGTGCCCCAATCCGTGAATATCCGCTCTATCGGGTCCGGGGGCGAGAGTCTGGGCGTTGAGGTGCTGGAGTGGGGACGCACGGCCCTGAACACGCATATCAACGAATTTTATGGCCAGACAGAGTGCAATCTGATGGTCACAAGCTGCGCGAGTGTCATGGACACGGTGCCGGGGTGTATGGGCAAGGCCACACCGGGGTTCGACGTGGCGATTATCCATGATGATGGCACGGCCCTGCCTGACGGTGAGGTTGGCGAAATAGCTGTGCGCAAAGGCACTCCGGCGATGTTCCTGCGCTACTGGAACCAGCCCGCGCAGACGGCTGAGAAGTTTATCGGCGCATGGATGCGAACAGGCGATCTTGGGGTGCGCGACGGGCAGGGCAATTTCAGATATGTTGCGCGCGAGGATGATGTCATCACCTCGGCTGGCTATCGTATCGGCCCAAGCGAGATTGAGGATTGCCTTACAGGGCATCCCGATGTGGTGATGGCCGCTGTTGTGGGTGTTCCAGACCCCATACGAACCCAATCCGTTTGCGCCTATGTGGTGCTGCGCGCGGGCGCTGACGAGGCCGGACTGGACGCCGCGCTGATTGAACGTGTGCGCAGTCGCATCAGCCCCCATCTGGCCCCGCGCAAGGTGGTCTTTCGTGACAGCTTGCCCATGACAGCGACAGGCAAGATCATGCGCCGCGCGTTGCGCGATGCTGAACAGGGGTCGTGAAACGCGGTGCGGACCGGCGTTGTGCGGGCGCCCTCAGACAACGCGGCAAAGCGTGTGAATAACCCTGATATCGTCTGCAAACTCGGCATTGCGCGGCAGATAGGGTTTTGGCGTGCTGATATGGTGCCGCTGCCAAAGGCCCGCCCCCTCGATCCGCGCAATCATGTCGTCAAAGCGCCGCTCCTGCCACAGATCGGTGCGCTGGGTGAACGCGATCATGCCGCCGCTGCGCACCGCGCGGCACAGGTCGCGCAGCAGGGCCCCGGCATCCGCGATATAAGTCAGCACGCCGATTGATGCAGCGACATCATAGGCGTTGTCAGGCACTGGCAAGGGCAGATTTTGTAGATCGTGCTGCGTCAACTGGTGATACAGGCCGCGCCTTTGCGCCTGTTGCAGTGACGCGGTGGAGATATCCAGACCATCAACCGACACCTTGGCCCGCGCGCACAAGGCCCGCCCCAGCAACCCGGTGCCGCATCCGACATCCAGAACGCGCTGACCGGCTGCAAGATGCGGCAGAAGCAGATCGGCTGCATCCTCTGGTGCGCGGTAGTGCCACGAGTCCAGTTCTGCATCGTAGCTGTCGGCCCAGTCGTCATAATAGGTCTGCACGGCTTGGGCATCGGTCGTGCCCGCGCGCAGCGACGTAAGAGGTTCATCGCGCGAATCCTCAGCCATCCCTACCTCCTTGTCCGCATCAAGCACCAGTTGCGGTGCCCTTGATCGCCTTTTTGCATATCATGATAGTCCTTTGGGGGTGCGGAATGCAAATTCAGGTCTTGCATGTCGTCCATTCATCCGCCCCAAGATCGGGGCTTGACCCCTTCACCGATTGGGTCGAGCGGGGATGCGCGCTTAATATGGCGATGCCCAAACGCTGTCTATCGGCCCACAAACTCGAAACTGAACTGGCGTTGCGCGCCATTGGGGGGGGGCGGAAAAGGGGCTGCGCGGCGGATGTGGTCGAGAGCGGTCTGGTCAAGGCCCGCATGGCCGGACGAGCGCGCGACCGAGACGGCGGCCAAGGCTCCATTCTGGCCAACGCTGAAACTGACCAGCACCTGCCCGCGCGCAGGGCTTCGGGCCTGACGCACACGCTGTATGCGCCGCAGCACTTCGCCGGGGTAGTTTGACGCCGCCGCATTGCCTTGCGCGGTGGCCTGCGCGCGTGCGGGTGCTTCGCTGGCCGCTTGGCCCTGCGTGCCTTGCTGGCTGCCGCGTGTGGCCGTTTGGGGGGCGTTGCCTTGCGGCGCGGGGGGCTGGCGGGTCGGTTGCGCCTGCGCTGTGCGGTCCGGTCGCGGTGGCGGCTTGCGGCTTGTCTCGGGCGCGCGCTCGGTGGGGGAGGTGTCCGGGGCAAGTGCTTCGGGGCGGGTCGCCTCGGCTATGTCAATTTGTGGTGCCGCTTCTGCCAGTTCCAGTGTGACCGAAGGCTGGTCCTGTTCCGGTGCGGCAGGCAACACCGCTTCGCTTGGGTCGGCAGCAATGGGCAGGGCTGGGGCGGGTTGCGTGGGCGCTGATGGTGCGGGCGATAGGGGTTCGGGCAGGGCTTCAGGCTTTGGCATCTCCGCCGTGTCGGGGTCCACAAGCTCGGAGTCGCTCGGGGTCAGTAACCCTTCGGCGAAATCGGCAAAGCTGGTGCCAAGGGCGGCGGGCGCATCCTCGCCCCCGCCCGCGATGAGGGCGGTTTCGCGCGGTGCAAGGGCGGCCATCGCGCCCAGATGCACCAACACCGACACGCCAGCCGCAAACGCAACGGTTTTCAGGCGCGGTGTGATGTTCAGGCGGCGCAGGTCGCGCGGGCGCACCAGCGGGCACCCGTCCCGTTGTGGGCAGGCGCGCAATAGGCTTGTGGCGTTCATGGCAGCCCCCGTTCGGTCACGATCACCAACTCCGCGACCCCTGCGGCGCGCAAGCCTTGGGCCAAGGCGACCAGATCGGTCGCCGGTGCTGCGCGGTCTGGCAACAGCCGCACCCGCGCCGCCCCTGCAAATTCGGCTATGGCCGCTTCGGAGGTGAGCATCTGACCCGCATGGCGCAAACTGCCATCGGCCAGCATGACCAGCGCGTCCGAGGGCGGCTCGGTCGTGATCTCGTTGAGGGCGACCAGCGCCACGTCAGCATCCGGACGCGGTGCAAGACTGCCTGCGATCAGAAAAAAGATCAGCATCAGAAACACGATATTGATCAGCGCAATCGTGGGTTCGGCGCGGTTGCGCGGGGTGAGGGCTAATGCGCGCCTCATGGTGCGGCCCCCAGCACGGCCAGCCGCCAGCCGGACAGCCCTTGCAGCAGGTGCAAGATTTCGGCAAATCCCTGCGCGCCAACACCTTCCCCCAAGGTTAGCAGCAGCACCCCTTCGCCGCGCGCTTGCAATTCAGAGCGCAGCGCTTCGGGCGTTGTCTCGGTCGCGTCCAGCCGCAACCCGTCTTGGCGCAACTGGATAAAGGCAGGCGGGGTGTCAGGGGGCGTTGCAGCCCCGCCCATCGCCAGATCAAGCGGCAATTCGCCCTGCCGCGCAAAGGTGGAACTGAGCATGAAGAACAACAGCAACAGGAAGATCACATCGATAAGCGATGTCATCGACAACCGTCTGCGCCGAGGCGTAAGGTCCAGCCGCTCAGGCATGGGCAAGACCGGTGTTATGGGGTGCCTCCAGCGGGCAGACCTCTTGCGCCAACCCCGCACACAGCGCCACATCAACGATCTGGATTGCCAGCCGCGCCTCGCGTGCGACGCGCGCTTCGAACCATGTCAGCACAAGAGCTGCGGGCATCGCCACGCCAAGCCCCACCGCCGTCGTCAGCAGTGCGACCCAAATGCCGCCGGCCAATGCAGAGGGGTCCACATTCGCGCCCGCTTCCTGCAACGCCTGAAACGCTGTAATCATGCCCAGAACCGTGCCGAACAAGCCCAGAAGCGGGGCCACCTGTGCGATGGAATCCAGCAGGCGAAAGCCCGATTGCAACCGCGCGATGGCCTCTTCTGCAAGGCCCGTCAGGCGCGCGCGCAGCGCCTCGCCTTCGCCCTCGGCGCGCAATGCCAGAACAGCGAGCGGGGCCAGATGGTTGCGCGCCCCTGCCGCCTGTTGCAACGCGGCAGTGCGCGCGCCACGGTCGAACTGGTCCAATGCTGCAAGGATCGGGCCATGCGCACCCAGCCCCGCGCGCTGGAATTGCCACAGCTTGACCAGCACCAGCGCCAGCGCCAGCACCGACATGGCCAGAAGAATCGCCACAACAGGGCCGCCAAGGGCCAGAAATTCCTGTACGGAGTCCAGAATGCCGGTCATTTCAGCACCTCGATTTCCGTTTCGCTGCTGACGGTCAGCGCGGCGGTGCAGGCACTGGCGGCCAGCGGTGTGCACGGCCCCATTGCGTTGAACAGCACCCGCCCGACATCTGCGCAGTCAAGATTGGGCAGGTTGAAACTGCGCACCCGCATCCCGTGTGCAGGCAGGGACTGGAAATCCAGCAGGCTGAGGCGCAGCACGCGGGATGCGGTGTTCAAAAGCACCACTTCGGCCTGAAGCTGCGTGAACTCTGTCTCGGTCTTGTTGTCCAACACAAAGACCAACTGGCACTGATCCGCGCCGGAATTGGCCTGATCCAGCTGGATGGAAAGGGTGTCCGCCATCACAGGCGACAGGCCAAGGCCCAATAAAATAGCCAATACGCGCATAACGCTGCCTTCTCGGTTCAGTATTTTGGGAAAGGCTGGCACGAGGCTGGCAGTCGGCAGAATTTCTGCTTGCAGGGGCGTTAGCATTGTCTTAGTAAAACTGTCAAGAATGAAGCGTACCCCGCTTCATGCGCCATCCAGCCCTGAGCCAGACATGCGCCTGACCCCATCAGACCCGTGACAACCTCAGGAGCTTTTCAATGACGCTGGACACTCTCGCCCCCGTTTCCCCCGCCGATCTGCGCCGCGCCCGCGCAGACGCCCCAAAAACCCGCGCCCGCGATCTGGCCGACACTTTGGGCGTGACCGAAGCCGCGCTGGTCGCCGCCCATGTCGATGGCGTAAAAGTGGTGCGGATTGATCCCGCGGTGGACCGGCTGATGCCTGCCATTCAAGCGCTGGGCGATGTTATGGCGCTGACGCGCAATGTGTCTTGTGTGCATGAACTTACCGGCACTTATGAAGATTTTCATTCCGGCCCACATGCCTCGATGGTGCTGGGCGCAGAGATCGACCTGCGGATGTTTCCCAAGCATTGGGTGCATGGCTTTGCGCTATTGGACGGCCCGTGCCCCTCGGTACAGGTGTTCGATGCGGCGGGCGATGCGGTTCATAAGGTGTTTCTGACCGATGTGTCGGACCGCGCCGCTTTTGATCGGTTGGTGCAGGATTTGCGGCTGGGCGATCAGTCGGATGACATCACCCTTGCCGCGCGCAAGCCCGTGGAAGCGGCGAAGCTGCGGCACGACAAGGCTGATGAATTGCGCAGTGAATGGGGCGCGCTGACCGATACCCACCAATTCCTGCGCCTTGCCTCGAAACTGAAGATGAACCGCCTTGGCGCGTATCGCGTGGCGGGGGCCCCTTGGGCATTCGAGCTGGCCACGGGCGCGGTCACGAAGCTTTTGCACGCGGCGGCCAAGGATGCGATTGCGCTGATGATCTTTGTGGGCAATCAGGGCTGCATCCAGATCCACGGCGGGCCTGTCGCACGGGTAGAGCCGATGGGGCCATGGATCAATGTGCTGGACCCGCGCTTTAACCTGCATCTGCGCGCCGATCATATTGCGGAAGCCTGGCATGTGATCAAACCGATCCGCGACGGCATGGCCCATTCCATCGAGGCATTCGATGCGGACGGTGCCCTGATCGTGCAGATCTTCGGCAAACGCGACCCCGATACCGCTGCCTTTACGGCACTGGTCGAGGGATTGCCGCGCAAGGCGGGGGAATAAATGATGCTGCGATACACCCTACTTCTCGCGGCGCTTGCCACCCCGCTGAGCGCACAGGACCGCGTTGTCGTTGTCGGCGGTGGGTTGGCGGAAATCGTCTATGCGCTGGGGCAGGACCACCGCCTTGTCGGGCGCGACACAACCGCCAGCTTCCCCCCCGCGGTCGAAGCACTGCCGGATGTCGGCTATATGCGCGCCCTCTCGCCCGAGGGGTTGTTGGCGCTGGACCCTGACCTGATCCTTGCTTCAGAAGGGTCTGGCCCGTCCGAGACTGTGCAGATCATGCAGGCAGCCGCGGTCCCGTTTGTGCAGGTGACCGAAGACCCAAGCCCGTCTGCGGTGCTGGAGCGCGTGAAAACCGTCGCCCGGCACCTCGATGCAGTACAAGCGGGTGACGCGCTGGTCGCACAGCTAGAGGCCGAGTTCGCCGCCCTGTCCGAAGCGACCGGTGCTGTGACAACGCCCAAGCGGGTGATGTTCGTGCTGTCGGCGCAGGGCGGTCGCATCAATGCGGCGGGGCGGGACACAGGGGCCAGTGCGATGATAGAACTGGCGGGCGGTGCCAATGCCTTTGACGATTTTGCAGGCTACCGCCTGCTCAGCGACGAGGCGATTACTGCCGCTGCCCCTGATGTGATCCTGATGATGGACCGTGGCGGGGATCACGCGCTTTCAGATGCCGAAATACTGGCCCATCCTGCGCTGGGGCTGACCCCTGCGGCAGAGAATGCAGCGGTGCTGCGCATGAATGGCATCTATCTGCTGGGCTTTGGTCCGCGCACGGCGGAAGCCGCGCAAGATCTGCACCGCGCCCTCTACCCCGCGCCGCAGCAAGAGGGCTGAGCGCATGGTGGCCATGCCGATGGAGCGCGGCGGCGCGCAGGCCGCAACCGGGGACCGTTCGATCCGCGCGCGTGTTACGATACTGGCGCTGGTGGGGTTTGTCGCTATGGCCTCGGTTGCATCCTTGGGCACTGGGGCTGCGGGCGTGTCCCTGACCGAAGTCTTGGGCAAATGGATAACAGGCGAGGCGCTGAGCGTGCGTGAACGCGTGGTGCTGTTCGACATCCGCCTGCCGCGCTTGCTGACGGGGCTGCTGGTCGGGGCGTCACTGGCTGTATCGGGGGCGGTCATGCAAGGACTGTTTCGCAACCCGTTGGCCGATCCGGGCATTGTGGGTGTGGGGGCTGGTGCGGGTCTGGGGGCTGTGCTGGCGATTGTACTGGGCGCGCTTTTGCCCCCGACCCTGCTGGCGATTGCAGGTATGCATCTGGTGCCGCTGGCGGCGTTTCTGGGGGGCTGGGCGACAACGCTGATCCTGTACCGCGTGTCTACGCGGGCAGGGCGCACATCGGTGGCGACCATGCTGCTGGCGGGCATTGCGCTGGGCGCGCTGTCGGGGGCATTGACCGGTATTCTGGTTTATATCGCGGACGACCAGCAACTGCGCGATCTGACCTTTTGGGGGCTGGGGTCACTGGCGGGCGCAAGCTGGGCCAAGCTGTCAGCGGCGGCACCGATCATGGTTCTGGCGCTGCTGGCCGCCCCCCTGCTGGCGCGCGCACTCAACGGGCTTGCCTTGGGCGAAGGGGCGGCGGCGCATCTGGGCATCGCAGTGCAGCGGATGAAGAACTTCGCCATTCTGACAGTCGCTGCGGCAACGGGCGCTGCGGTCGCAGTGTCGGGCGGGATCGGCTTTATCGGGATTGTCGTGCCGCATTTGCTGCGGCTGGTCATGGGGCCGGATCATCGCTTCTTGCTGCCTGCGGCGGCACTTCTGGGCGCGGGGTTGCTCTTGCTGGCCGACATCATCTCGCGCCTGATTATCGCGCCTGCGGAACTGCCCATCGGCATTGTCACCGCTGTTCTGGGCGGGCCGATCTTCCTGTGGATATTGCTGCGCCGGCGCGGCATCGTGGATATGTGAGGCCGGGATGCTGGATGCACACGAGATTTCCGTAAGCCTTGGGCGCAACCCCGTGCTGGATAGGGCCTTTTTGCACGCAAAAGCGGGCGAGATGACTGTGATCGTTGGCCCCAACGGGTCCGGCAAGACCACATTGTTGCGCGCCATCACTGGCGATCTGGCCTATCGTGGTACCGTCACGCTGGATGGTCTGGACATGCGCGCTCTGCCGGCCCATGCGCTGGCCGAACGGCGCGCGGTGCTGCCTCAATCAAGCCAGCTTGCCTTTCCCTTTACTGTGCATGAGGTTGTGCGGCTGGGGTTGATCGGGCGGCTGGCATTGCGCGCGGATGCCGCGCAACTGCCCGCCCGTGCCTTGGAGCGGGTCGGGCTGACGGGCTATGGTGGGCGCTTTTTTCAGGAATTGTCGGGCGGCGAACAGGCCCGCGCGCAACTGGCCCGCGTGCTGTTGCAAGTCTGGGAGCCGGTTCAGGAGGGCATTCCGCGCTGGCTGTTTCTGGATGAACCCGTCGCAGCCCTTGATATCGGGCATCAGTTGCAGGTCATGCATCTGGCGCGCCGCTTCGCGCGGGCGGGCGGGGGTGTGGTGGCGGTCATGCATGACCTGAACCTGACGGCCATGTTTGCCGACCGCGTGGTTCTGATGCTGGACGGGCGCGTTCTTGCACATGGCGCGGTGGCCGAGGTGCTGACCGATCAGAACCTGTCGCGCGCCTATGGCTGCCGTTTGCGCGTCTCCAGCCTGCCCGAACCCGGTGCGGCATTTATCCTGCCACAGTCGGCAGAAATAGCCTGAACTAATCTTGACTCTTTCGCTAGGGTTAATTAGCGCAGTGACCACAATGCCAGCGGTATCGCCAGCCAGAAGAGCAAAACAAGGGGATACCGATGACACCACACAAAAGGCGCAAAGCCGGGCGATCTGCTGCGGACCGTTCCGGGCGCGACAGCCTTTGGTGGCGACCGCATGACGGGGCAAAGCTTCAACATTCGCGGGATCGGCAGCACCGCGTCGGATCAGAACCGCATCATCATCACAGTGGACGGGGCCGAAAAATACGGTGAGCTTTACCGTCTGGGCCAGTTCTTTGGTGAACCGGAGCTGTATAAGCGGGTGGAAATCCTGCGTGGTCCGGCCTCGTCTGCGCTGCATGGTTCGGGCGCTTTGGGGGGTGTTGTCGCATTTGAAACCAAAGATGCTGCCGATTTTCTGCAACCGGGCGAAACCACCACAGTGCGGGTGAAAGCCGCTGGCAATACCAACGGGTCCGGTACGCTGGGGTCGGTCATTCTGGCACAGCGCTTTGGCGAGAGTTTCGAGATGCTGGCCGCGCTGAACCATCGCCGCGAGGGTGATTACAAATCCGGCGACGGCACGCGGGTTGAGGGTTCGGGCATGGCCGGCACATCCGGGTTGCTGAAGGGGACTTACCGCTTCGGGGATGGCAATGAACAGACCCTCAGCCTGTCATTGTTGCGCTGGCTGAGTGACGAGGATGGCGCGAATTACTCCGCCTATGCGCTTGCGCCCGCGTTCGGGACAGTGGACCGCAAGGCACAGGATGACACGGCAACTCTGCTCTGGACCAATCCTGCCAGCGGCAATCCTTGGTTGGACAGTCGCGTCGCACTGACCTATTCGCGCACGCTGATCGATCAGAAGAATGCCGAACCCGGCATGCCCTCGCTTATCGGCAACCCGCTGTTCGAGGATACGGTCTACGAATATCGTACACTGGCTTTGCGGGCGCAAAACCGGTTCACCTTTCAAGGTGCGGGATGGGAGAACTACCTGACTGTCGGGGTTGCGGCGTCTGATCTGGATCGCAAAGCACAGCGCGAATCCGGTGCGATTTCCTTTCACCCCGAAGGGACAGATCGTCGCTATGGGCTGTTTTTGCAAAACGAATTTATCTGGGATGAACGCCAGACTGCTGTGCTGGGCCTGCGCGCCGACCGGATTACGCTGATGCCCTCAGACGAAGTTGTGAATGGCGAGAAGCGCAGCCACACCGCGCGGGTCGCATCATTGGCGCTGCACTACAAGTTGTCGCAAGACTGGGCAGTGTTCGGGTCCGTGTCGCAAACCGAACGCGCGCCATCCATTGATGAGATGTTCGATGTTGCCTCTGGGGCAGGCAAGACCACCTCGCTGGACCTGCGGCCAGAGCGCGCGCGCACGCTGGAAGCGGGCTTCTCCTACGGTGGGCGCGATCTTTTTGCTGAGGGCGACAGTCTGGATTTCAAACTGACGGCCTTTAGCAACCGTGTGACGGACAAGATTGAACGGCCAGGAGCAGCAGTTCCGGAGACATATGCCAATATCGCGCGCGCGCATATCCGCGGGATCGAGTTGGAAGGCGGCTATGACGCCGACGCGGTTTTCGGGAAATTCGCGTATTCGCGCATTCTGGGAACTGATCAGACCAGCGGCGAACGGCTGAATTCCACCCCGGCAGATGAGCTGGTTCTGGAGTTGGGCGCGCGCGCTTTCGATCAGACGCTGGAATATGGCTGGCGCGGCACATTCGTGCGCCAGGCCACGCGCGCAAACGGTGATGCGTTCCCCGGTTATGGCGTCAATGACCTGTTTGCCACGTGGCGGCCCGATCAGGGCGCGATGGCGGGGCTGGAAGTTCACCTTGCGGTCAATAACGTGCTCAACAAGCAGTATCGAAATGTCTTGAATGGCGGTCTGACCAGCAATGAACCCAGACGCGGACGCGACATTCGACTGTCTGTCGCCCGGCAATTTTCCTGGTAGAAAACCCTCCAAGGAAGGCAGGAAATACAGGCAAGCCACTGGCAGCGCGGGAACACTCGCGCTGCCCTTTGTGGCGGTGCAAGCGAAGGGGGGCGCCCCGCAACGAAGGGCCGATACGCCTTGACGCATATGTGCCTCTGTCAGATCGGTTTCCGATTACTGCACATCACTTGCTCGGAAACCGGGCCTTGGCAGGTAAATTGGATACCATGTTTCGCACAGAACAGTCCGGGCGGCTGGCACCGCCCGGAGTATCTAAGGTCGTGAAGATATATGAATTACCTTCAGACTTCTTCTTCATATTCTGGCATTGCTTCCAAGTCATCAGACGTAAATTGCGACCTGAGAACCGTGTCACCAGCGTCATCCGTTTCGACTGTCACATCAGCGAATGGGATTTCCACTGTTGTCGCGCCAAGACCAAGGAAACCGCCAACATCCACAAGAATTGACTCGATTCCACCGGTTGCGTCCAGAACGACGTCATCGACAGTTGCGATAACCTCGCCGTCAAAACCCAGCAGGTCCGCACCGATCACGTCATCCGCCAGAACCGTATCGCCATTGGGCGTCGTGTCCATATCCATGTCGTCTGCCATCGGATCTTCGGCTGGATCAGCCATTGGATCGTCAGCAGGCTCGGTCATCGGATCGTCAGCAGGGTCTGCGAGCGGATCGTCAACAGGACCGGCCATCGGGTCGTCAGCCGGGTCAGCCATCGGATCGTCGGCTGGATCAGCCATTGGGTCATCAGCCGGATCAGCCAGCGGGTCGGTCATCGGATCTTCGCTGGCATCGGGCGCATCGGCAGGGGGCCTCAATCGGGTCATCTGTCGGCTGCGTATCCTGTGCGAATGCAGGTCCGATAAGCAAAGCACTCAGGGCTGTCGTGGCAAGAAGTTTCTTCAACATGGTTGGCTCCGTTTCTTTTGCGATGCGAAACACAGGTGCATTTCACGTATGCTTAGGAAATGAACTTTGGCCCCGATGGTTCCGACACAAAGCCACATCAGACATCACACCCTTGTGTGGCCATCAGGATTGCGGCGCAGGGGTGCAGGTTCCGGTTTTGCGCTGGGGCAGGCGGGTTATTCCCGCGTGCTAAGGCGCTCTAGCTGTGCCTTCAGTCGCTTGAGCGCGTCTGGCCTGTATTTGGCGCGCTCGGGCAGGTTATCCGGCGGCTCTTGCCACCGCAATCGCGCGTGGTGAGAGACATCTTCAAGCAATGCCGGCCCTTTGCGCGCAGCTCTGGACAGCAGTTTTGCCAGCCATCCGGACTTGCTGTGACTGCGCAACGCGGCCCGGTGGTCCACTTGCTTGCGCGCGTCATCCAGTGCGCCCTCGCGGAACTTCATCCCGACGGCCTGTGCGCCCTCGGCTACCCAAAGCAAGGCCGCACTCGAATGCCCCGTTACGTCACCACCCCCGCCAATCGAGCTGTGATCGCCGGGAAACCAGCTTTGCTGATACCAAGGCCCCGCCTGCGGATCATCGGAAGCAGTTGCTGCATTCAGCAAATCAAGATTGCTCCACACGGTGGGCTCATACGCGCGCCGATGTTCATCCAGCGCAACAGCATGTCGCGCACTTTCAACAGCGCTTGACAGCTCGGCATCATGAAAGCGCGAACCTTTGTTGAAAAGGCCCGAAATCCAAAAGTGGTTCGGCACACCCAGTGCACCGACCGTGTCCCAGACACCTAGATAGCGCAGACGTATCGGCAGGCAGTTCTCGGGATTGAAGTCAGGAATATTCTTCTTTCGCCACGCCAGTTCACGATCATTCAGATACACCGCAGGGGACATTTCAGCCCGAAAGCGACAGCTGACATCAGAATCCGGGTGCCCGCGCTTCCCCCGCTGGCGATACAACGCGACAGCTTGATGCAGACGACGCCCCTGAGATTGCTGAACAATCCCACAATTGCGGATCAGACCGGCCAAGGACCGCGCGGTAAAGGCACCGCGCGAGAAGCCGAAAATATAAATCTCATCACCCGGTTCATAATTGAACACCAAAAAGCGGTACGCATGTTCCACCTTCAGCATCAGACCTGATCCAAAAGCGCCCCCCAGCACCCGGTCAAGCCAGCCAACAACCGCAGCGCCGGCCCCGACCCCTTCGTCGTAATATACGATCTGATGTATGCCATCATCTGCGTGGCTATCCACCGCTTCGGCCAGACGCACGACATTCGTCACATGCGCGGCGTCAAGGCGGTTCCATGTTCCATCGCAACAGATCACTATGCGTTTCATCGCCGCCAACCCTCTCACGACCTGCGAGCGATCAACTATAGCATAAATGCATTGGTCTTGAATATCTCGCCATGCGGGTGCTGCCGCACAAGGCTGAAGACCTCCGCGCACAGCGCGTTTCAAGGCAATGGCAAGAACCCGATCACTGCCAATTGTTGCCATTCATGACTTATGGTGACACACATTGTTGCCTATGCGTGTTTTGGCGCGGGCAACTTCAGCTATGGTATGCGTAAATGACTGTTCCTTCCCATGTCAAAGACATGCTGAGTAGAATTCGGGCAAGATTTTTTCAATCCCCGTTGCATGAACGCATGTTGCCAAGCGATGCGCAGTTCACCACGCTGCGCCCAGTGCGCAAGGCAACGCAGGCCTCTGTCGCAAAATACTGGGCCCGACTGGCCAACACCACCGACGCTTCGGATCGTGATGCAATCGCCGACCCGCTGACAATGGCCATGCCAGAGCAGTTCAACGCCAATATCGAAAATTTCATCGGAACTGTGAAACTGCCTGTCGGGATTATTGGCCCCTTGCGGATTAACGGGTTGAATGCGCACGGGGATTACCATGTGCCAATGGCCACCACCGAAGCCGCACTCGTCGCCTCCTATGCGCGCGGGGCCTATGCCGCCACGAAATCAGGGGGCATCAGCACGGCAATCCTGTATGAAGGGGTCATCCGTACACCGGCCTTTGTGCTGGAAAACCTGCTGAATGCGGGGCTGTTCGTCGAATGGGTCGTGACGGAGGTGGACCAGTTGAAGGCAGCGGCGGAATCCACCACACGGCACGGCAAACTGGTGTCGGTGGAGCCGATGATCGACAATAACGTGGTGTTCCTGATCTGCCGCTATACAACCGGCGATGCGGCGGGGCAGAACATGGTGACAATCGCTACGAATGCCCTGTGCGATGATATTGTGGCGCGCTGCCCCGTTGCCCTGAAGGCGTGGTATATCGAAGGCAATTTTTCCGGTGACAAGAAAGCATCATTTCTGGGGCTGGTCACGGGACGCGGGCGCAAGGTCAGTGCGTCGGTCACGCTGAAGGCAGATGTGGTCGAACGCACCTTGGGGACACGTGTTCAGGACATGCTTGATTACGGGCAGGTGGCCAATCTTGGCGCGCATCTGTCAGGGCAGTTGGGCGCACAGGCGCATTATGCCAACGGGCTTGCCGCAATCTACATTGCAACCGGTCAGGATGCCGCCTGCGTTGCCGAAAGTGCTATGGGCATCACCCGTATGGAAGCGCGCGGCAATGATCTGTTTTGCAGCGTGACCATGCCGAATATTCTAGTTGGGTCGGTTGGCGGGGGCACATCGCTGCCCAGCCAGTCGGCGGGGCTGAACATCCTTGGGTTGAAGGGCGCGGGCCATGGTGCGGCGCTGGCCGAAGTGGTGGCCGCAACCTGCCTGTGCGGTGAAATCTCGATTGTGGCGGCGATTGCGGCGGGGCATTTCACGCGCGCACATGAAAATCTGGCGCGGCACAGATGACACCTGCGGCGCTGTGGACCTATCAGAAAGAACGCTTTCCGCTGGTCAGGACAGTGCCCTTGCTGGCGGTTTTTTCCGCAGCCAGCATCAGTGTCTCGGCTGAAATGGCGGGTCGGCCCCTGCCGGGCTGGGGCGCATTTGCGGCAGGCTTTGCTGTGGCAATGCTGCTGTTTTTCCAGATGCGGGTTTGCGATGAATACAAGGATCTGGAAGATGACAAACGCTATCGCCCGGACCGCCCCATCCCGCGCGGCCTGATCTCGCTTCGCGCAGTGCTGGCACTGGGGCTGGTGTCCTTGCCGGTGACGGCCTTTGCTGCATGGGCATGGCACCCGCCGCTGTTGTGGCTGCTTGGCGTTGTGTGGCTGTGGCTGCTGGCCATGACCGCAGAATTTGGCGTGCCAAGGTGGCTGAAGGCGCGGCCCGTGCTGTATCTGGTCAGTCATATGGCGATCATGCCGTTGATTGACTTGTTTTTGACCGCAATGGAATGGCTGCCCGCAGGCACGCCCGCATTCTGGCTGGGGCTGTTTCTGGCGCTGTCGTTTGTGAATGGCTGTGTGCTGGAAATCGGGCGCAAACTTTGGGCACCCCAAAACGAGATTGACGGGGTCGACACCTATTCCGGCCTGTGGGGGCCAAGAAAGGCCGCCTTTATCTGGGCTGCATGTGTCGTGGTGTCGTGGGGCTTGCTGGTCGGTGTGGGGGCGGCAACTGGTGTGGTCTGGGTTGCGGTATTGCTGGGCGGGGCGGGGGCGCTGTGGTGCCTTCGGGCGGCGGCGGCTTATGCGGCGACCCCCACTATTGCGGCGCAAAAGCGCCTTGATACGGTTGCAGGGCTTTGGGTCTTTGCCTGCTATGCGCTGGCGGGGTTTGCCCCGCTGATTGTAAGGATGGTCTGATGGGGTTTATTGTTCCGCAGGATCAGGCGCGCAACGTGGAAGATGTCGGCGGCAAGGCGGCGGCCCTGTCGCGTCTGGCCGAAAACGGGTTTGCACCGCCTGCGTTTTTTGTCATTCGCGCCGACGCGTTCGACACTGGCACGCCACTTCAGGGCTTGCCCGACGCGCTGGCGGATCTTGGCGCAGGGCCGTTTGCCGTGCGCAGTTCGGCGCGGCAGGAAGATGGCGCCGCGCACAGCCACGCAGGACAGTTCGACACGCTGCTGAATGTGCCTGCGGGCGGGGTCGAGGATGCGGCGCGACAGGTCTGGCAATCGGGCTTTTCCGACACGGTGGCCACTTACCGCGCGCTGAAGTCACAAACCGGGGCTGAGGGGCCAGCGGTTATTGTCCAGCGCATGATTGATGCGCGCGCGGCGGGTGTGGCGTTTTCCGCCGACCCCGTGACAGGACGGCGCGACCGCGTTGTGATCTCGGCGATTGCCGGATTGGGCGAGCGTCTGGTTTCAGGCGAAGAAGACGGCGAGGACTGGGCGATTGGGACCACGGCGCGTTGTGCCACAGTGCCTGCCGTTCTGAACGCGGCGCAGGCCGAAGCGATTGCCGCATTGGCGCTGCGCGCAGAAGATGTGTTTGGTGCGCCGCAGGATATTGAATGGGCAATAGATGATGACGGGCTGCATATCTTGCAATCGCGCCCCATCACCACGCCACTGTTGCCACCCCTGAATGATGATACCGCGCTGACGATTTTCGACAATTCCAACATTGTCGAAAGCTATCCGGGTATGGTCAGCCCGCTGACCTATTCCTTTGCGGTTCATGTCTATGCCCGCGTCTACCGCGCCTTCGTGGCCTTGCTGGGGGTGCCCGACCGCACAATCGCCGCGCAATCTGCCGTGTTTGGCAATATGCTGGGCCGTGTTGACGGGCGGGTGTATTACAACCTTGTCAACTGGTACCGCGCGCTGGCGCTGTTGCCCGGGTTTTCGCTGAACAGGGGCTATATGGAAACCATGATGGGCGTGGACACGCCCATGCCGCGAGAGGTGACAGACAGCATTGGCCCGCCACCGGCCAAGGGGGGCGCGCGCATTCTTGAATATGCCCGAATGGGGCGCGCGGGCGCAGGGTTGGTGTGGCAGGCGATGATGCTGCCGCGCACGCGCCGCCGGTTTTATGCGCGCCTGAATACCGCGCTGAACAGCGGCTTTGACGTGACGCGCGCCGGGCCAACCGCGCTTGCGGCGGAATACCGCAAGATCGAAAGCACCTTGCTGGATCGTTGGGATGCGCCGCTGGTCAATGATTTCCTCTGCATGATTGCGTTCGGTGCCTCGCGCAACCTGTTGGAACGGTGGCTGGGGCCGGATGGTCTGGCCCTGCATAACGATGTGATGATCGGGCAGGGCGACATTATTTCGGCAGAACCCGCGCAGCGCATCATGAAAATGGGACAGATGGCCCGCGCCGCCGGTCTGGATGCTGCGCTGATGGCGGACGGGATGGCCGGCCTTGACCCCCATCCTGACCTGCGCCGAGAGGTCGAGAGCTATCTTGATAAGTTCGGCGATCGCTGCACAGAAGAGCTGAAACTTGAAAGCCTGACACTGCGCGATGACCCGTCCAGCCTGCTTGCCGCGATTTTGGCCAGCGCGCAACGCGGCGCACATGATACGCACAAGGCCAAAGACCCCGACTGGCGCGCGCTTTTTCCCAACCCGTTCAAACACATGATTGCAAAGGGCCTGATTTCATGGACCAAAAACCGCGTGCGCGACCGCGAAAACCTGCGGTTTGAGCGCACGCGCATCTTCGGCTATGCGCGCCGTGTGTTTCTGGGGCTGGGCCGTGAATTTGCCGCGCGCGGGTTGCTGGACAGCCCGCGCGACGTGTTTTACCTGATCACGTCAGAAGTGCTTGGCGCGGTCGAAGGGTATGGGCTGTCAGGCGATCTGAAGTCGCAGGTCAGCTTGCGCAAGGCCGAAGATGCGGCGGCAGCAAACCGCCCCGACCCGCCCGAACGGATTGAATTGCGCGGCCCCGCCATTGCGCCCGTCTGGGCCGATGCGCCGGTGGCGCAAGACCAGTCCGCGCGCCGCAGTGCAACCGGCTGCTCGGCAGGGCGGGTGACAGCGGTGGCCCGCGTCATCCGCGACCCGCGCACGCAATCGCTGGGCGCGGGCGAAATCCTTGTGGCGCGTCATACTGATCCGGGCTGGATTGCCGTTTTCTCGAACGCGTCGGCCATTGTTGTCGAGCGCGGATCGCTGTTGTCGCATTCGGCCATTGTGGCGCGCGAATTGGGCATTCCTTGCGTGGTGGGGTTGAAGGGGGCGACGCAATGGGTTGCAGATGGCGAAACCCTGACCGTTGACGGCGCAACCGGCGAGGTGGAGAGACATATTGACGAATTCCGAGATTGAAGCGAAAGCCGCCTTTGACCACATCCGCTATGCCCAGCTATGGGAAGATGCGGATATCCTGACGGCAGCAATGGGCGATTGCAGCGGGCGAACGCTGGTGTCGATCTGCGCGGCGGGGGATAATGCGCTGGCGATGCTGGTGCTGGACCCCGCCAAAATTGTGGTGGTCGACCTGTCGCCTGCGCAGATCGCCTGCCTGAAGCTGCGGATCGCGGCCTATGCGACCCTGACCCATGCGGAATTTCTGGAACTTATGGGCGCGCGCGCGTCCATGCAGCGCAAGGCGCTGCTGGCGCGTGTGGTGGCCGCGCTTGATCCCGAAACACAGGCATTCTGGAACGCACAGGCCACGGATGTCGCGCGGTTCGGGGCTGGCGGGGTGGGCAAGTTCGAACGCTATTTCCGTATATTCCGAACGTGGTTTTTGCCGCTCGTGCATTCCCGCGCGACGCGTGACGCCATATTCGTGCCGCGCAACCGGCAGGGGCGTCAGGATTTTTTTGACACGCGGTTCAACACATGGCGCTGGCGGGTGTTGCTGAATGTCTTTTTCTCGCGCTTTGTCATGGGCCGTATGGGGCGGGACAAGGCGTTTTTTGACCATGTTGATGGCAGTCCCGCGCAGCATGTGGCGCGGCGCATCCATCACGCAGCGGTGCAAACCGACCCGTCGGAAAACCCCTATCTGCACTGGATCATCAAGGGCACGCATGGCGCGGCCCTGCCAATGGCATGGCGCGCGGAGAATTTTGACGTGATCCGCGACCGCAGCGCCCGCATTGAAATTCGCCCCGGTTCGCTGGAGGCATTTATCAAAACCGGCGAATTGGCGCATGGCTTTAACCTGTCGGATATTTTCGAATATATGTCCCCGCCCGTTTTTGCGCAGGTGTATGACAGCATTCTGGGGGCCGCAGCACCCGGTGCGCGGCTGGTCTACTGGAACATGATGGCCCCGCGCCGCGTGCCTGCGCCCCTGTCTGCACGCGTGATGCGCCTGCGCGCGCTGGAGGATGACCTGAAAGCGCGTGACAAGGCGTTCTTCTATTCGGATTTCGTGATCGAGGAAGTTGTCGGGTGAGTATGGCGGCGCAACTGGTCATCGTGTTCGGGTCGGTTGCAGCCCTTTTGGTGTTGATGGCACTGGTGCGCCGCCTGCCGTTCAGCGCCGAAGTGAAACGCAAGCTGGTGCATGTTGGCACGGGTATCTATGCGATGGGGTTGCCGTGGCTTTTCCCTGATCGCTGGCCTGTTTACATGATTGTCGCGCTGACACTGGTGATGATGGTTGCACTGCGCCTGCCGCGTCTTTCCGGGCGTCTGGGCGACGCGGTGCACAGTGTCGATCGCCGGTCCTACGGGGATTTCCTGCTGGCCATTTCGGTGGGGCTTTGTTTCTTTTTCTCAGACGGGGTGGCGCTGTTTTATGTGCTGCCAATCGCGGTGCTGACGCTGGCCGATGCGGCGGCGGCGCTGGCGGGAACCGCCTATGGCACGCGCCGATTCAAGGTAGAACAGGGCGTCAAAAGTGTCGAAGGCACAGTGGTGTTTTTTGTCATCACGCTTCTGGTGGCGCTGATTTGCCTGATGTGCCTGTCGGACCAACCACCCCTGAACATTTTGACACTTGCCCTGCTGGTCGCCGGTTTCGGCGCATTGGTCGAGGCCCAAAGCTGGCGGGGGTTCGACAACCTGTTTCTGCCGCTTGGCTTGCTGGTCTTTCTGGAGGTTCACAGCAACAGCACCCTGTTTGAGCTGCTGCCCATTGCCGTGCTGTTCGTGATGGCAATCATTGCGTCGCGCATCATTGGCCCGCGCTTTGGCCTGTCGACCCATGCCGCGCGTGTCTATGTCGTGGCGATGTTTCTGATACTGGCGTCAGTTGAATTGCAAAACGCCATCCTGCCCGCGCTGGTGCTTGTGGCCTATCCCTGGGCCAGCGCGCGATCCCCCGGTGGCGATGATTTTGGCGATCTGGACATGGTGGCAGGGCTGGCGTTGTTCAGTTTCGGCTGGCTGGCGCTTGGCAATGCTATCGGCTGGAACGCGGTGCAGTTCTATGGCCTGACGGCCATGGGGCTGGTCATGGGGCTAGCCACACTGGCGTTGCGGCGCAATCTGGTCTGGGTGCCGGTAATCGCGGCGGCGCTGCTGGCGCTCCGCCAGATTGTGACATGGCTGAACCCGCCGCATAGTTTATGGGCGGACCCGTTGCTGGTGCTGGCCTGCCTGTGTCTGGCCCTAAGCGCTGCGGCCAGTGCGGCCCTGCCTGACATGTTTTTCAGGCATCGGGTGTTGAAGCTGACAGTGTTGTCCATGATCCTGCCGCTGGCCTATTATACCCTTGCGGTCATAGATCAGGGCGGCACACCCCCCCCAGCCGGAGGAAGCCTGTGACGATTGAGACACTGAAAACCGATAGCGCGTCCCTTACCCTTCATCTGAACGGGCCGGATTGGGACGGTGTGCGCGCCGCGACGCTTGGCAACGTGTCGTTCAAGACGCCACAGGCGGGCACGGATTTGTTGCAACAGGCGCTGGCGCGCGTGCGGGATGCGGGGTTCGACCGTGTGTTGGGGCCAATGGCAGGCGACACATGGCACAGTTACCGTTTTGTCAGCGAAACTGACGGCACGCCCGCTTTTTTAATGGAACCGGCCAATCGCCCGCATGAGCCGTTGATTTTTGCCGCCGCCGGTTTCCAGCCTGTGGCGCGCTATTTTTCGGCGCGAATGCCCTTGGACATATGCGACCCCGCGCCATTGCCCGCCCCCGCCGGTTTCACGGTCGAGGCATGGGCGGGCGACGACCCGGACGCCATGCTGCGAGAGGTGTTTGCCCTGTCATCAGTGACATTTGCAGGTAACGCGTTTTATGCCCCGATCCCTGAATCTGCGTTCGTTGACATGTATAAACCCGTTCTTCCCATGCTAAAGCCCGAATTGATCTTTTTCGCGCGGCGGCCAGATGGGGCATTGGCGGGCTTTTTGTTCGCAATCCCGAACTATGCCGAAGGGCTGGACACGAAAACCGTAATCCTGAAAACCTATGCCAGTCTCATTCCCGGTGCGGGGCGGCATATGGTGCATGCCTGTCATGTTGCCGCCCTTGCGATGGGCTACAAGACAATGATCCACGCGCTGATCCATGACGACAACCGCTCTGCCGCGCGTAGCCGTCAGGAAGGCGGGCAGGTGTTTCGCCGCTATGAATTGCTTGGGCTGAAATGGGATGTCTGACCTGCTGCGCGACTTTGCGGCCGCTGTTGTGCGCCACCCCGACAAGGTGGCGCTGGTCGATGGCAAGGGGCGCGCGGTGACGTTTGCCGAACTGGATGCGCGCCGCGTGCGTTTTGCGGGGGCGTGGCACCGCAAGGGCATTCGTGCGGGCGACAAGGTGTTGGTGGCCATGTCTGTGGATGCAGATCTTTATGCCGCGCTGGCCGCACTCTGGACATTGGGTGCCACAGCCGTGTTGCCAGAACCGGCATTGGGGCTTGCGGGGCTGCGCCATGCCGCGCGCGTCACCAGACCACGTGCCTTTTGCAGTTCTGGCCTGTATAGGCTGTTGCGTTGGGTGTTGCCCCAATTATGGGGGCTGCACCATCTGCGACTACACCGGCAGGCCGCAAACTGCCCCGATATGCCACCCCCGGCGGGCACGGATGTGGCGCTTATTTCCTTCACATCGGGCACAACTGGCGCACCAAAAGCCATTCCGCGCAGCCATGATTTCCTTGCAGCACAGTATAGCGCCATCGCGCCACTGCTGCACAATGCGCAGCCCCAGCGCGATCTGGTTGCGTTTCCCGTGTTCGTGCTGATCAATATTGCCAGCGGGCAGACATCGGTGTTGCCGAACTGGAAGATGTCGCGCCTTGATGCGCTGGACCCCGCGCAATTGCGCGACTGGATGCACAAGAACCGCGTCACCCGCGCACTTGTGCCGCCATCCCTGTGCGAAATGTTGGTGCAGGCAGGGGCAGATGCGTCGCTGCATACCGTCTTTACCGGCGGTGGCCCTGTATTTCCCGAACTGATTGACCGGATGCACGCGGTCCGGCCTGATTTGCGCGTGTGTTGTGTCTATGGCTCGACCGAGGCGGAGCCGATTGCCCATCTGGACGCCACTTATATAACATCTGATGACCGCGCGGCGATGGACGGGGGGCAGGGGCTTCTGGTCGGCCACCCTGTTGCAGGGATAGACTTGCGCATTCACAAGGATGAAATTCAGGTTGCCGGTGCGCATGTGAACCGCGGCTATCTTGACCCCGCCCATGACGCGCAAAACAAAATCCGTGATGGCGCAATTATCTGGCACCGCACAGGCGATGCGGGCCGTCTGGATGCGCAAGGCCGGCTTTGGTTGCTGGGGCGTATGGGCACGGATGTGAAAATCGGCGGTCGCATGTGCTATCCGTTTTCGGTCGAAGTGGCCGCGCGGCAATGGCCCGGTGTGCGCCAATGCGCGCTGATGGCTGCCCAAGATGCCGCCTGCCTTGTGATCGAGGGGGACAGGGCACAAGCGGCACTCTGGCAAACCCGCGCAAGCGCGTTGGGCATTGCGCGGGTCGTTCATGTGGCCAGCATGCCGATGGACAAGCGCCACCACTCAAAGATCGACCGCAACGCCCTGCGCGCACGACTGTGACCGGCACGGATTGCGGCGCTGTGGCGTCAGCAGGTGCGCGCCGCAAACGGATGCAGCGAACCTTCCAGTATCAGCTTTGCCCTTGATACTGCGCATCGGTGACGGGTTCGAGCCAGTGCGTGGCCGTTCCGTCCTCGACTTCCTGAATCGCAATGTGACTCATCAGGTTGTAGGGGGTGGCACCGTGCCAATGCTCTTCGCCCGCAGGTATCCAGATGCGATCACCCGCACGAATGGTGTTCACCGGCCCGCCACGGCTTTGGATCAGGCCTGACCCTGATGTCACATAGAGTGTCTGGCCCAAGGCATGCTTGTGCCAATTTGTCCGCGCATTGGGTGCGAAGGTGACAAGCAGCGCGATCACTGCTTTGGTTTCGGTCGGGTCACAGATCGCTTCTTGCCAGACCGTGCCGGTGAAATAATCTGCTGGCGCCGTATTTGACGGTGTTGAACCGCTATGCCTGATGTCCATGACGCTCTCCTTTTCGCTGGATTTCCAGCTTAACCCACGCAGGGCATATGCGCGACCCAAACCTTCGACCGTCAGGTGCCCGACTGGATGTAGCGCGCAGCTTTTTCGGCGATCATCAGGGTCGGGGCGTTGGTGTTGCCGCTGGTGATCTGGGGCATAATGCTGGCATCGACGACGCGCAGCCCCTCAATGCCGTGAACCCGCAGCTTTGTGTCCACAACGGCGCTCGGGTCATCGTTGCGGCCCATTTTGGCGGTTCCGGTGGGGTGGAAAATGGTGTTGGCAATATCTCCGGCGAGCTTCGCCAATTCTTCGTCCGTCTGAAACTCGACCCCCGGTTTCCATTCTTGCGGTTTGTATTTCTGCATCGCGGGCTTGGCCATAATCTCGCGCACCTGCCGCAGGCTTTGGGCTGCGACCAGACGGTCCTCTTCTGTGGACAGGTAGTTTGGTGCGATTTCGGGGGGAAGATCGAAGCGGTTTGACGTGATCCGCACATGCCCACGGCTGGTGGGGTTAAGGTTGCACACACTTGCCGTCATGGCCGGAAACGGGTGCAGGTCTTCGCCAAAGGCGTCAAGGCTGAGCGGCTGGACATGATATTCCAGATTGGCATGTGCGCGGTTCGGGTCCGAGCGTGTGAAAGCGCCCAACTGGCTGGGGGCCATGCTCATCGGGCCAGAGCGTTTTAGCATGTATTCCAACCCGATCATGGCCTTGCCAAAGAGAGAATTTGCAAGCGTGTTCAGCGTCTTGGCGTTCTGAACCTTATAGACGGCACGGATTTGCAGGTGATCTTGCAGGTTTTCCCCCACCCCCGGCAAATCCTTGACCACATCAATCCCATGCGCCTGTGACAGGGCCGCTGGACCCACGCCCGACAGTTGCAATATCTGCGGCGAGCCGATGGCCCCCGCCGACAATATCACCTCACCCTTTGAGCGGACAGTCACCGCGCCGCCGCTCTGGCGCACGATAGCGCCTGTGCAGCGGGTGGCCCCTGCCTCGGTTTTGTCGAAGGTTAGTCGCTCGACCTGACTTTCGGTCCAGACGGTCAGGTTTTTACGGTGCCTGATCGGGCGCAGGAACGCTTTGGCGCAACTCCAGCGCCAGCCGGATTTCTGCGTGACCTCAAAATACCCGATCCCGGCATTGTCGCCGGTGTTAAAATCGTCGGTGCTCTCGATGCCCGCTTCGTTGGCGGCGGCGGCAAAGGCGTCCAGCACCTCCCACCGCAGGCGCTGCTTCTCGACGCGCAATTCACCGTCCCCGCCGTGCAGATCGGAAAAGCGGCTGTTGTCGCCGATTGCAGGGTCGATCCCGTTGTCCAGTTTGTAATGGTGTTCATGCGCCTTGAAATCGGGCAGAGCGTTGGTCCATGTCCAGTCATCATCGCCAGTCAATTGCGCCCAAGTGTCGTAATCGCGGGCCTGACCGCGCATGTAGATCATGCCATTGATGGAGGAACACCCGCCCAACGTCTTGCCGCGCGGGTAGCGCAGGGACCGCCCGTTCAGCCCTGCCGTCGCCTCGGTCTGGTACAGCCAGTCGGTGCGCGGATTGCCGATACAGTAAAGGTACCCGACGGGCACATGAATCCAGATATAATTGTCTTTCTTTCCCGCCTCGATCAGCAAAACCTGTTTGGATGGGTCCGCACTCAGGCGATTGGCCAGCAAGCACCCGGCGGTGCCAGCACCAATAATAATATAGTCGAATTCTGCGGCGGGCATATCGGTCTCCGGGCGTTGCGCGAAACAGGTCTATCGCACTCGATACCCTGAAAGATGCTTTCAGACCAGCGCTGTAAGTGGAATTCCTGCGCGCTGCGGACACCGGCGAAGGGGGCAGGGCACGCCGGTTGCTTACGCCGCTTGCTGCGTTTCGCGCAGGTCAGTCAGGATATCGGCCGCAATCTCGAACGAGCGGACCCGCGCGCTGTGATCATGGATCATGCCTGTAACCATCACCTCATCGGGCTGAAAGGTGTCGATCAGCGCGCTGAGTTGGTTTTTGACGGTCTTGGCCGAACCTGTGGCAGAACAGGACAGGGCTTGCGTTACCTGTGCCATAACAGGGGCCGGAATATCCTGCGTGATATTCTCTGTCGGCATCGGCAGCTTGCCGGGGCGACCTGAGTGCAGCCGCGCGAAGGCAAGCAGTTGAGATGAGCGCAGATACGCCGCCTCTGCATCGGTTTCGGCGGCGCAAACGCCTGCGGCCATCATCACATGGGGGCGCTCCAGATACTGGGACGGTTGAAAAGTGCTGCGATAGATATGCAAAGCCTGTTCCAGCATCGCCGGGGCGAAATGCGAGGCGAAAGCATATGGTAGCCCCAGATAGGCCGCCAGTTGCGCGCCATAGAGGCTTGACCCCAGTATCCACACCGGAACATGCGTGCCTGCACCGGGAATGGCGCGCACAGCGGCCCCCTCGGCACTGTCGCTGAAATAGCCCAGCAATTCCTGCACATCCTGCGGGAAGCTGTCTTCCGACACCATATGACGACGCAGCGCGCGGGCGGTGGGCATATCCGTGCCGGGCGCGCGCCCCAGCCCCAGGTCGATGCGTCCGGGGTAAAGCGTGGCAAGCGTGCCGAATTGCTCGGCAATGACAAGCGGCGCATGATTGGGCAGCATAATGCCCCCTGCGCCAATCCGCATCGTCTTTGTTGCAGCGGCCACATGGCCAATCACCACCGCTGTTGCGGCGCTGGCAATGCCGGGCATGTTGTGATGCTCTGCCAGCCAGTAGCGGTGATATCCAAACCCTTCGGCGGCGCGGGCCAGATCCACGGTTCCGGCCAATGCGTCGGCGGCAGTTTTCCCCTCGGCGATGGGGGATAGGTCCAGAAGTGAGAAATTTTGCATACATGCCTCCGATCAAGGGTATCTAAGCACTGCGCATGATCACGCCAAGGGCATTTTCAATTAAGCCTAAAGCGCTGTCCAACCGGATACGGCGCATGTTTGCCAATATCTGCCATTGGTGGTTGCGGCTCTCTCATGTATCGTCTCGATATAGGTAAGGACACCAAGGATAGCCCCCATGCTGACCCTTCTCTGTTATCGTACGGCACCGGATATGCAGGGTGTTCCCACGCATTTTTACCGTGTTGAGGTGAACTATAACCTGTTTGGCGAATACACGGTCATTCGTGAATGGGGGCGCGTCGGGTCACGCGGTTGCCATGTAAGCGCATGGTTCGCAAATCTGCGCGACGCGGTGCTGGCGGCGGATCGGTCTTGTCATCGGGCGACCGCACGCGGATACAACCTGACTGAAAAGGCTTTCGCAACCGCCGCCTGAGGGGGGTGTGAAAATGTGATGCCGCGCCTGCATGGACTGTGCCACTTGGCCTTGCGCGCGGGTCAAACAGATTGCAAGTTGCGCCCATGTCGAAAAAGACCCTGAACACGGCCAATCTTGAAAAGCTCGGCGCTGAGAAGCTGGCGGCGCTGGTGATGGAGTTGGTGCAAGGCAGCGCCGCTTTGCAACGGCGCGCACGACTGGAATTGAGTGCCGCGCAAGGCCCAAAGGATGTTGCCGCTGATCTGCGCAAGCGCTTTGCGTCCATGCGCCGCGCGACCAGCTATATCGACTGGCGCAAGCAGCGCGCATTGGTCAAAGACCTTAACAGTCTGCTTGCCTTGATCGAGAGCAGTATCGCGCCCCAAGACGCGGATGAGGCGTTCGAGCTGTTGTGGTCATTCGTGCAACTGGCCCCGTCGGTCCATGAACGGACAGATGACAGCAATGGTGCGGTCGGTGATGTGTTTCGCCATGCGGTCGACATGATCGCGGAGCTGTCGCCACGGATCGCAGTGAACCCGCAAACACTGGCCGAGCGCATTCTCGATGCGGTCGTTGATGCAGGTTATGGCGATTTTGACGGGATCATCCCCGCAACTGCCGAGGCGCTTGGGCCGGACGGGTTGGCGCATCTTAAACAGATCACCACCCTCTGGGCCGACACAGCCCCCACCCCAGCGGAGGTTGCGGCCTATCAGCGCTTTGGCCTGTCATCCGCGCCCGCAGAATCTGTGCGGCGCGCCAAGCAGTTGACCGCTTCCGTTATTCTGGCGGATGTGGCCGATGCGCAAGGCGATGTGGATGCCTATATGGCGCGCTATTCGCCTGAGCAACTGACCTATGGCACCATCGCCCCCAAGGTTGCGCGCCGTCTGCTGGCAGCGGGGCGTGTGCAAGACGCCTATGACATCGCCCGCCGCGCGATGACGCGTGAGGCGGATGCGCCATTTCGGATGCTCAACGCTGACCTTGATGAGGTTTATGAAGATTGCCTTGAGGGGCTGGGCAAGCTGGACGCGCTAAAGTCGCATTTGTGGACAACATTCGATCAAGGCCTGAGCATGCGCGCTTTGCGAAAACACCTCAGGCTTTTGCCGGATTTTGATGATGTCGAGGCCGAAGAAAAGGCGCTCGACAAGGTGATGGATCATCCGCGCCTGAATGTGGCGCTGGGCTTTCTGATCGACTGGCCTGCGCATGACCGCGCGGCAAAGCTGGTTCTGGCCCGTGCCGCCGATCTGGATGGCAATGACTATACCACGCTGACCCACGCTGCCGATACGCTGGCCGCCCGCCACCCGCTTGCGGCCACATTGATCCGCCGCGCGATGATCGAGGATACGCTGAATGGCGCGAAGTCCAAGCGCTACCGCCATGCCGCGCGGCATCTGGCTGAATGTCAGATGTCGGATCTGGAGATCAGTGCCTATGGCGCAGTTCTGCCCCATATGCGTTTCCTTGAAGCGCTGCGCCAAAAGCATGGCCGCAAATACGGGTTCTGGTCGCTTGTTGATGGATAGATGTGCTGCCCCAACCCGAAAGTCCGATAGTGCCTGATAGATTTGACCCGCTCGCTGACCCTGCCGCAACTGTGGCGCGCTATCCCGACTTGCGGCACGCCCCGGCGGCAGCACGCAACCGCACACCAATCTGTCAGGCATTGGCCAAGGTGTTGCCGCCCACGCCCTGCACCGTGTTAGAGGTGGCGTCGGGCACGGGCGAGCATGCACTGTGGATGGCGCGGTGCTTGCCGCAGGTCACATGGATGCCAAGCGAGGCGACACTGGACGGGTGTGCCACGATCAAAGCGTGGCGGGCACTCTGCCCAGAGCTTGCGGGCAGAGTCCTGCCGCCAATGCTGATAGATGCTACCCGACCGCCTTGGCCCGGTGGGGCGGTAGATGCGGTCTTCACCGCGAATTTGACGCATATCGCCCTGTGGTCCGCAACACTTGGCCTGATCGAAGGTGCTGCCGCGCGACTGGCCCCCGGCGGGGTGTTGCTGATCTATGGGCCCTTCAATGAGGGCGGCAGCTTCACCGGCCCCGGCAATGCTGCCTTTGACGCCGATTTGCGACTGCGCAACGCGGATTGGGGATTGCGCGCACGCGAAGACGTGGACGCCGCCGCTGGCGCGCATGGCTTCGCCTGCGAGGCAGTCCATGTGATGCCAGCAGACAACCGCCTGCTGGTGTATCGTCTGCTTTGACGTGCCCGGCCGAAACTGTTTTGCCCATATCCGCGCGCCCTAACAGGTGCCAAGCCATCACGAATTTCTGTCCCGTCCACATATCGCAGGCCATGAAGCCCGCTGCGGTGTATGTCAGCGCACTTCGATGCGGGCGCTGCTCAGGACATCCTGTGCGTTCAGATCAAGGAAGCGGATTTCGTAATATCCCGGTTCTTCGGGCATGGTGAACGTGATTTCGGTCAGCTCTTCGATGGGTTCGGCAGATATCCATGTGAAAAGCGCCTGATCCGCCCGCGCCAGCGCGATGCGTTGATCGGCCCCATCTGTGCTGCCGCTCCATGTGACGGTGATCGACGCGCCGGGTGTTGCCGTTTCTGGCACGGTCAGCATGACGCCGTCACCCAATGCGGCCATGGCATCCACGACCTCGAAGGTATGTTGGCCCAGAGTGATGCGCCCTTCGTCCAGAATATAGCGCAGTTCATACATTCCGGTGTCTTCGGGGGCGTCAAAATCATTCTGCATCGCTGAACTGCCGATGCGAGTCCAATCGCCAAGCTCGCCCACATCTGCGCCAAGCGGCACGATGGCAACGATGTCGCGGTCATTCACTCTGTCGGACCACGAGGCCCGCAGCGTATCGCCCGCACGTATCTTGTCTGGCCCCATGACGTCGATATCCACCGCTGTCACTTCGATAGCGGCACGCGCCAGTGTCCCGCGCCCCTCGTCCAAGATGTAGCGCAACTCGTACATGCCCGGATCAGAGGGGGCGCGCAGGTCGCCTTCGGGGTCAGAACTGCCCACACGCGACCACGTGCCCAACTCCCCCTCTTCTGCGCCCATGGGCACGATGGCAACGATGTCGCGGTCATTGATCGGCTCGGACCATTGGACGCGGAAGCTTTCGCCGATGCGCACGCTGTCGGGGCCGGAAATCTCGGCCTCGGGGGTGGTCACTTCGATGCTGGCACGTGCCAGTGTTCCGCGCCCCTCGTCCAAGATATAGCGCAATTCGTACATGCCCGGATCAGAGGGGGCACGCAGATATGTCTGGGTGTCAGAACTGCCGACGCGTGACCAAGTGCCCAACTCGCCCTCATCCGCGCCCATTGGCACAATGGCAACAAGGTCGCGGCTGTTGATCGGCTCGGACCATTGCACGCGAAAGTTCTCACCGCTGCGCACAGCGTTGGGGCCGGAAATTTCGGCGTCGGCGGTGATTACCTCGATGGGGGCCGTTGCAAGTGTGCGGCGGTCTTGACCGAGGATGTAGCGCAATTCGTACATGCCCGGATCAGCGGGCGCGCGCAAATCCGTCTCGGTACGAGACTCCCCAACACGCGCCCATGTGCCCAACTCGTCCTCATCCGCGCCCATCGGCAGAATGGCAACGATGTCACGCTCGTTGATCGTATCGGACCATTGCAGTTGGAAATCCTCGCCAATGCGCACGCTGCGCGGGCCGGAAATCGTAACCTCTGGGGTATCTGCTTCGGCACCCTCTTCGGCGGGCCCTGCTTCCGCGACCTCTTCAACAGGGTCTGCTTCGGCAACTTCGGGCTGTGGTGACGGCGTTGAGACGGCGGTCATGGCCTCGGCCAGTTCGGCCCCCGAATTTGTCAGGATCAACCTGCCGCCGGTTTGTTCGGGCAGGCAGGACAGGGTATTGATTTCAGCTTCCGTCATCCCGAAGCCCACCACATGTGCGCGAATGTTGATCCCTTGGGCTGCAAGCTCTGCGGCTAGCGCGCAAGGATCACCGCCGCAATTCTCCAGCCCGTCTGTGACAAGGATCAGGTCGGCGGATTCCGCTGTCGGTGGAATCATATCGCGCGCCATCGCCATAGAGTCCGTGAGCGGTGTCATTCCTTGGGGGTTGAGCGCGCGCAGCTTGGCCGCCAAATCCGCCCCCTCATGCTGGGCGAGCGGTGCGATCATTTCAATATCGGAACAGGCACCGCGCTGGCGATGGCCATAGGCGATGACCGCAAGCGGAACGGATGTATCGCGGGTGTGGAAATATTCCTCCATCACGTCGCGTGCAACCTCGATCCGGGTCAGGTCTTCTTCCAGCCGGTTCCACATCGAACCGGACGCATCAAACACCATGATGGCAATGGCATCGGCGGCACTTTCCTGCGCCGCAACCGGTGCCCCCAACATCACTGCGCTCAGGGCTATCGCTGCCAGTCTTTGCATGAGTTAGGTTCCTTTTCTGCCGGTATGTGTCGCAAGGTGAACCGAAGCGCCGCTGCGCTACAGTGCCGATGCCCCCCTGCGTGCTGTCATGACTAGTGCAGAGAAAGGGGCGTGATCGCCTGTGTGGCATTTCACAGAAGTAAAGCAGTCAACGCCGTTCTGTGCAAAGGCTTTCTGCACGTCGTGGCCGACGCGCCTTGCCTATTCCCTCATGCTCTGGCGCGTGTGACATGCGCAAAGCGCTGGCGGAGCCGCAGGGTGCCCCAATCTGCATTCTTGGTCACAGCCATGCAGCGGCGGTTCTCCAACACGGGCCCCGTTTGATGCACCACCATGCAGGGACAGGCCTAGTGCCAAAGCGCCTGACTGCTGCCCTAGGTGTTCATATGCGCAAAGGCCGGATGCGTCTGGAAGCGCCATGCCCGCCGTGGGCCAGCCATAACGTTGAGGTAATACATCTCTACCCCATGCGGGGCCGCGCATGGATGATGCCCCCTTGGGACCAGAACGACATCATGATCCGCTGGGGCCAAGGTTTCATCAAGGCTCAGGTCATCCGTGAAAATCCGCTGAATGCCAAAGCAATCGGACGGATTCAGCCGGTGATAATATGTCTCTTCGAGATAGGTCAGCGCGGGATAGTCATCTTCGTCATGGCGGTGGGGCGGGTAAGATGACCAATGACCGGCAGGTGTGAAGACCTCGGTCACCAGCAGGCTGTCGGCCACATCGCGCCCCTCCATCGCAATATTGTTGATGTAGCGGGTATTGGTGCCAGTGCCGCGTACTTCCAGCGCGATGCCGTCAGGGCCAAGAACCTGAACAGGCCGCCCGCCGGGGCTGGGCGCACTGCATACGGCAAGCGTGCACTGCGTTGTGGCGCGGGCCTGCCAAGGGGCGGCAGGGGGCACATACAGGCAATGGGGCGCGCTGCGCTCGAATACGTCCAGCCGGTTGCCCATTTCGCCAAGCCACACACCATCTGCGGTGAGATCGGCGCAGCCCTCGACCAGCACAAGGATCGCTTCGCGCCCGTCAAGCTGGCCCGTCGCCACGTCGCCGGGCGCAAGTCGCCACAGATCGAACCCGACAAAGTGCCAGCCTGCATCTTCAGGTGTGATTGCATGGATGCGCCCACCCTGCGCGGTGGGCTTGCGCAACAAATGCGCCATCAGACAGTTCCACCAAGTGAGCCCTCAAGCGCGACCATTTCCTGACCGCCTGCCATCAGGTCTTGCAATTCTTCTGGGGTGATCTGCCCGCGTTGGGCTGTGCCCAGCGTCTTGCCACGGTTCAGCACCGTAAACCTGTCGCCAACGGCCAAAGCATGGCGCACGTTATGGGTGATAAAGACAATTCCGATTCCGGTCTTGCGGACCTTGTCGATGGTGGACAGCACATTCGCGGTCTGGCGCACGCCCAACGCGCTTGTCGGCTCGTCCAGAATAAGGACCTTCGCGCCGAAATGCACTGCGCGCGCGATGGCCACAGTCTGCCGCTCGCCGCCCGACAAGGTGCCGACCGCTTGGTCCGGAGAGCGCAGATTGATGCCCATCTTGCGCATCTCCTCCATCGTCACCTCATTGGCGGTTTTGAAGTCCATGAATTTGAACGGGCCAACCCGTTTGATCGGTTCTCGCCCCATCCAGAAATTGCGTGTGACACTCATCAGCGGGATCATGGCAAGATCCTGATAGACCGTGGCGATGCCCGCTTCCATCGCATCGCGGGGGCTGTCGAAACTCATCTGGCGGCCCTCGAAAAAGATCGCGCCTTTTGTGGGTTTGTGCACGCCTGCCATCGTTTTGATAAAGGTCGATTTGCCAGCGCCGTTATCGCCAAGCAGGCAATGACACTCGCCGGGGCGAATATCGAAGCTGACGCCGTTCAGTGCGATGACCGGGCCGAAATGCTTTTCAATATCGCGCATCTCGACAATCGGGTTGTGATCATAGGGTTCCATCTTAACGCTCCCCCGTGATGATGCGGCGGATATATGTGTTCAGGATCACCGCAAACAGCAAGATGACGCCCAGAAACACCCGGAACAGGCTGGATTCCACACCGGCAAAGAACAATCCCTGTTGCACAACACCAAAGATCAACGCCCCAAGTGCCGCCCCGATGACCGACCCATACCCGCCTGTCAGCAACGCGCCGCCGATGACCACAGCAATAATTGCCTCAAACTCCTTGAGCAGGCCCCGATCCGCCCCGGCAGAGCCGAATTCCATGACCTGACAGGTGGCAAACACACAGGCGCAGAATGCCGTGAACATGAACATCTGAATTTTCACTCTGTTCACAGGCACACCGACATAGCGCGCCGCCTGTGCGTCACCGCCTGCGGCAAAGATCCAGTTGCCGAATTGTGTCCGCGTCAACACGATATGGGCGACAACCATCAGCCCAAGGGCCCAGACAATCAGCATCGGAATGCCATTGACGATGGGCTCGCCCATGCGCGTGCCACGCGTGAAGACACCGATCAGCTCCATATCCGCCAGCCAGTTGAAAAAGCCGCCGCCGATCTTGCCGCCAAATAGCGGAGCCAGCCAGTCGCCCTCGGCCCTTTCGGAAATGCCGCCGATAATGGTGCGCCGCTCGATCAGTTGTGGAAAGAAAATCGTGAATCCGCGCAGGATGAACAGGAACGCCAGTGTCACGATGAAGCTAGGCAGGCCCGTGCGCACAACAATGATGCCATTCAGCGCTCCCACAGCGGTGCACAGAACGAAGGTCAGCAGAATCGCAATCCAGACAGGCCATTGCAACGTGACCGAGATGAGCGCGATCGACATGCCTGCAAACCCGATCATGGACCCGACACTCAGGTCAAACTCGCCTGCGATCATCAGCATGCAGGCACCCACGGCGATGATCATGAACTGGGCCGATACGGTTGACCAGTTCAGAACGCCCTGCGCGTTGAACATACCGCTGTCACCGGCAAATATGATGAAAAACGAGAAAACGGCGATTGTGCCCACGATGGCACCCAGCTCTGGCCGGATCAGGGCTTTTCGCAGCTTCGAGGTTTCCTTGATACGTTCGTCAACGGCCACGCCCATACTAGACATCGCACACGCCTCCTGTTCGGCAGAAAGAGAACCTAGGTGAGAAAGTGGGCGCGATAGTCCGCGCCCACTCAAGAAGCGTCAGACCTCTAGCGGTATTCGCCTGCCAGTTCGGCCACCAGATCCAGCGCATCAGCGGTCACGAAACCCGGACCAGAGTTGATGTTGTTGCCCGGAAGCACGCCGTAGCGGTGATAGTTGGTCATCACGATGACCGGCAGATAAGCTTGCAGGAAGGGCTGCTGATCAATGCCCCACTGAATTACACCGTCGCGGATTGCATTCACGATGTCCCCGCCCAGATCGAACGTGCCGAAATAGATATCGCCCGCCAAACCGATCTGCTCCAGCGCCAGAATGGTCGGGTCGGCAGATGTGGGGCCAAGCGTCAGCACGGCGTCCGTGTCTGGGTTCGAGTTGAGATACGCGGTCACGCGGTTCTGAATCTCGCTCGGGTCTTGCCCGCTGTCGATCATCTGGTTGCCCAGATCAACACCCAGACCGTCCGCAAAGCCCTGACAGCGTTCGGTCGAAGAGGGCGACGAGATGTAATGGTTAACGCACAGGAAGCTGGAAATGCCATCCCCCGCTGCGCGTTGTCCGGCGGCGAAACCTGCGTCATATTCTGGCTGCCCCACATACATCAACGCGCCGAGTTCGCGCGCTGCGTCGGGTGTCCCCGAGTTGATGATGATGACATCAATGCCCGATTCCACAGCCGCACGAATTGGCCCTGACAGCACATCGGGGTCCGCCAGCGTGGTGATAATGCCATTTGGCGCGCTTGCTGCTGCCTGCTCAATGATGCGGGCCATGTCTGCCAAGTCACCTGTGGGCGGGTTGCGGTATTCCACCGTGACGTCCATCTGCTCGCCCGCGAGTGCCAGACCGTTCTTGATGGTGTTCCACCAGCTGTCACTGTCGGGCGCGTGGCTGACCAGCACATAACGCTCTCCCTCGGCCATGGCGCTGCTGGCGCCCATCAGCGCAGTCGCCGCAACGGCGCTGACCGCAATCGTCTTGATCGTTGTTTTCATGATGTCCTCCCAAACATGTTCTGGGCAAATGCAGGTCCTCGCCTTCAAGCCCTGAGCGAACTGTAATCCCGAATCAATCATTTTGCAACCGGTTGCAAAAAGAATTGGAAAAATGGTATATTTCGGGGCAGGGTGGTCTGTAGTAGAAGGCGTGCCAAAGCAGTTGGATGGAAAAATGGCAGTGACTCTGAGAGACGTGGCGCTTCGCGCGGGTGTCTCGCGCTCTGCGGTCTCGCGCACCTTTACCGAAGGGGCGTCGGTGTCGGCCAAGACCCGCGCCAAGGTTGAGAAAGCGGCCGCAGAACTTCGCTACAGCCCGAATGCGATTGCCTCGTCATTAACTACGGGCCGCACCAAACTGATCGGGCTTGTCTCGAACAACTTTCACAACCCGTTGTTTCTGGAAGTGTTCGACCTCTTTACCCGAGGACTGCAAGATCGCGGGTTGCGGCCATTGCTGGTGAACCTCAGCGATGAAACCGATCCCGCAAATTCTGTCAGAATGCTGCGGCAATATTCCGTCGATGGCGTGATCGTGGCGTCCTCGACCTTGCCGCCCAGCTTTGCCGAAGCGTTCCGCGATGCAGGCGTGCCGGTCGTGCACTCCTTTGGCCGCTACACCACAATCCCGCATGTGCATGTGGTCGGCATTGACAACATCGCCTGCGGTCGTATGGCCGCCGAGGCGCTTATTGCGCGCGGGCATCGGTCTGTTGCCTTTTTGGGCGGTCCCGAAAAGGCGACTTCGACCCAGGATCGCGCAGGCGGGTTCCTCGATGCGTTGTCCAGCCACCCCGAAATCGAGGTCAGCATCAGCTATGCCAGCGCCTATTCTTTCGATGCAGGCCGCGCGGAAATGCAGCGGCTTTTGCAAAGCACGTCGGCCGAGGCGTATTTCTGCGGGGATGACGTGCTGTCAATCGGGGCGCTGTCGGCCATCCGCGACGCGGGGCTGCGCGTGCCTGATGACATTGGCATCATCGGGCTGAATGATATGGAAATGTCGCGCTGGGAAAACATCAACCTGACTACGATCCGTCAGCCTGTGGCCCAGATTATTGGCGCTTCGATTGATCTGGTGGTTGAAACGATACAGCACCCTGACCGCCACCCCGAAACGCGCCTTTTCCCTTGTCGCGTGATTGAACGCGGCACGTTGCGGCCCGCAGGCATGACGCAAGCCTAAGCAGGGTGCTTTAGCGAAATATGGGTGGCCTTGCATCGATCCATGCACCATCAGCCCGAGCCGAAGCAACCGCAGCATAGACCGCCGCCATCGAGCGCAGGCCATCCTCGGCCAAAGGCAACCCGTCGCGCGCCTCGCCCCGGATGGCGGCAGCCAGATCGACATAGATATTCGCCACAGCCAGCGGGAACCCTTCGGGATGGGCAATTGCGACACGGCTTAGGCGCGCAGCATCGCTGCTCAGGCCCGCCTCGCCCTTTTCCATGATCTGCGTGCGGCCCCCGACAGGTGTGTAATACACCTGATTGGGCTGTTCCGACGCCCATCGCATCCCGCCGGTTTCGCCAAAGACCTGAATATCAAAGCCGTGCTGACGACCAATCGCCACGGATGACGTCCAAAGCCGCCCGACCGTGCCCCCCGCCATGCGGAAATTCACCATAGCGTCGTCTTCCAGCACGCGGCTGGGGATGGTCGAGGCAAAATCCGCAGAAACCGTTTCCACCTCATTGCCGGTGATGAAACTGGCCATATGCAGCGCGTGAATGCCGCAATCGGCGAATTGCCCCGACACCCCCGCCATCGCCGGATCATAGCGCCAACGCACGCGCGGATTGTCGGCATCGGTGGCATCGCCATGATGGCCGTGGCTGAAATTCGTGACCACCAGACGCACACGGCCAATCTGACCGCTGCGCACCAGGGCGCGCATTTCGCGCACCATGGGATAGGCGGAATAGCAGTAATTTACCGCGCAAATCCTGCCAGCGGCCCGCGCCACGCGCACGATTTCCTCGCCCTCCTCCACAGTCATGGTCATGGGCTTTTCGCACAGCACATGAAAGCCTGCTTCCAGAAACGCCTTGGTGATCTCGAAATGCGTGGCATTCGGTGTGGCAACCGTGACCAGATTCACCCGGTCGTTACGCCCGCGCTCGCCCGCCAGCATCTCGCGCCAGTCGCCATAGGCGCGATCAGGTGCCACACCAAGGCGCTGCGCATAGGCGCGGCCCTTGTCGGCATCATGATCCAGCGCGCCCGCCGACAGCGTGAAGTTGCCATCCGCCAAAGCGCCCAGACGGTGCGCAGGTCCGATCTGGCTGCCTTCGCCGCCTCCGATCATTCCCCAATTCAGTTTCATGCCAGAACCCCCTTAGAACCCGATGTTTTGCAGGTATTCCCGGTTGGCGCGCGCATCATCGACGGGCGAGACATCCAGCGTCGGGTCGCAATCCTGCTCGACGGTGCACCAGCCTTGGAAGCCATGATCCAGCAGCAGTTGGCGCACCGCCGGAAAATCGACATCCCCCTGTCCCAGATTGCAGAAAATACCTTGCCCGCAAGCCTCATAGAACCCGGTGCCCTTTGCGATGACATCGGCCTTTACGCTTGGCGAGATATCCTTGAAATGCATATAAGAAATGCGGTCCATATGCCTGCGCATGAAAGCCACGGGATCAAAGCCCGCATAGGAATGATGGCCTGTGTCGAAGCAGATTTTCAGGATGTCTTCGGGCACTTCCTCCAGCAACCGCTCCAGTTCCGGCTCGAAATCCATAAAGCCTGCCGCATGGGCGTGAATGCCCACAGTCAGGCCGTATTCCTCAGTCCCCATCCGCGCGACATGGGCGATGCGGTCGCGGAATGCTGCCCATTCGGCGGCGTCCATCGGTTCGGCGGCATCGGCGCGCCCGGCTGTGGGCGCGCGGCGTGGAGAGATGGAATCGATCAACACCAGATGCTGCGCACCATGGGCCACCAGTGCCTTGCAGGTGCGCACCGCGCCATCCAGCACATTGTCCCACTGATCGGGGTCATGGTACGCGCGGAACACGACGCCGCCGATCAGCTCCAGTTGATGTTCGGTCAAAGCCTCTGCCAGCAGCGCCGGGTCTTCTGGCATGAAGCCCACGGGCCCCAGTTCGATCCCGGTATATCCGGCGTCCGCGCATTCCTTCAGCACGCGCCGCCAAGGTGGGTTGCGCGGATCGTCGGGAAACTCGACACCCCATGAACAGGGAGCATTGCCGATACGAATAGTCATGCTTGGGGCCCTTTCAGCCAAGTGGAACAGAATGCCAGCGGCCATCCGTGGCCGTGGCGAAGGCGGTTTCAATCACCTGCGCCACGGCCAGCCCGTCGCGGAAGGTGGGCCAGACGGGCTGGCCTGAATGGATGGCGTGCAGGAAATCGCGGGCCTCTATGATGATCTGGTCCTGATAGCCGGTGCCATGCCCCGGCCCCTGACAGAACGGCAGGTAATCAGGATGCGCGGGGCCTGTCAGGATTTTCGTGAAGCCGCGCTGCGCGTCCGGCCCGTCAGCCCGGTACAGCCAGACGGCGTTCTGATCTTCCTGATCGAAGCGGACAGCCCCCTTGGTGCCATGAATTTCATAGGCATAGCCCATTTTGCGCCCGGTCGCCGCGCGGCTGAAGTACAGATGCCCCATCACGCCGGATGCAAAACGCACCATCATCTGTCCGTGGTCGTCATTATCGACCGGCGTAGGCCCATCAGCGCCGGGACGCACAGGGTGGAGCGTTTCAACGCGTGCCGACAGCTCTGTAATGTCCCCCATCAATGCCAGCGCACAATTGACCATATGCGGTGCCAGATCGCCCATGCAGCCATTGGCGCGGCCATGACAGCGCCAGTTCGCGGGGATGGCGGGATCGGCCAGAAAATCCTCGGTATGCTCGCCCCGAAACCATGTCAGATCGCCGATTGCACCGTCAGTCAGAAGCTGGCGCACGAATTGCGTGGCGGGGGTGCGGATATAGTTGAAGCCGACCATATTGGGCAGGCCCGCGCTTTCAGCCGCCGCGACCATCGCCTGCGCATCGGCGACCGAGGCCCCGAGCGGCTTTTCGCAAAATACCGGCTTGCCCAGCGCGAAGGCGGTTTCCGAAATCTGGCGGTGCGTGGCTTGCGGCGAGGCGATTACCACAGCCTCGACCTTTGGATCGGCCACAAGCGTTTGCCAGTCATCAGCAGCGCGCGCAAAGCCAAAGGCGGCGCGGTAGCGTTCAGATGATTCGGGGCTGGAGGCTGTCACCATTTCCAGCCTTGGGCGCAGGGAGGTGTTGAAAACCGCACCCACAGCCGCATAGGCCACTGCATGGGCTTTGCCCATATAGCCCCCGCCCACAAGGCCGATTCCGATCTCTTGCATGATTCGTCCTTCGCTTTGCGTGACTCGGCTTGCAACCGGTTGCAAAATTGTTATCCTCTGACTCAACAGCGCGCAACCGGTAATCGCAAGAACCCGCGCAGATCGAGAAGGGGAGGACAGACATGACCGTGACAGCCCGCACCATCCGGCAGACAGCAGCGCAGGCGATCACACGCTACCTGTTGAACCAGTATATCGAGATTGACGGTGTCGAGACACGCATTTGCGGCGGCGGTTTTGGCATTTTCGGGCATGGCAATGTGCCCTGTCTGGGCGAAGCGCTGTATCCGCATATCGACACGATGCCGCTTTACCGGGGCCAGAACGAGCAGAGCATGGGCTTTGCGGCGGCGGCCTATGCGAAATACCATCTGCGCCGCCGCTTCATGTTCTGCACGGCCAGCGCGGGGCCGGGCACGGCCAATCTGCTGACGGCGGCGGCACTTGCCCATGCCAACCGCCTGCCCCTGCTGATGCTGTGCGGTGACACGTTCCTGACGCGCCTGCCTGATCCGGTGCTGCAACAATTGGAGCATTTCGGCAATCCGACGCTGGGCGTGAATGATGCGTTCAAGGCTGTGTCCCGCTTCTGGGACCGGATCACGCATCCGGCGCAAGTGATCCAGTCGCTGCCTGCCGCATTGGCCACAATGCTGGACCCCGCAGATTGCGGCCCTGCCTTTATCGCCCTGCCGCAGGATGTGCAGGGCTGGGCCTATGACTACCCCGAAAGCTTCTTTGACCGCCGAGTGCACCGCATTCGCAGGCAAGCACCGGATATGGCCGAGGTGGCGGAAGCGGCGGCCCTTCTGGCAGGTGCTGCGCGCCCCATGATCATCGCAGGCGGGGGCGTGCAATATTCCGGCGCTGTGGCCGAACTGACCGCTTTTGCCGAAGCGCATGGCATTCCGGTGGTTGAGACCATCGCGGGGCGCGCAAACCTGCTGGCTACGCATCCGCTGAATATCGGCCCCATCGGCGTGACCGGATCGGACAGCGCCAACGCAATCGCTGAACAGGCCGATGTGGTGCTGGCCGTGGGCACGCGGTTGCAGGATTTCACGACCGGATCATGGACGGCCTTTGCTGGCGACGCGCGGCTGATCGGGCTGAATGTGGGGCGGCATGATGCGATGAAGCACCTGTCCCTGCCGGTGGTGGGCGATGCAAAGCTGGCACTGACGGCGCTGGGCCGTGCTTTGGGCGGGTATCGCGCGCCGGAGGGCTGGACGCGCAGCGCCCAAGGTGAGCGGCGCACATGGGATGCCTATGTCGCGGAGAATGTGGCGCATGGAAACCGCCCCAACAGCTACGCGCAGGCCATTGGCGTGGTGAACGCGCTCTGTGATCCGCGCGACCGCGTGGTGACGGCGGCAGGTGGTTTGCCCGCCGAAGTGACCGCGAACTGGCGCACGCTGGATGTGGGCACAGTAGATGTGGAATTCGGTTTTTCCTGCATGGGATACGAGATTGCCGGCGGCTGGGGCGCGCGCATCGCGCAGGCCGAGGGCGAGGCGGATAAAGACACCATCGTCCTTGTGGGCGACGGCAGCTATCTGCTGATGAATTCAGACATCTACTCCTCTGTCCTGACGCAGAAGAAGCTGATCATTCTGGTGCTGGACAATGGCGGTTTCGCGGTCATCAACAAGCTGCAAAACAACACCGGACAAGACAGTTTCAACAACCTGATCGCCGATTGCCCGACAGTGCCAGAGCCGTTTGCCGTGGATTTTGAGGCGCATGCGCGGTCCATGGGGGCCGATGCTGTGACCGTCGCCAACCCGACCGAGTTGGGCGCGGCCTTTACCCGCGCGAAAGCGTCCGACAAGACCACGGTGATCGTCATGCAGGTGGACGCTTACGAGGGCTGGACGACCGGAGGCCATGCGTGGTGGGAGGTCGGCACGCCGCAAACCTCTGACAATGCCAATGTGCGCGCCAAACATGCCGAGATTGAGGCCACACGCGCCAAGCAGCGGCAGGGGGTGTAGCATGCAGCTTAAGGGCAATCGCTTCGTCATCATCGGGCGCGCGGGCATGGATTTTTATCCCGACCCGCCGGGCACCAGAACCGAAGATGCCACGCATTTCGTCGCCTGCCTTGGGGGGTCATCCGCGAATATCGGGGTGGCGATCTGCAAGCTTGGGGGCAGCGCGGACCTTGTCACTTGCGTGTCGGATGACGCCATCGGCCGCTTTGCTCTGAACGAGTTGGACAAATACGGTATTGGCCGCGCGCATGTGCGTTCTGTGGGCGGCGAGGCGCGCAATTCGCTTGCTGTGGTGGAGAGCCGGATCGAGGACCATCAATCGGTCATCTACCGCAACGGGGCGGCTGATTTCGAGATGATGATGGCCGATGTCGAGGCGGTGGATTACAGCCGCTATGATGCGTTGATCACTACAGGCACAGTCTTCGCGGCAGAACCTTCGCGCTCTGCCGCGTTCAGGGGGTTTGAACTGGCCAAGGCGGCGAGCCTGCCCCTGATCTTTGATATCGACTACCGCCCCTATTCATGGCCATCGCCGGAAGTGGCGGCAGAGGTCTATTCCCGCGCCGGGGCCATGTGCGATGTGATTGTCGGCAATGATGTGGAATTCGGCTTCATGGCCGGTGACTATGCGCGCGGGCTGGACAAGGCGCGCGAACTGGTCGCCCAAGGCGCGCGGCTGGCTGTCTACAAGATGGGCGAAAAGGGCGCGATCACCATCACGCCTGAGGGCGAAATCACAACCGGCATTTACCGCACCGAAGCGCTGAAACCGACGGGCGCAGGCGACAGTTTCATGGGCGGGCTTGTGGCCGGTCTGGCGGATGGCCTGCCTGTGCGCGAGGCTGTGCTGCAAGGCTCTGCTGCGGCGGCAATGGTGGTGGCGCGGGTCGGCTGCGCGCCTGCCATGCCCACAACCCAAGAGCTTGAGGATTTCCTCAAGCATCATGCCGACCCAAACGCGGCCTGAAAGGACACTTCCATGCATATCGCACCCCATGACAACAAGAACCAACCGATTGTCGATGTGAATGACGCCCATGTTCCGCTGGTCTATTTCAACATCGTCAGGCTGAACGCAGGCGCGCAGTTTGACTACCGCGTACCGGGCTATGAAACCTGCATCGTTCCGGCTACTGGCACGGTGAGCGTGGAAACGGGCGGCGATACATTCAGAGACATCGGCCAGCGCGGCGCGGATGTCTGGGATGGCGAACCCGAAGGGGTCTATGTCCCGACAGATACGGGCGCGCGCATCACCGCGCTGAGGGATACAGAGGTCTTCATTGCAGGCGCGCAATTCGCGGAAACGATGACGCCTTTCGCCGTGCGCGCGGGCGATCTGGACGTCGTGCAATATGGCAGCGACGACACCAAGACACACCGCAAGATCAAACACATCCTTGGGGCTGCGCATCATGACCGCGTGGGGCGTTTGCTGGTCAGCGAACTGTTCACAGTGGGTGCGGGCGGTTGGTCGGGCTTTCCCAGTCACAAGCATGACACGGATCGCTTGCCGGACGAGACGCGCCATGACGAATGCTACAATTTCCGCTTCAAGCCCGACTATGGGTCGGGGCTGCAAATGCTGCAACGGGTCGATAATGAACCGGGGGATGCCTACCACATCGTCAATGGATCAACCGTGCTGATCGACAAGGGCTATCATCCCTGCTGCGTGCTGCCGGGCTATGAGATGTATTATTTCACCATCCTTGGCGGGCAGTCGCAGCGCAGCCTGAAGCAGTATTTCCAGCCCACACATGCGGCCCAACTGCACACAATCCCCGGAATCATGGATATGGTGGCAAAGTTCAAATGACCCTCGCAACTCTGTCAGATGTGCTGCAACCCGCGCTAAAAGGGGGCTATGCCGTGCCCGGTCTGGTCTGTCTGGGCTGGGAAGACATGCGCGCTTATGTCATGGCCGCGCAGGCCGAACGCGCGCCTGTGATCCTGCAAGCCGGGCCAAGCTGTCGCGCGCATACGCCCTTGCCGGTGCTGGGCGCGATGTTCCGCAATCTGGCCGCCAGTGTCGATGTGCCCGTGGTGGCGCATCTGGATCATGGCTATACATTGGACGAATGCCGCGAAGCGCTGGAGGCAGGGTTCACCTCGCTGATGTATGACGGCTCGCGCAAGCCCCTGGCGCAGAACATTAACGAGACCGCGCAAGTGGCGGCGATGGCCCATGCGGCGGGTATCTCCTGCGAGGGCGAGATCGGTTTTGTTGGCTATTCGGGCGGCGAAGGCTCTGCCGGAACCGACCCTGAAGAAGCCGCGATCTTTGCCCGTGATAGTGGCGTTGATGCCATGGCGATTTCCGTGGGCAATGTGCATCTGCAAACCGACCATGAGGGGGGCTTGGACGAGGCCCGCATCCGCGCGATCGAGGCGCTGACGCAGGTGCCGCTGGTCATTCATGGCGGCTCTGGCGTGCCCTATGCGCAGCGTGCGGCCCTTGCGGCGGGCTCGAACATTGCGAAATTCAACATCGGCACCGAATTGCGCATGGCCTTTGGGGCAGCGTTGCGCGCTGCGGTCAATGCCGACGCTGCGCGCTTTGACAGGGTGACAATATTAAGCGAAACACATGATCCGGTTATGGAGGCCGCGCGCGCGGTCATCCGGGGTCTGGGCGCATCGGGGAGGGTCTGAGATGCTGAGAATTGGTCTGTTGGGATGCGGGCGTATCGGGCAGGTGCACGCCCGCAGCATCAAGGCGCTGGACGGCGCGCGGGTGGTGGCGGTGGCTGATGCTGTGCCTGCTGCGGCGCAAGCGCTGGCCAAGACGCGTGGCGCAGAGGTGCGCGATGTGGATGCAATCCTGTCGGCGTCAGATATCGACGCGGTCATCATCGGCACGCCAACGGACAGCCATTTTGAACAGATCATGGGGGCGGCCAAGCACGGCAAGGCAATCTTTTGCGAAAAGCCGATTGATATGTCGGTCGACAATATCCGCGCCTGTATGAAGGCTGTCAGTGCCGCAGGCGTGCCCTTCATGACCGGATTCAACCGCCGGTTTGACCCGAATTTTGAAAGCCTGCGCGCGCGGATCAGGGCCGGGGATATCGGCGCGGTGGAGCTTGTCACCATCACCTCGCGTGACCCTTCGCCGCCGCCTGTGTCCTATATCGAACGTTCCGGCGGGTTGTTCCGGGACATGATGATCCATGATTTCGACATGGCGCGCTTTCTGATGGGGGAAGAATTTATCCGCCTGCATGCGGTGGGCAGCGCGCTCGTTGACCCTGCAATCGGGGCTGCGGGGGATGTGGATACTGCCGCCGTGATCCTGACCACGGCAAGCGGGCGGATTTGTCAGGTTTCCAATTCCCGCAGGGCATCTTACGGCTATGACCAGAGGATCGAGGTGCATGGCGCACACGGTATGCTGCGCGCCGAGAACCAGCTTCAAAGCACTGTCGAAATTGCCACCGATGCGGGGTTTCGCCGCGACCCGGCGCAGCATTTCTTTCTGGAGCGGTACGAGGCCGCCTATCTGGCCGAGATGCGCGCCTTCATCACGGCAGCAACCGGCGGGGCAAGCGCAGACCCCGGAATTGTCGACGGGTTTCGCGCGCAGATTATGGCGGATGCGGCGACAGCCTCGCGCGAGAGCGGCCAGCCAGTCGATTTGCCCGCAGGCTAGTGCCTCGCTTCGGGGTATTTGACAGCTTTGATTTTTTCTGAATCTCTGTGGAGCGTAGCAGCTTTCTGGGGGTGAGATGATGACAAGAGGGTGCAAGCCGAAGTATGTAGTTCGACTGACGACAGAGGAGCGTGAACACCTTGAAGGGATGATCAGAACGGGTCGGCAAGCCGCCTACAGACTGCTGAAGGCGCGGATTTTGCTGAAGGCGGATGTGTCCTCTGATGGCCCGGGATGGGAAGATGCGCGCATTGCCGAGGCATTAGAGACCAGTCTCTCGACTGTTTTCCGCACCCGGCGCCAACTTGTGGAGGAAGGGCTTGAGGCGACTTTAGCGCGCAAAGTTCCAGCGTCGCTTTCACAACCTCGGATCTTCGATGGGCAAGCCGAGGCCAAGCTGATCGCGCTTGCCTGTTCCGAACCACCCGAAGGATATACGCACTGGACACTCAGGTTGTTGGAAAAGCGGGTTGTCGAACTGGGCATTGTTGAGCAGGCCAGTGATACCACAATCCAACGCACGCTTAAAAAAACGCGCTCAAACCGCACCGGAACCGGTACTGGGTAATCCCACCCAAAGCCAACGCTGGTTTCGTGGCGGCCATGGAGAATGTGCTGGACGTCTACACCCGTCCACACGATCAAAACCGTCCGCTGGTTTGTCTGGACGAGACCAGCAAACAATTGACCCGTGAGACCCGCACACCCATTCCCATGCAGCCAGGGCGCGAGGCGCGCCATGACTACGAATATGAACGCGCAGGTGTCGCCAGCCTGTTCATGTTATTCGCTCCTCTGGAGGGCTGGCGCCACGTCGAGATACGCGATCGACGCACTGCCATCGATTATGCCCATATCCTGCGCGATCTGGCTGATCTCCACTTTCCCTATGCCGAAAAGATCGATCTCGTGCAGGATAATCTGAACACCCACAACCCTGCATCGCTGTACGAGGCTTTCCCGCCTGCCCAAGCGCGCCGCATCGCACAACGGTTCGAATGGCACTACACGCCAAAACATGGGTCTTGGCTCAACATCGCTGAATGTGAACTCAGCGTCCTCGCTCGCCAATGTCTGGCCCGGCGCATCCCGGACAAAACTATGCTGAAGGCCGAAGTCGATGCATGGACAACAAATCGCAACTCCCAACGCGCCAAAACCAACTGGCAGTTCACAACTCAAGACGCGCGCACAAAGCTTATCCGGCTTTATCCGCAAATCGAGTGAATCGCAGGACTAGTCTGCGCTGTCAGAACGCCAGTTCAACACCAGATGCCACGCCAGATACCCGCCAATCGCGGCAGCAAGATATGCCCAGATCGTGTTGCCCTGAGACCATTCCACACTTGCCCAGACAAAGGGCACTGCCACCAATAGGTAGCGGCGCCATTTGGGGCGATAGAAAGGGTGAGAGGGGTCTATCAGGCGCACGTTGGCTCTGTTGTCGGGGTGTTTGGTGGATATTGGCAGATGACGGCCACGCGGGCAAGGGGGGCAGGCGGGCGCAGGTGTCCTGAACGCCCCTGCGCCAATGCAAGTGTAAATTGTTCCATATCCGAACCAGAACAGCGCCGCCTGTTCTAATTCATTCGATAAGCGGCGCTTTGGGTGGAAAAATTATCCGTCTAGTATGCCAGTTATACGTGTGGTGGTGTTGACGACCGCGCATAAAATGATGATGAAACAGCTATGATTTTTCTCCCCTGTTCCAGCAGCCTCAAGCGACCGACCCGCGCGGCGGGCAGAAAAAGGGGGCTGCACCGTCAACGGGGCAGGGATTTGACGAAACTCTGTATCCGTGCAGACCGAACGATCCGCTTTGGCGACACTGACTGAAACCGCAATGAAAGACATGACATGACCTCTGGCCACATTCTTTGCATCGGCGAAGCCATGATAGAGCTTTCGCAATCTGACACCCCTGATGCGTGGCATCTGGGCATTGCAGGCGATACGCTGAACACGGCGTGGTATCTGCGCGGATTGCTGCCCGAGGCGTGGCATGTGGGGTATCTGTCCCGCGTGGGCACGGGGCCGTTTTCACAGCGTATGCTGGACTTTCTGGACGCAGCCGGGATCGGGAACACCCATGTCAGCCGCGATCCAGACCGCGAGATTGGACTGTATGCGATCACGCTGAAAGATGGCGAGCGCAGCTTCAGCTATTGGCGCGATAATTCTGCCGCGCGCGGGTTGGCCAATGACCCACAGCGCCTGACGGACGCCTTCTCAGAGGCGTCGATGCTCTATCTGTCCGGTATCACGCTGGCGATTTTGCCAGATGCGGCGCGCACAACCCTTATGACCGCCCTGCAAGAGGCCCGCCAGCGCGGGGCAATGGTGGTCTTTGATCCCAATCTGCGCCCGCGATTGTGGCCGGACGCGCCGACCATGTGCGCCCAGATCGAACGCGCCGCCGCGCAAAGCGATCTGATCCTGCCCAGCTTCGATGACGAGGCCACATATTTCGGCGATGCCGATCCGCAGGCCACCATCGCGCGGTATCACCGGCTTGGGGCCGCGCAGGTCGTGGTCAAGAATGGGGGCGGCCCGATGTACTATTCCGGCCCGTCAGGGACAGGTGCGCTGACCGATCTGGTGCCCGAACAGCCGGTCGACACGACGTCGGCGGGTGACAGTTTCAATGCGGGCTATCTGGCCGCGATGTTGCAAGGTGCTGATTCTGAGGCCGCCATTCGCGCAGGCCACGCCCTAAGCCGCCATGTGATCCGCCATCGCGGCGCTTTGGTGCCAGAGGCTATTGCCGCTGTGACATGACCGGCCAAGGCTGGCCATTGAAACCTATACTCGCAGCCGGTCTGTTCTGCAAAGATCGGATCACAGGCCACTTTTCCACAGCAAGGCAGGGCAGAATATGCACAGGGTTCCATTTCAGCAACTCGAAGACACTATCGCGCGCGCTTTTGTGCATGCCGGAATGGCCAGCGACAAGGCACAAACCCTCGCGCGGTTTCATGCGCAATCCAGTTGCGACGGCGTCTATTCGCACGGGCTGAACCGCGTCCCAAGCTTTGTGAAGCATCTGGCCGAAGGCTGGGTCGATGCAGATGCGGAACCGGTCCATGTGCGCCAGACCGGCCCGGTTGAAGTTCTGGACGGTCAGCGCGGACCGGGCATTCTGAACGCCCTGCACGCAACCGACCGCGCGCTGGAACTCGCCGCCGCGCATGGTGTCGGCATTGCCGCATTGCGCAACACCACGCATTGGATGCGCAGCGGGGCCTTTGGGTGGCACGCCGCAGATCGCGGCAAAGTCCTGATCGCCTGGACCAACACCGAATCCTGCATGCCTGCATGGGGTGCCACGGATACACGCGTGGGCAACAACCCACTGGTCATGGCCGTGCCGCGCAAGGGCGGGCATGTGGTTTTAGACATGGCCATGTCGCAATATTCCTATGGCAAGTTGCAAACCACGCGGCTGAAGGGCGAAGAGCTGCCTTATCCGGGCGGCTTTGACGCAGAGGGTAATCTGACGACAGACCCCGGCGCAATCGAGGCGTCCCGCCGGATCTTGCCGACCGGTTTCTGGAAAGGGTCTGGTCTGACAATCCTGCTGGACGTTCTGGCCGCGGTCTTGTCGGAAGGCAATGCGACGCATCAGATCGACCAGATCGGTGTGGGCAGTTGCACGGGATGCTCGCAAATCTTCATCGCGCTGGACCCTGATCGCCTTGGCTCTGCCGCCCATATGCAGGAAATTGTCGATGGTATGGCCGAGTATGTGAACGGCTCTGACCCGATTGCGCCGAATGGCAAAGTCACCTATCCGGGCCAGAACACGCTGCGCACGCGGCAAGACCACATGGCGCAGGGTGTCATCGTGGATGAGGGCATCTGGAAAGTGGTTCAAGCACTTGCGGATGGCAAAAACCAAGCATGACAGATGGCTGCGTCGCGCGGGGATTATCTGTCTTGTGACGCGAACATTGTCGGGTTTTCAGCGCGGATTTGCTCGATCAGGTCAAGGATGCCAGCCAGATGGATGCGCATCTCGCCCGAGGCGCGCGCCGCATCCCGCGCGCGCAGCGCTTCAAGAATTCTCTCATGATCGGCAAGGGCATTCGGCGCATTGAACCCGAGGCTGAGCAAGCGGACACGGTCCATATGGGCCTTGTTCTCGCGGATAACAGCCCAGACATAGGAATGGCCAGCGCAGGTGCATATCTGCTGATGAAACGCCTCGTCGAGCGCGTGAAATCCGATGCGGTCAGCCGCTGCCACGGCGTGCCGCTGGTTTTCAACATTCTCGGCCAACTCGGCGATCGCTTCATCCGTCAGGTTCTCGACCGCGCGTTCCACAATCTCGGTTTCCAGTGCCGTGCGCACGAAATTTGCGCGCAAGACTGCTTCGACGGAAATCAATGAAACTGTTGTCGCGCGTTGGGGCTGTATCTGGATAAGCCCAAGCTGCGACATGCGAAAGAACGCGTCGCGCACGGGCTGCCGCGAAATGCCCATTTGCCGGGCGACTTCCTGTTCGGAAAGCTTGGTGCCGGGCGGCAGTTCGAACTCGACCACGCGGCGGTAGATTTCCTCGAAAACCAGATCTGTTGCAGAGGGGCCACGCAGAGTGTCGAGCGAGCTGAAGAAGGTGTTTTGCATGAAGAAATCCAAGGTTGACGTTTGTAATAGACTAGCATATTAGTCGATTAGATGCAAGCGATATCAGGGGGGAATCAGATGAATCGTGTGGCAAGGCCAGCCTTTTTGGACCCTGACCGACTGTTCCCTTTGAACCCTGCGCCACGGCGGCTTGCCCGCGCCATTTATGACAGCGTGAAGGACTTGCCGATTGTCAGTCCGCACGGCCATACAGACCCGCGCTGGTTCGCTGATGACATGGCCTTTCCCGACCCCGCGCAGCTTTTCGTCACCCCGGACCACTATGTGTTTCGCATGCTGTGTTCGCAGGGGGTGGACCTCAGCGATCTAGGTGTGCCCCGTGTCGATGGCGGGGCGACAGAAACTGATGGTCGCAAAATCTGGCGCCGCTTTGCCGAGAATTTTCATCTGTTTCGCGGCACCCCAAGCCGTATGTGGCTGGATCAGGCCTTCGTCGATGTGTTTGGCGTTGAGGAGCGGCTGAATGCCGCCAGTGCGGACCGGGTCTATGACCACATCGCCGATTGTCTGTGCCGCCCCGAATTTCGCCCCCGCGCACTTTTCGAGCGCTTCGGGATCGAGGTGATCGCAACCACCGAAAGCCCGCTGGATGATCTGGCGTCGCACCAGAAAATCGCTGCGTCAGGCTGGACGGGCCGGGTCATCACCGCCTACCGCCCCGACGCTGTGATCGACCCTGAATTTGAAGGCTTCGCTGCAAATATCGAAAAATTCGGCGCGCTCGCCGGGGTCGATGCCACCACATGGGCGGGCTATCTGGACGCGCATCGCAACCGGCGCGCCTATTTCAAGGCGGTCGGCGGGGCCACCAGCACCGATCACGGCCACCCCAGCGCGCGCACCGAATACCTGCCGCAATCTGAGGCGGCAGCACTTTTCGCCAAAGCCCTCGCAGGCCAATGCTCGGCGGAGGAGGCCGACGCTTTCCGCGGGCATATGCTGACGGAAATGGCGCGGATGAGCCTTGACGACGGGCTGGTGATGCAAATCCATCCCGGCTCTTTCCGCAACCATTCATCACAGGTCTTTGCGCGCCATGGCCGCGACAAGGGCTTCGATATCCCGATGCGGACGGACTATGTGCGCGCGCTGAAACCGCTGCTTGATGCGGTCGGGATGGATCCGCGCCTGACGCTGATCCTTTTCACATTGGATGAAACGGCTTATTCGCGCGAACTTGCACCGCTTGCGGGCGTCTATCCCGCGCTGCGGCTTGGGCCTGCATGGTGGTTCTTTGACAGCGCCGAGGGGATGCGGCGCTTCCGCGAACTGACCACCGAAACCGCAGGCTTTTACAACACCGTCGGGTTCAACGACGACACCCGCGCCTTTTGCTCGATCCCCGCGCGCCACGATGTCGCGCGGCGTGTCGACTGCGCCTATCTCGCCACGCTGGTCGCCACAGGGCGGCTTGCCGAGGACGAGGCCTATGAGGTCGCGCATGACCTCACCTACCGGTTGGCAAAACAGGCCTACCGTCTCTGAACCAAGTACATATCTGGGAGGATACGACATGAAATACCAAACACTTGGCGCGGCGCTGCTGGCGTCGGCTGCCTTTGTGGCACCCGCCTTTGCGCAGGACATCGTTCTGCGGTCATCCGACACGCACCCGCCGGGCTACCCCACCGTGGCCGCTGTCGAATATATGGGAGAGCTGATTTCCGAGCGCACCGACGGCCGCATCGCCGTTCAGGTCTATCACTCGGCGCAACTGGGCGAGGAAAGCGACACCATCGAGCAGACACAATTCGGGGTTATCGACCTGAACCGTATCTCGATGGGTCCGTTCAATAACCTGATCGAGGCGACCAAAGCCCCCTCAATGCCCTTCATCTTCCGCGATGTGGCACATATGCGCGCTGTCATGGATGGCGAGATTGGTGAGGAAATTCTGGCCGAATTCGATGACCACAATCTGGTCGGGCTTGCCTTCTACGATGCGGGCGCGCGCAGCATGTATAACCGCCAGCGCCCGATCGAAAGTCTGGAAGACATGGAAGGTCTGCGCATTCGGGTCATCCAGTCTGATCTGTTTGTCGATATGATCGGGGCGCTGGGTGCCAATGCAACGCCGATGCCTTATGGCGAAGTATATTCCTCGATCCAGACCGGTGTGATCGACGGGGTAGAGAATAACTGGCCGTCCTATGAAAGCTCGGGTCACTATGAGGTGGCAGGGTATTACACCCTGACCGAACACCTGATCGTGCCAGAGGTTCTGGTCATGTCGAAACCAAGCTGGGACGCCCTGTCTGAAGAAGATCAGGCAATCATCCGCGAAGCGGCACAGGACTCGGTCGCCCATCAGCGCGAACTCTGGGAAGCGCGAGAGGCCACCTCCGAAGAGCATGTCCGCGCCGCCGGTGCCACTGTCAATGAAATCGACAAAGGCCCGTTCCAAGAAGCAATGGGACCAGTCTATGAGCGCCACGCCGAAAGCGACGAGCTGCGCACATTGATCGAGCGCATTCAGGCGGTCGAATAATCCTGAAATCTGCCGCGGCGCGCCTTGCGCCGCGGCACGGTTCCCTTCGGGAGGCTTCCTATGCAGCAACTTGTGATTGGCGTTTCTCGAAAACTGGCGGTTGTGGCGCGCATCGCATTGTGGATTTCCGGCACAGGTCTGGTGCTGATGACCGCCGCTGTCGCGTGGCAGGTTTTCGGGCGCTATGTGCTGAACGCAACCCCCGTCTGGACCGAAGTTACCGCTGTCTTGCTGATGGGGTGGTTCATCTTTCTGGGGGCCGCTGTCGGCATCCGAGAGGGGTATCACCTGTCGTTTGATATCATGCTCTATATCCTGCCAACGCGCGTCAAGGCGGTCTTGTTCACGATCTCGGACCTGCTGGTGGCAGGTTTTGCCCTTGGTATGACCTTCTACGGGCTGCAACTTGCCCAAGGTACGTGGAGCAACACCATTTCCGGCCTGGGTCTGCCGCGCGGTGTAACCTTTCTGGGTCTGCTGACTGGCGGCGGGCTGATGGTGATTTTCTCGCTCGAACGCGTGGCGCGCCGCTTTGTTGGCCTGCCCACCGCCCGGTTTGGCGAGACCGAACTTACCGGGGATTGAGATGGAACACTGGATACTCTTCGGCACCTTTGCCGGTCTTTTGCTGATCGGCACGCCGGTGGCATTCTGCCTTGGCATCGCCTCGATTGCGACGGTTATGTATATCGGACTGCCGCCGCTTGTGGTGTTTCAGCGCCTCAATTCCGGGGTGTCGGTCTATGCGCTGATGGCCATTCCGTTTTTCATCTATGCGGGCGAGTTGATGGTGCGGGGCGATATTGCCCGCCGCCTTGTCGCCCTTGCCGGTGCACTGGTCGGGCATCTTCGGGGCGGGCTGGGGCAAGTGAATATCGTCGCGTCTTGCCTGTTCGGGGGCATATCGGGGTCAGCGGCGGCGGATGCGTCGGCCATCGGCGGCCTGATGGTCCCGCAGATGAAGGAACGCGGGTACGGCGCGGACTATGCCGTCAATATTACCGTGGTGTCCTCGATCATCGCGCTGATGCTACCACCCTCGCACAACCTTATCATCTATTCCATCGCAGGCGGCGGGCGCATCTCGATTGCGGATCTGTTCGCCGCCGGGATCATCCCCGGTATGCTGCTGGCGTTGTCGCTGATGGTCACTGCCTGGGTCGTGGCCAAGCGTCGTGGCTATCCGGTGGGCACGTTCCCCGGCCTGCAAATGCTGGGCGTGATCTTCGTTTCTGCGCTTCCGGGCCTTGTGCTGATCGGCATCATTTTCGGCGGCGTGCGGTCGGGTGTGTTCACGGCTTCGGAAAGCTCGTGCATTGCTGTGGTCTATGCCATTTTCATCACTGTACTGGTGTACCGCTCGCTGTCATGGCAGGCCTTTGTTGCCGCCACTCTGGGTGCGGTGCGCACCACGGCGATGGTGCTATTGGTCATCGGCTGTGCGGCATCCTTCGGCTGGTTGATGGCCTATCTGCAAGTGCCCACGGCCATCGTTTTGTTCATGCAGACTGTCAGCGACAACCCCATCATCGTGCTGCTGCTGATCAACATCATGCTGCTGTTTCTGGGCACGTTCATGGATATGAGCCCGCTGATCGTCATCACCACGCCGATCTTTCTGCCAGTTGCTATGGCATTCGGTATCGACCCGGTGCATTTCGGGATCATCATGATCCTGAACCTTGGCATCGGCCTGTGCACCCCGCCCGTGGGCGCCGTGCTGTTCGTCGGTTGCGCTGTGGGCAAGGTGCCCATCGGCACGGTCCTGCGCACGATCTGGCCCTTCTACGGCGCGGCTGTGGCGACACTTATGCTGGTCACGTATGTGCCTGCGCTGTCGCTCTGGCTGCCATCCCTTTTCCGCTGAGGTATATCATGACTTATCCTGTAATCCCTTCTGGTCCCAGCGTGACCCGTCAAGTGCTTGCCGACGATCCCGCGCTGATGCTGGTCGCCTTCCGGTTCGAGAAGGGGGGCACCGGCGCGCCGCACAGCCACCCACATGTCCAGACCACCTATGTCCAGTCCGGCCGTTTTGCATTCACGATTGACGACCGGGAGTTCGAGGTGGGTCCGGGCGACGCCTTCACTGTTCCGTCAGGTGCCGCGCATAGCTGCCGCGCACTGGAAGAAGGGGTGCTGATCGACAGCTTCGCACCCCGCCGCGATGATTTTCTCTGAACCTCAAGGATATCCCGATGCTCCATGTTGAAACCCGCCACGCCATCGACCCCGCCACCGCACGGGGCTTTGACACCGAGGCGCTGCGCCGCAACTTCCACCTTGGCGATCTGTTCCGCGATGGCGAAATCCGACTGGTCTATACGCATTACGACCGGATGATCGTGGGCGGGGCTGTCCCAAAAGGTGCCGCGCTCACGCTGGATCAGGTGAAGGAATGCGGCACGCCGTCCATCCTTGACCGCCGCGAAATGGTTATCGTCAATATCGGCGGCACAGGTCAGGTCCGCGCTGATGACACCTATACGTTGGAACGCGGCGACATGCTCTATCTGGGCATGGGCGCAGGGCCAGTCACATTCGAGGGGGAGGGGCGCTTTTACATCCTCTCCGCGCCCGCCCATGCAAAACACCCCTCACGGCTTGTGCGGATTGACGAGGCGAAAAAGGTGGAACTGGGCGCGCGCGACACATCGAATGAACGCGTGATTAACCAGTTTATCCATCCCGATGTGATGCCCTCATGCCAATTGGTCGTCGGCATGACGCAGCTTGCCCCCGGTTCGGTCTGGAACACCATGCCCGCCCATGTCCATGACCGCCGGATGGAAGCCTATCTATATATCGACCTTGATCCTACAGCGCGGGTTTTCCACGTGATGGGCGAACCTTCTGAAACACGGTCTATGGTGATCGCCAATGAACAGGGCGTGTTGTCGCCGCCATGGTCGATCCATTGCGGCGCGGGCACGGCGAATTACACGTTCATCTGGGCAATGGCGGGTGACAATGTCGATTACCGCGATGTTGAAATGGTCGGGATGGAGGAGTTGCGGTGAACCGGTTTTCGCTTGACGGGCGCACGGCCCTTGTCACAGGGGCAAATACCGGCATCGGTCAGGCCATTGCCGTAGCACTGGCCGAGGCTGGCGCGCGCGTGCTCTGTGCCGGTCGCTCCGAACCCGCAGAGACACTCGCGCGGATCAATGCCCTTGGCGGCGCAGCCGAAGCTGTCCCGCTGGATCTGGCCGATCCGCTGGCGGGGGGCCGCGTCTTCGAGGGTCTTCCCCCGGTTGATATCCTTGTCAATAATGCTGGCACGATCCTGCGCGCTGATGCGGTTGATTTCACCGAAGAAGACTGGGATGCGGTGATTGACGTGAACCTGAAGGCCGCGTTCTTCACCGCCCAAGGCTTTGCCCGTGCTGCCTTCGCGCGCGACGCGGGCGGTGCGATCATTAATGTCGCCTCGCTGCTGTCGTTTCAGGGGGGCATTCGCGTGCCGTCCTACACGGCGTCAAAACATGGGATTGCCGGGCTGACCAAGCTTCTGGCCTGTGAATGGGCGGGGCGTGGCATCAATGTCAATGCCATTGCGCCCGGCTATGTTGTGACCAACAACACGAAAGACCTGCGCGCTGATCCGGTGCGCAACAAGGCCATTCTGGACCGCATCCCCGCTGGTCGCTGGGCCGAACCTGACGACATCGCCGGTGCGGCGGTCTTCCTTGCATCCCCCGCTGCCGCGTATATGCACGGTGCGATTATCCCTGTGGATGGAGGCTGGCTTGCACGTTAAACCCCAAAGTGTGCCGCGTCTGACCCGCCCCACTGGCCCGCGTCCGGGCATTGGCATTGTCCATTTCGGGCTGGGTGCGTTTTTTCGCGCCCATGTGGGGATTTATGTCGACGAGGCGATGACGGCATCGGGCGGCGACTGGGGCGTGGTTGGTGTCAGCCTTGTGCGCCCCGACCAGCGCGACCGCCTTGCGCCGCAGGATTTTGCCTATACCGCCGTTGAACTTGGCCCTGAGGGCGAGACCACGCGCATCGTGGATGTGGTGCAGGATGTCATCGTCGCGCGCGAGAACCCTGCCCGCCTGCTTGACCTGCTGGCTGATCCCGGCCTGCGCATTGTCACGCTGACGGTCACCGAGAAGGGCTATTGCCACGAACCTGCGACGGGTGCGCTCAACCGCACGCATCCTGACATCGTCCATGACCTCGCCCACCCGGACGCCCCGCGTTCAGCGCCCGGCTATCTGGTGCGCGGGCTTGCCCGCCGCCGCGCTGCCGGTCTGCCGCCTTTCACGGTGCTGACCTGCGACAACCTTCCGCAGAACGGGCGCATGGTGCGCGGCGTGGTGCTGGAACTGGCCCACCTGATCGACCCGGCCCTTGCCGACTGGATCGAAGGCGAGGGCCGCTTCCCCGCCACGATGGTCGACCGGATCGTACCCGCCACCAGCGCGGGCGATATTGAGCGCCTTGCCACCCGCACAGGCGTCTATGACGCAGCCCCGGTCCTGCATGAGCCGTTTCGCCAATGGGGCGTCGAGGATGATTTCGTGGGTCATGCGCGCCCTGATTTCGCCGCCGCAGGGGTCGAGATGGTGGCCGATGTCACCCCGTTCGAGGATATGAAACTGCGCTGCCTGAACGGCACGCATTCGGCGCTGGCCTATCTGGGCTATCTGTCGGGGCACGAGACGATTGCAGAGGCTGTGGCCGACCCGGTCCTTGCGCGGTTCATCCGTCATCTGTGGACAGCAGAGATTGTGCCCAGCCTGCAAGCCCCGCCGAATGTCGATCTTGCGGCCTATACTGAGGCACTTTTCGCGCGCTACACCAACCCCGCAATCCGCCACCGAACATGGCAGATCGCCATGGATGGCAGCCAGAAACTGCCGCAGCGCATCCTTGCGACGCTGGCCGAGAACCTTGTGGCGGGCCGCGACGCGCGCGGGCTGACCCTCGTTGTGGCGGCATGGATACGCTACATTGGTGGCGTGGATGAGACAGGTGCCGCAATCGACGTGCGTGACCCGATGGCCGAGCGGTTGCGCGCGCTCAGCGAGGCCAACCCCGATGCTCAGGCGAAGGTCACGGCTTTCCTCGGTCTGCGCGAAGTCTTCCCCAAAGCCCTTGCCGACACCCCGACCTTTGCCGCCGATCTTGCCCGCGCGCTGGCAACGCTGGAGGAACACGGCGCGCAAGTGGCGGTAGCGAAGGTCGCGCCATGAGCCTTGGCAGCGGCACGGCCCCACTCGTCCTGCACGCTGCGGATAGCGTGGCGATCCTGACCCAAGCCGCACGCGCAGGCGAGCAGCCCTTGGGCATGGGCCAGCCGTTGGAGGTGCAAGTCTCGCGCGGCCACAAGATCGCGCGCGTTGACCATGCGGCGGGCGCGCCAGTGATCAAATTCGGGCAGATCATCGGCTATGCCACACGCCCGATCTGCGCGGGCGCGCATGTCCATTCCCACAATTGCGCCATCGGCGCACATGACACCGACTACCAAATCGGCGTTGACCTTGCAGCCGCCCGCGCGACCATTCCCGCGCCCGAAGCCCTGACCTTTCGCGGCTACCGGCGGGCGAATGGTCAGGTCGGCACCCGCAATTACCTTGCGCTTGTCGCCACCGTGAACTGTTCGGCCACAGTCATCCGCCGCGCGGCAGAAGTGGTGAACGCCTCGGGTATCTTAGACGACTATCCGGATATCGACGGTGTGGTTGCCTTTGCCCACGGCACTGGCTGCGGCATGGCCCCGGATGGCCCCGGCGCGGGCAATCTGGAACGCGTGCTCTGGGGACATGCTGCGCATCCAAATGTCGGGGCTGCGATGTTCGTGGGCCTTGGCTGCGAAGTGATGCAGGTGGCCCGCCTGAAGACGCGCTATGGCGACGGGGATGAGCGGTTCTATGGCCTGACCATTCAGGACACAGGCGGGACAGAACGCACCATTGCCCGCATCGTTGATGCCTTGCGCGACCACCTGCCCGAGGTTGGTGCCGCCCGGCGCGAGGAGGTTCCGGCCTCAGCGCTGCGACTGGCGCTGCAATGCGGCGGCTCCGACGGGTTTTCCGGCATCACGGCCAATCTCGCACTAGGTGCTGCCTCTGACTTGCTGGTCGGCATGGGCGGCACGGCGGTTCTGGCCGAGACGCCGGAAATCTACGGGGCTGAAGCACTGCTGTTGCGCCGCGCCGCAAGCCCCGCGGTTGGCGAGAAGCTGATCGCGCGCATCCGCTGGTGGGAAGATTACACGCGCATGAATGGCGCCTCGATGGACAACAACCCTTCGCCCGGCAACAAGGCAGGCGGGCTGACCACCATTTTGGAGAAATCCCTTGGGGCGGTGGCCAAGGCCGGACAGACCCCGCTGACCGATGTGCTGGCGTATGGCGAACAGATCACAACCCCCGGTTTCGTCTTTATGGACAGTCCGGGTTATGACCCAGTGTCCGTGACGGGCCAGATTGCGGGCGGCTGTCAGGTCGTTGTCTTCACCACGGGCCGGGGGTCGGCCTTCGGCTCCAAACCCGCGCCGACGATCAAACTGGCGACCAATGACCGGCTGTATGCCAGCATGCACGGCGACATGGATGTGAATTGCGGCGATATCGTCTCGGACAGCGTGTCGACCGAGGCCAAGGGGCGTGAAATCCTTGACACTGTGCTGCGCGTTGCATCCGGTGAGCAGACGAAATCGGAAGCGCTCGGCCTTGGTGACAACGAGTTTCTGCCTTGGCAGATTGGCGCGGTGATGTGACCTTGCCAATTGCGGAGGATTTGCGGAATTAAAGGGCGGCACAGCATCACCGCGCGCGCTGTGGTGCCTGCGGGGGAAAGTTATTTTCCCTTGTTTGGGTGATATGGCCATCTTCTGTCGCGCCCAGTATAGTGCCTTGCCGCTATAGAAAGACATGCCCATGACCGATGCCCCCCCACCGCAACGCCGCCGCGATTCCGAGCGGACACGCGGTGATATTCTGCAAGCCGCGCTTGAGGAGTTTTCGTCCATGGGCCATTCCGGCGCAAGGGTTGACCGGATCGCGGCGCGGGCGGGGGTGTCCAAGCCAATGATCTACGATTATTTCGGCAGCAAGGACGATATTTATGCCGCCGCATTGCGCGAGGCTTATGTCCAAATCCGGCGGGGCGAGGCGCAACTGGCACTGGACCCGAACAACCCGCGCGCGGCAGTGCGCGAGCTGGTCCATTTCACAATGGACCATTTTCGCCGTAAACCGTGGTTTATCCGGCTGCTGAACTCGGAAAACCTTATGGGTGGCAAGACGGTCGCGCAGCTTAGCGATGCGGCTGATATCCAGTCGGTGCTTGTCACGCGGCTGAGCGAGGTTCTAGCGCAAGGCAAACGCCACGGTGTGTTTCGACGCGATGTCGATCCGGTAGAGTGTCTGACGTCAGCACCCATGGAACATTTTAGGCATCTTGCGGAACGGAGGGTTTCTGGCTCATCGTAGCCTTCATGGAGCGAAGATGAGCAAGAACCGAAGGACCGCGCAAGCGAAACCCGTGACGAAGAAAGCTGAGGCCGAGAAGGCCGTCAAAGACATCCGCCGCGCGACCCGCAAGGTTCACAGCGCAGAAGAGAAGATCCGCATCGTTTTGGCCGGTCTTCGCGGCGAGGACAGTATTGCCGAACTGTGCCGTCGCGAGGGCATTGCGCAAAGCCTGTATTACAGTTGGTCGAAGGAGTTTCTCGAGGCTGGGAAGAAGCGCCTGGCGGGTGACACCGCCCGTCAGGCAACCAGCACAGAGGTGAAGGATCTGCGCGCCGAGTCTATGGCCCTGAAGGAAGTGGTGGCCGACCTGACCCTGGAGAACCGCATCCTTAAAAAAAACACGACCGGGGCTGGGGGCGACCACGAATGAGATACCCTGCTTCTGAAAAGCTCGAGATTATCCGGATCGTCGAGCAATCTCACCTTCCAGTCCGCCGGACCCTGGCCCAGATCGGGGTGCCGCCCACGACATTCTACCGCTGGTATGATCGCTATGTTGAGCACGGCCCGGAGGGGTTGGAAGACCGCTCATCACGGCCGTCCAAGGTCTGGAACCGCATCCCGGATGCCGTACGGGAACAGATTGTAGACTTGGCACTCAACGAACCGGACCTTTCTCCCAGGGAACTGGCGGTACGCTTTACTGATACGGAAAAGTATTTTGTATCAGAAGCTTCCGTGTATCGATTGTTCAAATCTTACGACCTGATCACCAGCCCCGCCTATGTCGTGGTCAAAGCCGCAGATGAGTTCAAGGACAAGACCACCCGACCGAACCAGATGTGGCAGACCGACTTCACCTATCTCAAAGTGATCGGATGGGGTTGGTTCTATCTGTCCACCGTGCTCGACGACTTCTCGCGTTACATCGTGGGCTGGAAGCTTTGCACCAACATGGGGGCGGATGATGTCAGCGCCACGCTGGACATTGCACTGGCCGCATCAGGCTGCGACAGCGTCACCGTGCTGCACAAGCCGCGACTTCTGAGCGATAACGGCCCCTGTTATATCGCGGGCGACCTTGCCACATATCTGGGCAAACATGGCATGGATCACGTCCGCGGTGCGCCCAACCACCCGCAGACGCAAGGCAAGATCGAGCGTTGGCATCAAACTCTCAAGAACCGTATCCTGCTGGAAAACTACTATCTGCAGGGCGAACTTGAAGCCGCCATCTCCGCCTTTGTCGAGCATTACAACAACCACCGTTACCACGAAAGCCTCGGCAATCTGACACCCGCCGACGTCTACTTCGGACGAGGCCCAGAAATTCTGGCAGAAAGGGAGAAAATCAAAGCACAGACAATTAAGAACCGGCGCTTGATCCATCAGCGCCAAGCAGCATAACATCAACCAACTGAGCCGGAGCCCTCCAGACCAAAATCATGCCACCTGTTCCAAATCATTCGACGACGGACACGTTCGAGTTGACACTTTTTGCCGTATTGGCAGTCATTTTCGGGATCGTGCTGCACAAGACGAATTTTGGCCGCGCGGTGTATGCGATTGGCAACAACCCGGTGGGCGCCGCATTTTCGGGCATCCGCGTTGCGCGGGTGAAATTCATCCTGTTCCTGCTGACAGGGCTGATGTCGGGGTGGCGGCAGTTTGTCTGACCTCGCGCCTTGGCTCTACCCGCCCGTCCATCGCAATGGGGTGGGAGTTGGAGATTGTGACCATGGTGGTCCTTGGCGGCGTCAGCATCCTTGGCGGTGCGGGCACAATTCCCGGCGTGGTTCTGGCGGCGTTTATCATGGGGCTGGTCACCTTCGGGTTGGGGTTGTTGAATGTGCCGGGGATTGTGATGTCCATTGTGATCGGCGTGCTGCTGATTTCAGTCATCGCGCAGCCGCGCCTGTGGGAAAAATCGAGAGGTCGCTGATGGAAAAATACGCCTTCAAGATGCAACTCAACGCGGGCATGGAAGCGGAATACAAGCGCCGCCATGATGAAATCTGGCCCGAACTTGTCGCGCTGTTGAAAGATGCAGGTGTCAGTGATTATTCCATCCATCTGGACCCAGACACCGGCATCCTGTTCGGGGTTTTGTGGCGCAATGACGCCCATCGCATGGATGATCTGCCTGACCATCCGGTGATGCAGCGCTGGTGGGCGCATATGGCGGACCTGATGCAAACCAACGCTGATTCATCGCCTGTCGCCACGCCCCTGCGGCCCATGTTCCACATGCCATGAGCGCGATTGCTGTCATTGATATTGGCAAGACCAACGCCAAGCTTGCACTGGTGGACCCGGAATCTCTGGACGAAATCGCGGTTCTGACGCGCCCGAACACTGTGCGCCCCGGCCCGCCTTGGCCGCATTTCGACACTGAAGGGCACTGGCGCTTTTTGCCGGACGGTTTGCGCGCATTGAACGCGCAGCACCCGGTTTCGGCCATCTCGATCACCACCCACGGGGCTTGCGCGGCCTTGCTGGATGAGCAGGGCAATCTGGCCGCGCCGATCCTTGATTATGAGCATGACGGCCCCGACACCTGCCGCCGCGCATATGACGCGCTGCGCCCGCCCTTCGCGCAAACCGGAAGTCCATCGCTAGGAGCGGGGCTGAACCTTGGCGCGCAGATTTTCTGGCAGTTCCGCGAGGTGCCGGAACTGGCGGCGCGGGTCGCGCATGTTGTGACCTATCCGCAATATTGGGCGTTCCGGCTGACCGGCGAACGCGCCTGCGATGTCACATCGCTGGGCTGCCATACCGATCTGTGGGACATGTCGCGCGGGCAACCGTCAGATCTGGTTGCGCGGCTGGGTCTGACACAAAAGCTGGCCAAAGTGCGCAAGCCGGGTGATGTTCTGGGCCATCTGCACCCCGCCATTGCTGCGCATACAGGGCTTGCGCCTGACACGCCTGTGGTGTGCGGTATTCACGATTCCAATGCCTCGCTGCTGCCGCATCTGCTGACGCAGAACGCCCCCTTTGGCGTGATCTCGACCGGCACATGGGTCGTGGCAATGGCGATTGGCGGTGCGCCGGTTGCATTGGACGAGGGCCGCGACCTGCTGGTCAATATCAACGCGCTTGGCGCGCCTGTCCCCTCGGCGCGGTTCATGGGCGGGCGGGAATATGATCTGGCCCTGCAAGGGGCGGGCGGAACAGTGACATCCGAAGGTATGGCGCAGGTGTTGCAGCAAGATATCATGCTGCTGCCCTGTCTTGCGCCGGGAAGCGGGCCGTTTCCCGACCACGCGTCCCGCTGGCACGGGCCAGAGCCAACTCTCGGCAGCGATACCCGCGTCGCGGCGCTTGGGTTCTATCTTGCGCTGGTCAGCGCGGAATGTCTGCGGTTGATCGGGCAGAGGGGGCCGGTGATTGTCGAAGGACCATTCGGCAAGAACAGGGCTTTCCTTACCATGCTTCAGGCGGCAAGCGGGGCAGAGGTCATCCGCGCCAAGGGTTTGACGGGCACCAGCCAAGGTGCGGCCCTGCTATGTGGCGGGCAGCCCGCGCGTGTCGGCGAAACCCTTGCTCCGCTGGACCGAACGACCCTTGGACAGCTTGAAGGCTATGCATCACGCTGGTTGCAAATGGTGCGCCAACACCCCTGACACCTGATCTGGCCCCCAATGTCTCGCGGCTTGCCCCCAAATCGGCCCGCCGCCTTGGCGGGGCAAGCCCAAGGGCGGCACAGACTGAAATGCAGCACGGCTTGAAATGGGGATTGATGCCATCAAGCGTGGTGGAGGGTTGCCAGAACAGGCGGGATCGCCTTAAAGTTGAGAGTGTGCAGCCTAAATGTTTCCACATCCTATGTTCGGAGAAACGTGATACACTAACAAAACTGCCGCGATACGTTTGCGATTGCGCGCAGGGAGAAGCCGAAAGGAACCATCAATGGGTGGCGCCAAATTAATTTGGATCGGTATTGGCTTTGTGCTGAGTGTCGCGGCTGGCAAAACGGCGCTTGTATCAGCTTCATTGCTGGATGGGGGGCTACGGACATTACCGGTAATCTCATCCCTATTCGTGGCCTTCTTCGTCCTTACGGGAATTGTAACCGTGATCTCTTATAGGTTTCTTGGGCAAATGATTGTATCGAAATATGATGCCCGCAAACTTGCCGCAGCTTTGCAGGAACCGGGAAAAGAAAACCTAATTGAAATGCACGCACGTGACTGGGGGCTGTCAAAGGCGGAAACGAGGTTGCCATTCTTGTCGTGAAAGGGTTTTCAAATGCCGAAATCGCAAAAATGCGTGGCAGCGTGTTATCGACAGTGAAAACGCAACTTGGGGCGATTTATCATAAATCTGGTCTGGAGAACCGATATCAACTGATCGCTTTCATTACGGATGAGGTGTGTCAGGCAGCCAAGGCGCGACGCAGAGATGACAGCGCGAAGCCTCATCGCGCCCATCTCAAAGCGGTATCCACGCCAAATCCCGAAGCATCTGTCACAAAGATTACGGCGCACCAACGCGCACCCAAAACGCAAATGAATGCAAAACAGTAGCTGATTTAGAACTGTTCTGCGCACCATTATCACCGCCAATTTCAACCCCATCGCACGTGTTTTCGGACGGGCGATTTCAGGAAAATTGCGCCGCTGATTGGGGCGGCGCACCATGCGGGCGAATTGAAAATTGCAACATTTGCACTATGTAAACGTCATCTGGTGAAAAAGGTGAAGGGGCAAATCTATGCTCAGTCATACAAGACCCCGGATGCGGAGCCTATGGCGGATCGGGTCAGCACTCGTGTTTTGTCTGGGGCTGTTCGGGTTGGCGCTGCACGCGCAAAACGACGACCGCGCGGGGCAGGCCGTAGTCCTTGAGCTTGACGGGGCTGTCAGCCCTGCAAGCGCCGATTACCTGATCCGCGGGATTGAGACCGCCGCCGCCGATGGCGCGGGATTGGTCATCGTGCAAATGGACACGCCCGGCGGGTTGGTGACCTCTACCCGCGAGATCAACAGTGCAATTCTGAACTCTTCCGTGCCTGTCGCAACCTTCGTCGCCCCGTCCGGTGCGCGCGCGGCGAGTGCGGGCACTTTCATCTTATACGCCAGCCATCTGGCCGTTATGGCCCCCGGAACCTCGGTCGGGGCCGCGACGCCTGTCAGTCTGGGCGGCGGGGGCGGTGGGCTGCCGTTTGGCGATGATCCCGCAGATGAAAATGATGCCGGTTCTGATGAGGGGGCTGGCGATGAGGGCACCAATGGCAACGATGACACTGACTCCGCGCCCGCCGATGCTGGCATGGCCAAAGCGATGAACGATGCGATTGCACAAATCCGCTCGCTGGCCGAAATTCACGGACGCAATGCCGATTGGGGCGAACGTGCCGTGCGCGACGCGGCAACCCTGACCGCAAGTGCCGCAGTCGAGGAAAATGTCGCCGATTTCACCGCCCGCAATCTGACCGAAGTGCTGGACCGCGCGCATGGCCGGACAGTCCAGCTTGATGGTGAGGATTTCGTGCTGGACACCGAAGCGCTGAGCCTTGTGTCCATCGCGCCAGACTGGCGCACACAGCTTTTGTCGATCATCGCCAACCCGAATGTGTCGCTGTTGCTGATGGTGGTGGGTTTCTACGGGATTGTGTTTGAATTGCTTAACCCCGGCGCGCTGGTGCCGGGCACGATTGGCGGGATCAGTCTGATCCTTGGCATGTTCGCGCTGTCGATCCTGCCTTTCAACATCGCCGGACTCGCCCTGATCGGATTGGGTTTGCTGCTTGTGCTGGCCGAGGCGTTCAGCCCGTCATTTGGGATTCTGGGCATAGGGGGCACAGTCGCCATTGTGGCGGGGGGTGTTTTCCTGTTCGATTCCGACGTGCCGGGGTTCGAGCCGTCAATCCCCGCGCTTGCGGCTGTGGCTGTGGCGTCGCTGGCATTCTCGGCGATTGTGGCGCGGCTGGGCTATGTCTCGCACCGGCGCAAGGTGACGACAGGGGTGCATGATCTGCTGAATGCAACGGCCCAAGTGCAGGATTGGCAGGGCACGAAAGGGCATGTGTTTGTAAATGGCGAGCGCTGGAATGCCCGCGCGGAGCAGACCTTCGCCAAGAATGATGATGTCATCATCACGAAAATCGAGGGGCTGACCCTGCATGTCGCTCCCAAACCCGCCGCGACACAGGGCCAGACTGACACCGCCTGAGGGCCTTCGCCGCCTGTGCCGCCAGAGAAAGGAGAAATTTGATGGATATCTTGCAGATATTCGGCGATCTGGGCTTTCTGGTCGTCATTATCGTTCTGGTGCTGGCCTTTCTGGCCTCTGCCATCAAGGTATTGCGTGAATATGAACGCGCTGTCGTCTTTACGCTTGGCCGCTACACTGGAACAAAAGGGCCGGGGCTTATTCTGGTCATCCCGATTGTCCAGCAGGTCGTGCGCATGGATTTGCGCGTGCGCGTGCTGGATGTGCCCAGTCAGGACGTCATCAGTCAGGACAACGTTTCAGTCCGTGTGAATGCCGTGATTTACTTCCGCGTGGTCGACCCAGAAAAGGCCACGATTCAGGTCGAAAACTTCATGCAGGCCACGTCAGAGCTGTCACAGACCACACTGCGCTCGGTGTTGGGCAAGCATGAACTGGATGAAATGCTGTCCGAGCGTGACAAGCTGAACAGCGACATTCAGGAAATCATCGACACCCAGACCGATGGTTGGGGGATCAAGGTGGCCAATGTCGAGATCAAGCATGTTGATATCGACGAATCCATGATCCGCGCCATTGCCCGGCAGGCAGAGGCAGAGCGCGAACGCCGTGCCAAGGTCATCAACGCGCAGGGCGAGCAACAGGCCGCCGCCAAACTGCTAGAGGCGGCAGAAATCCTGAGCGCAGAGCCGGGCGCGATGCAATTGCGCTATCTGTCCACGCTCACGACCATCGGGGCCGAGAAGAACTCGACGATTGTATTCCCTTTCCCGACAGAGCTGGGCAGTTTGATAAAGCCCTTTGAGGCGAAGTGACTGCCAGCGCAGATCGGTCGTGAGTTGAGCATGGACGGCCCCTGATCGGGGCTGTCATGTGATGGGGGAGCGTGTGTGAAAAAACCCTGAAGGCAAGGCGCGGTGCCACTATTCGGACCACATCCACGAAAACATCACGCGCAAATGAGAAAAATCATTTGCCTATAGCTGTCGAAAGTTCCAGTTGTCATGGCAGGCGGGGGCAAGGATACGAATGCACCGCGCGGCCCCGTCTGGTGTGGCGCGTCCCGCGAGTGATAGAATGGTCGAAAAGGAACTGGTGGTATGTCGCAGGCGAAGCTTCCCAAATTTGGCGTTCCGGTGCGCATAATGATGGCCGACAAGACCCAGTTTTTCGGGGTAGTCTTTGTGCGTCAGGGCCAAAGGGTGCTTGACCTGTTTTGCGACGAACGCCCCTTTTTGCCAGTCAACACGAAGGCCGGTGTCAAGCTGCTCAACAAACAGCATGCGGTCGAAATTGATTTGATGTCATTGGAAGAAATGCTCGAAAACCGCGATCTGTTTCCAGATGTCGATTTCGATTATCTTCGCAGCAACAATTGGTGAAAGCGCGCTGCGCAAACACCCTTGCCGGATCGCGTAGACACTGTCTTGCTTGGGCACGCCATCTTTCGGTGTGCGGTGCTCAGCACAGAACGCGGGCGCGCCCCTCCAGCTTTGCGCGGTACATCAGTTTGTCGGCGCGCCGGATGGCATGGTGGATGTCCTTGTCGTCCCGGACAAGGACCAGTCCCGCCGAAAAGGAATAGGTCACATCCGCAGATTCAGCGCTGTGGCCGGGATGGCGGATCATTCTTTGCAACAGGTTTAGCCGGTTCTGCGCGACCTCTAGCGGACAGTTTGGCATCAGAAAAAGAAACTCCTCGCCGCCGATCCTGCCAAACAGGTCCAGTGGCCGGATGCTGCTGACGGCATCCCGGCAAAACGATGTCAGGACAGCATCGCCGAATTCATGGCCAAAGCGGTCATTGAGGGTTTTGAAGTTATCCAGATCCACAATGGCAAGCGAATGTGTCCCGAATTCCTGCTGAAGGCGCTGCGCCTCGAACCAGTCTTCCAGCCGCGTCATGACATAGCGGCGGTTCGGAACCCCGGTCAACGCATCCGTCCAAGACTCGCGCCGTGCCGCGTCGCGCTCTTTGCGAAGATGTCGGCTTGAGGCGCGCAAGGACGAAATATTGGAGGCGTGAAAGAACATCCACCCATCGGCAGAGACTGTCTCTGTGATCCAGATCCACTTGCCGTTATGCAACTCGGCCTCGAAAGCGCGGTAGGGCAATGTGGCGCGGCGCGCACAAGCATCTGTCAGCCACGCCTCGATATCCTCGGTTTCGATCAAGGGGCCGCGCTTGTTTTGATAGTTCGTGCGCATGATGTCACGCCAGAGAAGCTGCTGCGCAGGGTCGCAATGATAGGCTGCACAATATGCGGGGTTTGCCGCTTGCAGACGATCCTCTGGATCAAACAGCGCCACCAGATCTGGTGAGCGCATCATGAGTGCAAACATCTTCTCGCTATTTGGTCGATCCGGTTCTGACATACCTTCAAGCATCATTTGCCCCTCCGAGCGATCCGCAGATGAAACCCGAAGGTTCTGCGGACTGCTTACCTAAGCAACAACCTCAGGTAGTTCAACGTGACAAGCAGAACGCCTTGAGGGGGGCTGCGCTATTCGGCAAAGGTGCGACATCATAATTCACGCCAGCGGCCCCGACGTTTTTTCTTGCCGGGGCTTCAGCCCGCTGTCAAATTCGCACCCCTTCAAAGCGTGGCATTGGGGACAGCACAACCTTTGGCCGCGTTTGTCGCAATCGTGCTGCAATGCGGCGTTGCAGCATAGGCAGCCGCAGTCGAGCTATGCAAAATCGGGGCGGGGAAGGTGCTGTGCTTCGGCGAAAGGGTCGTTTTATGATCAAGGTATTTTCTGGCGTCTGACCCCTGTTGCTGGGGATATTGCTTATTATGCTGGGCAATGGCATGCATTTCACCCTGATTGGCCTGCGCGGCGGGATCGAGGGGTTTTCGGCCGCAGAACTGGCCATCGTGACCTCTGGCTATTTCCTTGGTTTTCTGTCGGGCGCGCGCATTACCCCTGTGATGATTCGCAATGTCGGCCATGTGCGCGTGTTTGCGGCACTTGGCAGCTTCATGTCGGCGGGGCTGGTTGCATTCCCTCTGCTGACCGAGCCGTGGGCCTGGACGATCCTGCGTATCCTGATCGGGTTTTGCATGTCCGGCATATATGTCGCTGCGGAAAGCTGGCTGAACAACGCCGCCACCAATGAGACGCGTGGCAAGGTACTGTCGGCCTATATGATCGCGCAGACGCTGGGCATTATCGGTGCGCAAGGGCTGTTGACGCTGGGCGTGCGGCAACTTCGGTGCTGTTCATAGGGGCCTCGATCCTTGTGTCGATTTCATTCGCGCCGATCCTGCTATCGGCAACGCCTGTCCCCGCAACCGAAGTTGCGCGGGCCATGCCGTTGCGAAAACTGTTCACCGGCTCGCCCCTTGGCACAGTGGGGATTTTCCTTTTGGGCAGCATCTACGCCACCCAATCGGGCATGGGGGCAGTTTTTGGCAGTCAGATCGGGCTGACAGCGGCGCAAATCTCTTTGTTTGTTGCGATGCTGTTTGCGGGGGCTTTGCTGTTGCAATACCCGATTGGCTGGTTGTCCGACAGGATGGACCGCCGCAAACTGATCTTCGGGGCCTCGGTTATCGGCTTTGTGTTTTGCACCTTGGGCTGGGCAACTGCGGGCGGGTTCTGGTTTCTGATGGTATCCGCCTTCTTTGCAGGGGGCGTTACAACGCCGCTTTACGCGTTGTTCCTTGCCTATACCAACGATTCGCTGTCAGCCGAGGACATGCCAGCCGCATCTGGCGGGCTTGTGTTCACCTTTGGGCTGGGGGCGATTGTCGGGCCGCTGGCGACTGGCTGGGCGATGGAGGGGCTTGGTCCCTTTGCCTTTTGGCTGGTGCTTGGGGCGACATTCGGGGCCATCGCCCTGTATGCGCTGTACCGCATGACGCAGCGCGCAAGCGTTCCGACTGCGGAAACCGAAAGCTACCTTGGCGTTTTGCCGACCGCATCGCCTGTCGCAATCGAGGCTGCTGCCACATGGTCCGCCGAACTGGCCGAGGCAGAGCGTGACGAGACGCAGCAGCAGTCGTGACCCGCAACGCAGCTTGCAGCATCGCCGCTGGTCGCGTTTTCACGGGGCGCGCGGCCCGTCAAAGGGTTTCAGGCTGACACCCTCGCCTGTCAACGCGGCGTGCAGCGCTTGGGCCAGTGCCACGGCCCCTGCGGTGTCGCCATGCAGGCAGATCGTGTCGATCTCTGCGGGCAGATGGGTGCCTTGTGCGGTGATGATCGCGCCCGCCTTGAGCATGGCAATGATCCGCGCGCAAACCTCATCTGCATCATGGATGACAGCGCCGGGCAGGCGGCGGTCCATCAATAGCCCGTCCTCGGTATAGGCGCGGTCGGCGAAAATCTCATGCGCGATGCGTGCGCCCAAGGCTTGTGCCGCGCGGGCCTGTGCGGTGCCGGAAATCACCATCACGATAATTTCGGGGTCCACGGCCAGCGCGCCCTCATAGCAGGCGCGGGCAAGGGCTTCGTCTTCGGCGGCCATATTGGCCAGCGCGCCATGCAGTTTCAGGTGCCGCACCTGCCCGCCTGCCATGCGCGCCATCGCCTGTGCGGCCCCCAGTTGATAGGCCACCAGATGGCGCGCCTCAGCGGCTGCGATCTGCATCCGCCGCCGCCCGAAGCCCTGCAAATCCGGCAGACCCGGATGCGCGCCAATGCCCACCCCGTTTTCCACTGCCACAGCCATTGCTTGCGCCATCACGTCGGGGTCGCCTGCATGAAATCCGCAGGCGATATTGGCCGATGTGATGACTTGCAAAAGCGCTGCATCCGCCCCCATAGGCCAAGGCCCGAAGCTTTCGCCCATATCGGCATTCAGGTCGATCCGTGTAATCATGATGCGCTCCTTTCCAGATCATCGCCGCGCGTCACGCCGCTGATGAGTTGATAGGCCAGAAGATCGGCCATGTCATGGGGGTCGCGGATCATGGGGTAGGCGGCACTGCGCAGACCTGCACGGCGCTTGGCCTCTGCCCGCTCCAACGCGACTGCCTCATCCAGCGGGATAAAGCAAAAGCGCAGCTCTGCACCGGCGCGGGCCTGCACCAGTCGCGGCAGATCACAAGGCAGAACCGTGCCGATGCGCGGATAGCCCCCTGTGGTCTGGCATTCTGACAGCAACACGAAAGGTGCGCCATCGCCCGTGACCTGAATATCGCCGGGCACAATGCTTTCCGACAGGATCGTCAGGCCCGCAGCCGTTTCAAAGCCCGCACCCTCGCTGACCAGTCGTTGGCCCATACGGTTGCCGCGCGCATCCTTGCTGAAGGGGGTGGCCGTGAAGCGTTCAAGCACGTCTTGCCCGAACAGGTGTGTTTGCGGCGTCTCCACCAACCGCAAGACCCCGCCATCAAAGCGCGGCAGGGGCGCGAAGGTCATGCCCACCCGACTGCCGCGATCTGCCCCGATGGGAAATTTCCCGCCGCCTTCCAACATCTGGCCTATGCCCGCCGCCAGATGCGCAGAGCGCGAGCCGAGCATATCGTCGCCCTCAATCCCGCCGCCGAAATGCACATAGCTGTAGCCACCGGCACTGCCCGACAGTTCTAGCTGCGCGCCTGCGGGCAAGGCGTGACTGGCATGCCATGCCAGTGCCGCCCCGTCGCAAAGCGCGCGCATTGGCGCACCGGTCAGGGCGATGCGGGCAGGCGCTGTCACTTCAAGGCTTACGAAGCTGCCCGCAATCTCGATTGCCGCAAGGTCTGCGTCTTGTTGCAACAGCGCGGCCCCCTCTGCCAGCGCCAGAATATCCGCCGCACCCCCACGCGAGAGGCCCTGTGCCAGATACCCCTTCCGGCCCATATCCTGAAGCGTGACGCCCGGCCCTGTGCGGTGCAAGATGATCTCTGCCATCAGCCCAGCCTTTCCGAAACCGCGCCGCCATCTGCATCTCGGGTGCGGATATTCTCGAACTCTTCGCGGGTGACGGGCTGGAACTGCACCTCATCGCCGGGGCGCAGAATGAAGGGATCGGGTTTGTCGGGGTTGAACAGGCGCAGGGCTGTCTGACCCACGTGCCGCCAGCCCGTTGGGGTGCTGACCGAGAACAGCACCATCTGCCGGATCGCCACCGCCACCGCCCCTTCGGGCACATGCGCGGTCAGGCCGGTCTGGCGCGGAATATCCCATTCGCGGGGCAATTCGCCCAAATATGGCTGGCCGGGCGCAAAGCCGATTGTCTGCACGCGCAACGGGGCGGCGCACAGCGCAGTGATGGCCGCGTCAGGCGACAGGCCCGCCAGTTTTGCGGCCTCTTCCAGTTGGGGCGCAAGATCGGTGCCAAAGACCGCAGGCACACGCCATAGCTTGCGCCCTTGTGGCAAGGGGGCGGCGTACCAGTCGCGGCTGCCAAGCAGTGTTTCGATCTTCGCGCGCAAGCTGTCATGGTCGGCATGGTCCAGATCAAGCCGCAGATAGGCCGAGGTGAGCGAGGTAGCGGTTTCTTCAACCCCCATCAACCCCTCTGCCTCAATCGCGGCGCGAAAGGACAGGGCGGCACGGTTCGCCGCTTCACTCAGCGTGCTGCCAAAGCTGACCCGCATCCCATCCACACCAAGGGTGCTGATTCTGGGTGGTTCTGGCGCTTCAGAATGGGCGGACGCCATCACAACACCGCCAATGCTGCTTTTTCAAGCGTTGTCATGGTTTGTTCCTTTGGCATCAGGGGCAGATATGATTTTTTGTTGACGAATTACAGATAAAATGTCAACGCTTGATCTGCGCTGCGTCAAGATGGTGCTGAAACAGGGAGTTTTGAAATGACACTTCGCTTCAATATCGCCGCTGCGGCAGTCGCGCTGGCCGCGTCGCCCGCATTTGCCCAGACAGCGTGGGATATGCCGACACCTTACGGCGATGCCGTTTTCCACACGCAAAACATTACAGCCTTCGCCGATGACATCCGCGAGGCAACTGACGGTGCGCTGGATATTACGGTGCATTCCGCAGGCTCGCTGTTCGCGCATGGCCAGATCAAGGATTCTGTGCGGCGCGGTTTGGCACCGATTGGCGAGATCCTGATGTCCCAGCTTGTGAATGAAAACCCCGTTTTCGGTGTCGACAGCATCCCTTTCCTTGCCGCCAGCTATGACGAGGCCGAGGCGTTGTGGGACGCATCGCGCGACGCGGTGTCAGAGGCGTTGGAAGCGCAAGGGCTGACATTGCTGTTCTCGGTGCCGTGGCCCGGCCAATCGCTGTTCCTGCGCGAAGAAGTGACCGAGCCTGCGCAGCTTCAGGGTGTCACGTTCCGCGCCTATAACAACGCAACAGAACGCATGGCGCAACTTTTGGGCATGATACCGACACAGGTGGAAGCAGGCGATATTCCGACTGCCTTTAGCACCGGGCGGGTGGCGTCGATGATTACATCGCCCTCAACCGGGGTGTCGTCGCAGGCATGGGATTACACCAGCCATTACATTGATGTGCAGGCATGGTTGCCAAAGAACATGGTTTTCGTGAACAGTTCTGCGCTGGACGCCCTGTCGGATGACGAGCGCGACGCCGTCCTTGCGGCAGCAGAGGCCGCAGAGGCACGCGGGTGGGAGATGTCGCGCGCCGAGACGGACACACAGATTGCAGCGCTGGAAGAGGCGGGCATGGTCGTGATGCAACCCTCTGACGCCCTGTCCGCGCGTCTGTCCGAGATTGGCGAGACGATGGCCGCCGAATGGATGGACGAGGCCGGAGACACCGGTGCCGCCGTTCTGGACGCATTCCGCGCCGAATAAGCACGCCAGTCAGGCAGGGCCACGCGCCCTGCCTTTGTCTTTCACCGCAAAATTGGGGGCGCAGATGCGCAAGGCCTTGGACGGAGTATATGCCGGTGCGCTGGCGCTTGCGTGCCTGTCAATGGTGGCGATTGCCACGCTTGTTCTGGTGCAAATCCTTGGTCGTGTGCTCGACCGCGCGCTATATCTTATGGGCGCAACGCCGATCGGCTTTACCATCCCGTCATTGTCGGATTTCGGGGGGTTCTTGTTCGTAGCGGCGGCAACGCTGGCGCTGCCTGCCACGCTTCGGGCTGGCGGGCATGTGCGGGTCAGTCTGTTGCTGACCATAGGCGGGCCAATGGTCCAACGCGGTCTGGGCATTCTGGTGCTGCTGGCCGCCTTGGCGCTGTCGGGGTTCGCGGCTTGGAACTCTGGCGCACAAGCCCTCGATTCGTGGCGCTTCAATTCGGTGTCTTTCGGCATGGTGCGTGTCCCCTTGTGGATACCCCAAGGCGTCATGACACTGGGCTTTGTGCTGCTGCTGGTCGCATTGCTGGACGAGTTGGTCACAGCCCTGCGCGGGGGTGACACATCCTTTCAGCGTGCCGAGAAAGCACGCAGCACCGGGGGGCACTGATGGACCTGCTTACCCTGTCGATCATTCTTGTCATCACGCTGTTCGGGTTCTTGCTGGCGGGGCTGTGGGTCGGATTTTCGCTGATGGCGGTGGCCTTTGTGGCGATGGAACTGACCCGCCCCGGCCTTGCGGGCGCGGTGTTTGCGACCAAGGTTTGGGGGTCGTTGAATGTCTGGGATCTGACGGCGCTGCCCATGTTCATCTGGATGGGTGAAATCCTGTTCCGCTCGCGCTTGTCGTCGGACCTGTTCCGGGGGCTGTCCCCGTTTACGCGCCGCCTGCCGGGGGGGCTGCTACATGCCAATATTCTGGGCTGCGCGCTGTTTGCGGCGGTGTCCGGTTCTTCCGCTGCGACCACGGCCACCGTGGGGCGCATGTCCCTGCCAGAGTTGAAGAAGCGCGGCTATGATTCCGACATCTCTATCGGCACACTGGCCGGTGCGGGCACCTTCGGGTTTCTGATCCCGCCCTCGATCATCCTGATCGTTTACGGGGCCGCGACCGAGCAAAGCATCGCGCGATTGTTTCTCGCGGGGGTGCTGCCGGGGCTGATGCTGGCGTCGCTTTTCGCGGGCTATGTCATGCTGTGGTCGGTGTTCAACCGCGACAAGCTGCCCGCACCCGAACCTGCGCCAAGCTGGGCCGTGCGCTGGGACGCGCTCAAGGCACTCGGCCCAACCGTGGCGCTGATCTTTGCTGTCATCGGCTCGATCTATGCTGGACTTGCCTCGCCGACCGAGGCGGCGGTGATCGGCGTTGTTGGCGCGCTGTTGATCTCTGGCCTCTCAGGCGGGCTGGACCGGGGCAGCGCTGTCGACAGTCTGCGCGGGGCTGCGATGACCACCTGCATGATTGCCTTTATCCTTGCGGGCGCGTCTTTTCTGACGGTTGCCATGGGCTATACCGGCATTCCGCGTCTTCTGGCCCAGTGGATCGGGGCGCAAGGCTATTCGCAATTCGCCCTGCTGGCCGCATTGCTGGTGTTTTTCATCATTCTTGGCTTCTTTCTCGATGGGATCTCGATTGTGGTGCTGACCACATCGGTCATTCTGCCTATGGTTATGGCCGCAGGCATTGACCCGATCTGGTTCGGCATCTTTCTGGTGCTGGTGGTCGAGATGAGTCAGATCACCCCGCCTGTGGGCTTTAACCTGTTCGTGCTGCAATCCATTACGGGGCGCGGCATTTTTCAGATCGCGCGCATGGCGCTGCCCTTCTTTCTGATCCTTGTCCTTGCGACTGCGATCCTGTCCATATTCCCGGAGATTGCCCTATGGCTGCCGAACACGATGCTGAACCGATAGATACCTCCCGCCCGATCATTCCCGATATCGGGCCGGTGGTCAGCTCTGCGCATCTGGCAAATTCTTCCTTGCCCGCCTTGTCCGAGGTGGAGTTTGCCCTGACCATGGCAAATAACGCCTTTCACCGCTGGATGGTGCGCTGTATGACCGCCGCCGGTATGCCGGGCCTGTCGCCGTTGGAGGTGCTTATCGTGCATCTGGTCAACCACCGCGCGCGGCCCAAGACTTTGGCCGATATCTGCCTTGTCTTGAATATAGAAGACACGCATCTGGCCAATTACGCCATCAAGAAGCTGGAATCGCACAAGCTGGTCAAGACAGGGCGCAATGGCAAAGAAAAATCTGTGGCGATAACGCAAAAGGGCGCGGAACTCTGCATCCGATATGCTGACATCCGAGAGGCATTGGTCGTACGTGCAGCCCGGCAGATGGGCCACGACCCAGCCGATCTTAGCCGTATGGCCGCGATGATGCGGGCCTTGTCCGGGGCCTATGATCAAGCGGCGCGGGCGGCTGCTGCATTGTGATGTGCGGGCGCGGCAAGAAAAGCCGGGGGGCGGTGACAATCGCATCTGCTTGCTGCATGTTGGGCCTTACCGCAACCTGACCCGACGCAGCCGCGCGCTGTCATCTGAACTGCACAAGGAATACCCGCCCCCATGACCAGCTTTACAACGCGTCCTGAAATTCTTGGCACCTTTGGTGTCGTCACTTCGACCCATTGGATTGCCTCTAGTGTCGGGATGGCGATGTTGGAGCGTGGCGGGAACGCCTTTGACGCGGCGGTGGCTGCCGGTCTGGTGCTGCAAGTGGTAGAGCCGCATCTGAACGGACCAGCGGGCGACTTGCCTGCAATCTTGTGGTCGGCGCAAGCACAGCGCGCTGATGTGATTTGCGCACAAGGCCCAGCCCCCGCAGGCGCGACCATCGCGCATTACCGCGCGCAGGGCTTGCGGCATGTGCCCGGCGACGGGTTGATGGCGACGGTTATTCCCGGCGCGTGGGACGGTTGGATGCTGATGTTGCGCGATTACGGGCGTCTGCCCCTGCGCGATGTTCTGGAACCGGCAATTCACTATTGCAGCGCAGGCCATCCCTGCCTGCCGCGCGTTGCCGATACACTGGCCGGGCTGGCCGATTTTTTCCGCGACAACTGGCCAAGTTCCTATGACGCATGGCTGCCCGGTGGCAAAGCGCCCGTTGCGGGACAGTTGCTGCGCAACCCCGCCCTTGCCCGCACCTACACGCGCATCCTGTCCGAGGCAGAATCCTTCAAGTCCCGCGATGCCCAGATCGAGGCGGCGCGCGATGCCTTGTATCGCGGCTTCGTGGCAGAGGAGATGGACACGTGGCTGGCCCGCCAGGAATTGCCCGACAGCGAGGGCAACATGCAGCGGTCCGTGCTGAATGCGGCTGATATGGCGGGCTACCGCGCGCAGATCGAAGCGCCGGTCTGGGGCAGTCACCGCGACTGGGACATTGCGAAATGTGGGCCATGGACGCAAGGGCCGGTGCTGCTGCAATCGCTCGCCCTGCTGCGGGGCATGGACCTGCATGCGCTGGACCCGCATGGGGCCGAATTCATCCATCTGGTCACAGAGGCGATGAAACTCGCCTATACCGACCGCGAGGTCTATCTGGCGGACCCGAATTTCACCGATGTGCCGCTGCAAGACTTGCTGTCTGAAGAGTATAACACCGCGCGCCGCGCGCTTATCGGCACGCAAGCCAGTCTTGACCTGAACCCCGGCACTGTGTCGGGGTTCGAGGGGCAGCGCAGCGCCATGCTGGCCGCACTGGAACGCCTGAGCAGCACCGATGGTGCGGTCTATGAACCGACAATGGCCCATCTGGCGCGCAAGCGCGGCGACACCGTGCATCTGGATGTCATCGACGCCGAGGGCAACATGGTCGCGGCCACCCCTTCGGGCGGCTGGCTGCAAAGCGCGCCCACGATCCCGTCCTTGGGCTTTTGCCTGAATTCACGCGCGCAGATGTTCTGGCTGGAAGAGGGGTTGCCCGGATCACTGGCCCCCGGAAAACGCCCGCGCACCACGCTGTCGCCCAGTTTTGCGATGCAAAACGGACAGCCGCGCATGGTGTTCGGTACACCGGGCGGCGACCAGCAGGACCAGTGGCAACTGATATTCTTCCTGTATCACGCGGAATTCGGCATGGGGGTGCAAAAGGCCCTTGATGCGCCGCTGTTTCATTCGACCCATTTTCCCGCCAGCTTCTACCCGCGATCACGCAGCCCCGGCCAGATCATGGTCGAGGACACATTCGGCCCGCAGGTCATCGCTGATTTGCGCGCGCGCGACCATGATGTGCAGACCGCGCCACCGATGAGCATCGGGCGACTGACGGCGGCGGCGAAGGATGCCGACGGGCTGTTGCGCGCAGGCGCGTCGCCGCGCCTGATGCAGGCTTATGCTGTGGGCCGGTAAGGCGCGCTATTCAGGATAGAGTACGCAAGCGACCTCATGCCCTTCGGCAATCTTGCGCCGTTTGGGCGAGGGGTGGCTGGCAAACTGCACCACCAGCGCATCGCCTGCCTCCTCCACCGTCGCGGCCTCGGCCAGTGACGCAGGGCGCGCGGCCAGCACCTCGGCCAGTTGCGCACGTGCCGCCGTGACACCGTTGGGCGCGGGAATGCGCACCGCCAATTCGTCGCGTTCCGGCACACCCAGCGCGTCGCGGTTGCGTTTCTCCAGATCCCATTCGGCAAGGGCGGCAATCACGTCGCGCCCTTCCCAGCCGCAGGTAACCGTCGCCAAAGGGCAGCGGTTATGGAACCGGCAGCCGTTGGGAATATCACTTGCAGACGGGATTTCCCCTGCCGATTCCAGCGGGGGTTTTTCCACGCTTGGGTCCGGCTCGGGCGAGGCATCGAGCAGCAGTTGCGTATAGGGGTGGCGGCGCTCGGCGATGACCTTCTCCGTGGGGCCAACCTCGACAATTTCACCCAGATACATGATCGCGGTGCGGTCGGCGACATAGCGGATCGTCGGCAGGTCATGGCTGACATAGACGAAAGAAATGCCCAACTCGTCACGGAAATGGCGCATCAGGTTCAACACGCCTGCGCGGATGGACACATCCAGCATCGACACCGGCTCATCCGCGATAATAAATCGCGGCTCCAGCACGATGGCGCGGGCGATGGCGACGCGCTGGCGCTGCCCGCCCGACAATTCATGCGGAAAACGCTCCATATAGGTCTCGGCAGGTTTCAGGCCTGCGCGTTCCAGCGATTGCACCACCAATTCGCGCCGCTTGGCCCCTTTGGCAAGGCCATGAATGGTCAGCGGTTCGCCCACGATATCCTGAATGGTAAAGCGCGGGTTCAGCGTCTGGTAGGGGTCTTGAAACACCATCTGCGCGCGGCGGCGGAAAGCCTTGAGCGCGGCCCCTTTCAGGGGTGCAATATCCTCGCCCTCGGACACGATGCGCCCGGCGGTGGGGTCTTGCAACCGCACCAGCATTTCGCCCGTCGTCGTTTTGCCCGAGCCGGATTCACCTGCCAGCCCCAGAATCTCACCTTCTTGCAAAGTCAGATCAATCCCGTCCACCGCGTGAACGGAAGATTCGGATTTGCCGAAAAACCCGCCCGGAATCGGGAAATGCTTGACCAGCCCTTCGACCTGCAAGACCTCTGCACTTTCTTTGTGTTCGCGGCGGGTGACGCTGGTAACTTCTTCATTCAGGCGCTGGCCGACCTTGGCCCATGCGTCATTGGTGGCGGCGACACGGCGGAATTCCTCAACCCGGTCGGGGTAATGACAGGCCGCATAGCGCCCGGGTCCAACCTCGTGCTGTGCGGGGTCTTCGGCAATGCAACGCTCGGTCGCAAAGGGGCAGCGTTCGGCAAAGCGACAGCCCTTGGGCGGGTCCAGCAGATTGGGCGGTGTGCCGGGAATGGAGATCAATTCGCGCTGCGCGCCTTCCAGTGTGGGGAACGCATTTGTCAGCCCCATCGTATAGGGATGGAAGGGCTGGCCGAACACCTGCCGCACCGGCCCGGTTTCCATGATCTTGCCGCCATACATCACCGCCACGCGGTCGCAGGTCTGCACCACAACGGAAATATCATGTGTGATGAACATCAGCGCCATGCCACGCTCGCGTCGCTGCTTTGCCAGCCGCGACAGGATTTGCGCCTGTGTCACCACATCGAGCGCGGTGGTCGGTTCATCTGCGATCAGCAGTTGCGGCTGAAGCGCCATCGCCATGGCAATGACAGCGCGCTGTTTCATGCCGCCCGACATCTCGTGCGGGTAGGCGCGCAGGCGCGACGGGTCCAGACCCACAGCGCGGAACAGATCCGCCGCCTGCGCCATCCCCTCGGCCTGATCTATCTTGATATGGGCTTGCATCGCCTCGACGATCTGATCGCCGACACGGTAGACCGGATCAAGCGCGTTCATCGCCGCCTGCGAAATCCACGCGATTTCCTTCCAGCGGACACGGCGCATATCCTCGCCTTGCAGCGGCACCAGATCACGGCCTGCGAAATCAATCACGCCGCGCGGGATTTCGCCATTGGGCGGCAGCAGCTTCAGCATGGCTTTGGCCGCTGTGGTTTTTCCGCAACCGGATTCGCCCACCAGCCCCAGCGCCTCGCCCGGCGCAATGGTGAAATCAATGCCGTCCACCGCTTGCACCGGCCCAGCACCAGTGCGGTAATGAATGGCCAGATCGCGCACATCCAGCAGGGTTTGTGGTGCCATATCCTTCATTGCCGCGCTCTCAATCTTGGGTTTGCGACCACTTCCAGCGACCGCGAGATGAAAAAGACCGACAGCACTGTGGTCATGATAAGAATGCCCGGCGGCAGGTTCCACCACCACGCGGTGCGCCACGCACCCGACAGCCGCGCATCATGCAAGATGCCGCCCCAGCTAATGGATTGCGGTGGGCCAAGCCCAAGGAAGGACAGCGTCGCCTCGGCAATGATGGACACGCCGACGATAATGGCCAGTTCCAGAAACACCAGCGGCAGCACATTGGGGAAGATGTGCAGATACATGATCCGCAAATCGGACGCGCCTGCCACGCGTGCCGCCTTGACGAAAGGCCGTTCGCGCAAGCTGAGAACCTGTGAGCGGATCAACCGCGCGACTGTGCGCCATGTCAGCAAGCTGACCGCCAGAATGACGATCGTCAGGCTGGGCTGGAACAACAGCACCAAGATCAGTGCAAAGGGTTCAAACGGGATGCCATACATCACATCGACCGTGCGCATCAGGATCGTTTCGGTCCGCCCGCGATAATAGCCCGCAATCAGGCCGACATTTGTGCCGATCAGCACGACCAGCGTGGCCCCCAGAAAACCCACCAGCAGCGCGATCTGGCTGCCATGCACATTCTGGCTGAACAGATCACGGCCCAGATGGTCGGTGCCGAACCAATGCTCGCGCGAGGGGGGTGAAAGGCGGGTGACGAACCGGTCAGACCCCAGCGCCAGCCAGTCATCGCCCACCATCAGTAACGCGCGTAAATGGCGCTCGCTTTCGGTCGGCACAATCTGCCACGCGGCACCGTCCCATTCCATGATGATGCCATTGCGCCCTGCGGCAACCGCGCGCCCGTCATCGCCAATCCAACCGGCGCGCAGCGCGCGGGTGTCGGGTGCAGGGTCCGTGACCCAATCGCCATCTGCACTGTCGCGCCGCAACAGCGTGCCGCGTTCGCCCACGACCAGCGCGGCCCCGTCCGGCGCGATATGGATATGGTTCAGATCGCGGCTGGAGCCGATGCGTTCCAGCTCTGCCGCTCCGGTCTCAGGGTCATAGCGGATGGCCAGCCCCCGCTCGCCCACGATCATCGCGGTGCCGTCTGCATCCAGTGCGACAGCGTTCAGCGGAAAGCCGCGCCCAACGGGGCTGTCGATTTCGGAAAACGTGCCTGCGGCGGCATCCAGCAGCCAGATTTCTTCATTCGCGCCAACAATCAGCGCGCGTTCCGTGTCCAGCCATTTGACGCCGCGCAAATCCGCTTCTGGCGCAGGCACAAGTTGCCAGTCGGCACCTGTGCCCAGCAGGATCGTGCCTTGCGTGCCAGCCACGACCGCACGCCCGTCCGCATTCAGATCGACCGCATTGAGGTCGGCCTCGGTTGCAACGTCAATGCGTGTCCAGTCACCTGTGTCAGCCCGCGTCCAGACTGTGCCGCTGCGCCCGACAATGATGGACTGATCGCCGCGTTGTGCGGCGTCATTCAGGGCCAGCGGACCAAGACTTTCGCGCAATTCCCAAGCGTCCGCCCCCCGCGCCAGAACCGAGCCATCCTCGATTTCATTGATATGGCGCGGGTCATGGGGCGACAGCACCGGCGCAAACAGCGCCATGGCAACAATCACCCCCAGCACGCACATGCCGATCACGGCCAGCCGGTCTTGCATCATCAGCCGCAGCGGCCCCATAGCCGCGCGTAAAATCGGGGGAAGGGTCATCGGAAGCTCACCCTTGGGTCAAGTGTGGTATACAAAATGTCGACCAGCAGGTTCAGTGTAATCACGAACGCCGCCATGATCAGGAAACTGGCTTGCGCCAGTGGAAAGTCGGATGTGCGCACGGCGTTTAGAATTTCGCGGCCCAAACCGGGCCATGAAAACACCACCTCGACCACCACCTGCCCGCCAGCGGCCAGCCCGATGGTCACGGCCAGTTGCGTCACAACCGGCAAAAGTGCGTTGCGCGCTGCGTGTTTATACAGAATGTCGCGTTCCTGCAGGCCTTTGGCGCGGGCCATCTCAATGAAATCCTCGCCGTAAACTTCCAGCATCGTGTTGCGCATAATCAGCAGCGGCGAGCCGAGATAATACAGCGCCACGATCAACACGGGCAAAATTGCGTGCCACAAGAAATCGAGCGTGAAAATCTTGTCCAGAAATCCGTCTGCGTCATAGGGCAGCGTGCGCATACCGGACGTCGGGAAGATCGACAGCCCCACGCCGAAAACAAGGATCGCAATCATGCCTGTCCAGAACATCGGCGCAGAGCGGAACATCAGGCCCACGAAAATGCCCACTGTGTCCGTGCGCGACCCGCGCCGCCATGACAGCCATGCACCCAAGGGCACACCGATGCCATAAGCCAGCACAATCGCGGCCAGCATCAGGATCATGGTATTGCCCAGCCGTTCCCAGACGATTTCTGAAACCGGTGCGCGGTAGCTGAAAGAGGTGCCAAATTCGCCCTGTACGGCATTGGTCAGAAACAGCACATATTGCCGCCAAAGCGGGTCTTCCAGCCCGAACTGCGCGCGCACAGCGGCGCGCTGTTCGGCATTCAGCCCTTCGGTGATCAGCGCCGCGGTCGGGTCTGGCAGGCCCATGCGGAACAGGAAAAACAGGATCGTCGCAATAATCCAAAGCGAGAATATCGCCTGAATGACGCGTTTGATCAGATAGGTGCGGCGTGTCATTGCCTGAACTTTCTGCGCGGGCTTGAAAAAATCTGCCCTGCCGCATCGTACTGCGGCAGGGCATTGGGGGCATTGGCAGGATCAGCGCTGCAAGTGGCCTTCGCTGTCCCAGCTATAACCAGCCTCTTCCAGCTCTGCGCGGGCGGCGTCCATGTCATACTCGAACCGCTCGACAAAGGGGTTGTGCCAATAGGCATTGACCGGTGCGACCACAGTGGTGCCCACCTCGCCGCGCCCGTCCAGCAGCACATTGACCATCCGCTCGCGGTCCATTGCCATTGTCAGCGCACGCCGCACGGCGCGATCATCGAAGGGTTCGCGGCGCAGATTGTAGGTCATGTGGAAATAGCCGAAATCAGGCACCGATACGACGGTCAGGTCGTCATTGCCTTCGGCCAGCGGGATCTGCCCCGGCTCCATCCGCCAAGCGGTCATGTCGATCTCGCCGGTCTGGAGTGCAGTGAACACACCTTCCGCATCGGCGAAGATCTGGAACTCTACGCCATCCACGGAAATCTCGTCCGCATGGAAATGGTCGCGGTTTGTGGTCAGCGACATGAATTCGCCGCGATCATAGCGCTCGAACGCGAAGGGGCCGGACCCGACAGTCGGAATCTGTTCTGGTGTCAGGTCTTGCGGGTTGTCGATTTCCGACCAGATATGCGCAGGCAGGATCGGGATCTGGCTGAGTGTGATGGTCGCAAAGGGTGCAGAGGGTTCCGACAGATTAAAACGCACTGTCCGATCGCCTGTCACCTCGACCGACTCAATGGGCGCGAGATAGGAATTGAAGTAGCTATACTCGCTGTCCATGTAGTAGTTGAAGGTAAAAGCGATATCTTCTGCGGTCAGCGGCTCTCCGTCATGGAAGGTCATGCCTTCGCGCAGGGTCACTTCAATCGTGACATCATCGACAGGATCGACGCGTTCAGCCGCCCAAGGCACAGGCTCTACATCGGGGGACAGGCGCACCAGACGGTCATAATACATGCGCATCCACTTCCAACCCCAAACAGAGGTCGAGGCAAGCGGGTTGATATTGTCCGGCTCCTGTGGGCCACCGATGCGCAGGGTGGTGCGGTCGCCTACGGGTTCTGCCTCCATCGGCACCCATTCGGAATACAGGCCTTCGCCTGCCATCGCGTTCATATTGGTGAATTGGGTGTTGTTATAGGCCACCACTTCATCGCGGTGAAACAGCACCACGACCGGTACGTCGCCCATATACACATCTTGCATCTCATGGACGAGGTCGCGGCGCGCCTCGATGTCGAACTCGGCCCCCTGTGCGTCATAGAGCGCATCATAATCCGGGTTGTCATATCCACCGGGGTTGTTGGCGCCCAATTCGGCCTGACGGCTGTCCAGCGTGCCAAGGAAGAATTGCGGGTCCAGCCGGTCCACGCGGCCTGACCAGCCCAGAATGGTCGCGTCGAAATCCTGTTCCGAATAGAAACGGTCCAGCAGGGTGCTGAATTCCATCGGCCGCACCGATACATCCAGCCCTAGTTCGCGCCATGCTTCGGCGATGATAAACGCGCCTTCATAGCGGATCGGGTCATAGGATTCAGTGGTGGTGAAAATCTCGACTGGCGCGACGCGTTCTTGTGCGATCGCGGGTGCCGAAACCCCGACCAGTGCCAGCATCGATGTGCCGGCGAGCATATATTTCCGTGTCACAAGCTTCTCCCCGTGGTTGTCTGATTTTTTGACGCTGCATTTGGCGCGGGGTCTTGGACAGGCACGGTATTACGCATGTTCACAAATCGTCAACCCTTTGGCGGGCATTCTTTCGCGCTCTGGCTTGGGCAAAGTCGCATCATCAGGCCTGCTGAATCGCCTTGTTTCAAATGCATGTTCGGAAAATTGGCTGCTTGATAATGGGAGGGTGGTTTAGGAAAAATTCTGACCCGCGCACAGGTGTCAGTGCCGCTGGCCTTCTTGCAGGACACAACCGGGCATTGAAATGCCCGGTTGGCCAGCCGTCGCCCGATCAGCGTGGCAATAGAACACTATCAACAACGTGAATGACGCCGTTGGACTGGTTAACATCGCTGATCGTGACTCTTCCGGCATTCCCTGACTGGTCATAAATCCACAGGCTGCGCCCCCGCACCTGCGCGCTAAGCGGTGCGCCCGACAATGTCTGCATGTGGAAAAATCCGTCACCGCTGGCCCGCGCGCGGCGCATGATTTCAGCGCCTGTCAGATTTCCCGCAACCACATGCGAGGTCAGAATGCGTTGCAGCATTTCACGGTTTTCCGGCTGCACAAGTGTTTCGACCGTGCCCGGCGGCAAGGCGTCAAAGGCAGCGTTGACAGGCGCAAAGACGGTCATCGGGCCGGGGCCTTGCAGGGCGTCCACCAGTTCCGCCGCCTGCACAGCGGCCACCAGCGTCGTGTGATTGGCCGAATTGACGGCATTCTCGACGATATTGCGTTCGGCCAGCATCGGCGCGCCGCCAACCATCGGGTTTCCCATCGCCAGCGCAGGCGCAAGGCCCAGCGTGATCGCAAACGCAGTTGTCTTGAGTGTTCTGAACATGTCTTTCTCCGTGTTGTGTGCCGGGCGCTTACTGCGGCCCATGCAACAAAAGACGGAAAGCCAGTTCTGAAAGTTTCACACCCAAGACACGCCATAATCACGAGAGCGTGATCGCCTAGGCTTCGTCCAGCGGGGCGGCGGCCAGGACCGGGCCGGTGGGGGTTTCTTCGGGTGAGCCGCCCTCTGGCTCCAGACTGATGGCAAGGGTCAACCCCGAGGTCAGCACTGTCTGAAGCTGTGTCACCGGATCGCGCAGCAAGCCAAGCGAGCGCGGAACGCCTGTGTCATCAATCACCCACAACTCATAGTCCTGCCCTTGCGGTGCATCCGTGCCAACAGCCCGCGTCACTTCGAGCAGGCCAGCGCTGCCATCCCAGCGGGCGGCAAAACGCAGATCGACATTTTCCGCCGCAAGATCAGCCTGCAAGATGACAGGTGCGGGCGCAGGCGGCGACAGGGTGACGACAAAAAACACGATGGCCGCAATCATCACAGTGGCAAAAGCGCCGCCGCGCAGCCCCCACGAGAACCAGCGCGAACGCGGTGCAGGTGCGGCTTCGGCAGGCTTGCCGAACAGGTGCTCTTCAATCTGCGGCATCAGGTCGGGGGGCGGCATGGCCTCATAGGCAGCATTCATCGTGCCCAGCCGGATTTCCCATGCTCTGACGCGACCGGCAAAGACACCGTCCACCTCGGCGCGGTCACGCGCAAGGCGGCGGTCCTCGGCTGGCAGTGTGCCAAGGACATATTCGGCGGCCAGCAGCTCGTCCTGCTCCTCGGGGCCGAATTCTTCGGGAGGGGTCTGATCGGTCATCGGTCCAGACACTCCTTCAGGCGCAACAGGCTGCGACGCAACCATGTCCGCATTGTATTGAGTGGCACGCCGAACCGTTCTGCAAGCTCCTGATAGGAATGTCCTTCCAGATAAGCGCCCTGCACTGCGGCGGCACGATCTGGTTCCAATTCGCCAAAACACTCGACGGCGCGCCGGGCGTTCCCTTCGATTTGCATACGGTCCTCGGCGGCCAGACCGGGTGCGGCAAGCCGCGCCAGCGGGTCGTCATCGGGATTGTCGCCATAGGCCACAACCCGCGACATGCCGCGCGCTTCGGGCCGGGCACGCAACCGGTCAAGGGCCACGTTGCGCGCAATCGCGACCAACCAGCCCATGCCGTTGCCCCGCGCGCCATCGAATTGTACGGCACGTTGCCACACTCTGATATAAACATCTTGCAAAGCATCCTCAACCTCGGCCCTGTCCCTAAGCATACGGGTCAGAACACCTGTGAGTTTCGCGGCGCTGTGCTTATACACCTCTCGAAAGGCGGCCCTGTCCTGTCGGGCAACCTTTTGAAGGAGTTGGGTCGTCGCATCTTCGGTCAAGCACACACCTGCTTTGTTGGTGCGCCAAGCTGACTGTGAAGCACAAGCCGTGTCAACCTGAAAAATCTGGTGTCAGATGCGCAGTTTGTGACTGTGACGACGCCCTCCATGCGGCGTTGCGCAAGCGTAGACTGCGTCCAGCCCCTCCAAGGCAGGTGCAAGCTGGGTGCACCCCTCACGAAAGCGTTATGGGCGCTTTGAAACTTTTGGGACAGCGCCCCGTCCTTACTGGGGACCGGCGCGAATATGCCGGCTTGAAAATGGAGAGAAAGATATGATGAAGTTCACCATTCCCGCTGCCTTGTTGTCTGCGCTTGCGTTGCCTGCCTATGCCGATACGGCAATCGGTCTGGCCGGAGATCGGACCCTTGCGGTGATTGATCTGTCCACCGGTGAAGTGACCGGCATGACCGAAATCGATTATGACGGGCGCATTCATGGTATCGACTACCGTCCTGCGACCAACAGCCTGATTGCTGTTACAGACGAGTTTGCCGTGGTCGAGATTGACCCCGAAACAGGCGCTTGGTCGCTGATCGTCGAAATGGACACGCCGATGGACATTGAAGAGGGTGCGGCGGTCATCGTCGACATCAATCCAGTGCCCGATGCGCTGCGTTTCATGTCCGGCACCACCAATCACCGGATCAAGCTGTCCAGCGGTGAAGTTATGATCGACGGTGATCTGACCTTCACGGATGGCACCGAGGGCACGCCGATGGTCGGCGGTACGGCCTATAGCAATTCCTTTGGCAGCCCGGAGTCGACTGCGATGTATAACATCGACACCGAGCGCGCCGCCTTGCTGCAACAGACCGCGCCAAATGACGGCGACAACGCGATGATCGGCGAACTGGGCGTCATGTTTGACGGGCCAATCGCCTTTGACATCGTGACGGATGCAGAGGGCATGAACACCGCGTGGCTGTCCGCAAACGGTGCGTTGCACATGATCTCGCTGGACGATGGCTCGATCATGGACAGCTGGGAAATCGAAGGTCTGGATGTCACCTTGCGTGACCTGACCGTGATGACCGCCGCCGAGTGATTGCGTACGAGTAACTGGCCAGTTTGGGCCATTGGCATGCCGGGAACCCTGTTTCCGGCATGTTTTTATATGGTTAAGGGGCAGAATGCCTTGGTTTGAGTTTGGCGCGTTTGCACGGCGGCCCCTGATACTTGGGGCCGCGCGTGTGCGTTCTACCTGCGCGTCAGCCCGCCGCCAGAACAGGCCCGTCCAGCAGGCGCATCAGATCACCAAAATGCCCGTCCGAGCGCGCGGGCTGTGTGGGGTCCGAGGTGATCGCCACTGCAAGGTTGCGCCCTTCATGGGCGGCGATGATCTGGCCGCCATAGCCGCGCGCCAGCATATAGCCGCTGGGCGACAGGAACCAGCCATAGCCATAAGACAGCCCCGACCAAGGCGAGCGCACGCGCGCTCTGGCCGAGGCTGTGATCCAGTCTTCCGAAATAATCTGCGCGCCGTCAAATTGCCCTTTGTCGCGCAGCAGCATCGCAATTTTCAGCATATCCGTCGGGCGCAGCGCCATTTCATTGCCGCCCAGATAATAGCCTGCGGGGTCGCGGGTCCAAGGCGGGATTTCCATACCAAGGGGGCGGCCCAAACGGTCGCGCGCCTGTTCCAGCAGGCTGAGTTGCGTTGCCTTCACCAGTGCCGCGCCAAGAATATGGGTGGTGCCGGTGGAATACAGCATCTGTGCGCCGGGATCGCTGACCATTGGCCGGGTCATCGCATCGGCCAGCCAGTCGCGGGAACTGACCCATCTGCCGTAATTGGCCCCTGATGTGCGCTCCAGCCCTGCGCGCAAGGTGACAAGGTCTTCCATCGTGATTTCGGCCACGCCGGGTGTTGCATTTTGCGGCACGATTGCAGGCGCGACCTGTCCAAGCGCCGCGCGGACCGAAGGCACCTCGCCCCTGTCAATTGCAGCACCCAGCAGCAGGGCCACGACGCTTTTCGAGCAGGATTTGATATTGGCCAGACGGTCCAGACCGGGGCCGCGCGGGGCTTGGGCAAAGATCGTCTCGCCGCCGCGATTGATCTGCAACGAATGTAGTTGCGGCAGGCTGTCGATTGCTGCCTGTAGATCGTCCGTACTCGCGCGGGCAACCCACGGCGCACAGAGTGCAGCAGATGAGGTGATGATAAAGGTGCGGCGTGTTGTCATGCGTCATGTTTTAAGCGTCGGGCGCGAGAGGTCCAGTCTGTGACGCATCTGGCAGGGCGTAGAAACGCATTCGTGAAGTCATTAGATGCTTGCCGCGCGCCACTCCCGACATGCGCACCGGGTCTGTTTCAGCGCCGTGGCGGTCGGACTGCGCCAAAAAAACAACGCCCGCGTGAAAATCATAGCGCTAAAGGGGTGTTGGTTGGTGAAATAGCCTAGTAAGGTTTCAGTGAATTTTGGGATTCTGCCTGATGCTGCTGCGCCTTTTCTGCGTGGTTTTGGGGCGGTCCTGTCTAGACGATTTTGATATTTATTTGAGATATAAGGTAAATCCGGCCATGCATTCAGGCTATTCGCGCACCAGAATCGCTTTGTGCAACGGCTATGCCCTGAAACGACAGCTTGTGAGTGTGCTGGTTGGGACCGCGCTGCTTGGGGCCTGTACCGCCCGCCCTGATCTGGACGAGATCCGCGCCAGTTTTGACGCGCCGCCCGATATTCGGGCCGCGCGCGTGTCGCCCGATGTGGCGCGCAGCGCGTTTGGGCGGCAGGTGATGCAGGCTGTTGAAAGCCATCCGCAAATGGTGGCGTCCAGTGCGGGTGTGCGCGCCGCGCAGGCGCGCGCCGATGCCGAAGGGCGCGGGTTTTATCCGCGTATTTCACTGGGGGCGACCTTGGGCGCGATGGTGAACGGGGCGGTTAGCGGCAACAGCCTCAGTCCGGTGTTGCGGGTGATGCAACTGGTCTATGACGGGGGCGCATCAGCCAGCAGGCAGGTCGCCGCACAGGCCCGCGTGTTCGAGGAACGCGGCGGGCGACAGGAGGTGGCGGCCGCACTTGCACTCGATTCCGTTGCTGCATGGTATGATCTGCGTGCCGCGCGCGAGCGGGCGCGCATCGCCGCCGAGAATGTGCGCGCGCATCAACTTGTGCTTAATCAGGTGCAAGAGCGTTCGGATGCGGGGGCAGGGTCGGGCTCCGACGTGCTGACGGCGCGTGCGCGTCTGGCAACAGCACGCGCCCGCGCCGCAGAAGCCGATGCACGGGTCGAGCGCGCAGAATCCGGCTTTGGCGCAAGCTTCGGCCAGCGCCCCGGCAGCGATTTGTCAGAACCGCCCGCCGCGCCAAAACTGCCGCGCAGCTCGGATGATGAGCTGATTATGACCAGCCCGCGCATTCTGGGCATGGAGGCGCGGATTACCGCAGCGCAGGCCGATCTTGCGGTGGCAAAATCACAACGCTTCCCAGAGGTGCGCATTGATGGCAGCGCGCAGCGTGGCGGCAGTCGCGCCGAGATGGATGTCGTCTATGACCCCGGCGCACCCGGCAGCCAGCAAGCACGCATTCGCGCCGCCGAGGCGCAACTGGATGCGGTGCGCGCACAGCGCGAGGGGCTGGCGCGTGAGATTGCCCGCGCCTTGGCCGACCTGCGTTCTGACCAGCGCGCAGGTGCTGCACGCGTCGCCGCCGCGCGAGAGGCAGTCACCGCCAACCGCGCCACGGTCGATGCGTCGCGCGAGGAATTCTCCATCGGGCGGCGGTCGCTTCTGGGGCTGCTGGACGCGCAGCGTGACTTGTTCGAGGCAAGCGAAGTCCTGATCGCCGCTGAACGCGAGGTGGCGCTGTCGGGCTATGCCGCACTGGCCCTGACAGGCGACATTCTGGACGCATTCGCCATCACCCTGCCCAGCCCGACCGGCGATGAGGACGGCGCATGAACGAGGCGCGCAGACTTAACCTCGACGCGTCAACGCCCAGCGGCGGGGACAGCGATACGATGACCGCACTCGAAGCGTGCATGCTGTATGCCGCCGCCAGTCTGGACCGCCCCATCACCTTGGCGGCCCTGCAAGCCGCGCAATCGGGCGCGCAAGGCAGTGTGACGCTGCGCGATGCGATAACCGCGGCCGAGCGCGCGGGCATTCAGGCGGGGTTTGGCAAACGCGCCCTTAAGGATTTCGACACCAGCCTGACCCCCGCCATTCTGATACTCGACGAAGATCGCGCCGTCGTGCTGGAAGATGTGCTTGCGGACGGGCGGGTTGCCATTTTTGACCCCGCTTTGGGGCAGGGCGTGGGTGTGATTTCCCGCGACAAGCTGGAGGGGGTCTATACCGGCTATGCCCTGCTGATGCGCGCCGAGCACCGCGAAGATATCGCGCTGAATGCCACGGGGCGGCAGGGGCATTGGTTCTGGTCAACGCTTGCGGAAAACCGCTGGGCCTATAGTCAGGTTCTTCTGGCGGCAGTGCTGGCAAACTTTCTAAGCCTGTCCACATCGCTGTTCATCATGGTGGTCTATGACCGCGTTTTGCCCAATGAAGCGATTGAATCGCTGATCGCGCTGACGGTGGGTGTGGGGATCGCGCTGGTTTTCGATTTCCTGATAAAATCCTTGCGCGCGGGGTTCATCGACCGGGCAGGGCAGCGGGCCGATATGGTCATGGGGCGGCGCATCTTCGACCAGATTCTTGATTTGCAGATGCGCGCGCGCAAAGGCTCGACCGGGGCGCTGGCCAGCACCCTGCGCGAGTTCGAGACGTTGCGCGATTTCTTCACCTCAGCCACTTTGGTTGCCGTGGTGGACCTGCCGTTTATCCTGCTGTTTATCGGGGTGATCTACCTCATCGGTGGCCCGCTGGCGATTGTGCCCGCACTCGCGGTGCCGTTCGTGCTGATTATCGGCATTGCCGTGCAGCCCATCCTTGCGCGGCTGGCTGAGAAAAGCTTTGCCGACGGGCAATCCAAACAAGGGGTCTTGGTCGAAACCTTGTCGGGCCTTGAAACCATCAAGGCCGCGGGTGCGCAACGCCACATGCGCGCGCGCTGGGAAGATGCGATTGCGCGCCAGTCCGATCACGGATTGAAAAGCCGCGCTGTCACGCAATTTGCCATCAATGCCACCGCTTTCGCGCAACAAGGCGCGCAGGTGATGATCGTGTTCTATGGCGTGTTCCTGATTACAGCAGGCGAGGTCAGCATGGGCGCGCTGATCGCGGGCGTGATCCTGACAGGCCGCACATTGGCCCCGCTGGCGCAACTGGCGCAAACCCTGACGCGGTTCAATCAGGCGCGCACCTCTTACCGCAGTCTGGATGCGCTGATGAAGGCGGAAAGCGAGCGGCCAGAGGGCAAGGGCTGGATTTCGCGCCCCAAGCTGGATGGCGAGATCAAGTTCGACGGTGTCTCATTCGCTTATCCTGACCAGACTGTGGACGCGCTGCGCGATATTTCCTTCACCATCAAACCGGGCGAGAAAGTCGCCATTCTGGGCCGGATCGGGTCGGGCAAAAGCACGGTCGCGCGGCTGATGCTGGGCCTGTACCAGCCACGCGAAGGGGCGGTGCTGGTGGACGGGGTTGATATTCGGCAGATTGATCCGGGCGATTTGCGCCGCAATATGGGGTCAGTGCTGCAAGATATCTGGCTGTTCTCCGGCACTGTGCGCGAAAATATCGCCATTGGCGCAATGCACGCGCGCGATCACGAGATTATCGAGGCCGCGCGCATCGCAGGCGTCGAGGAATTCGTGCGCCGCCACCCTTCAGGCTATGACATGATGCTGGCCGAGCGCGGCGAAGGGCTGTCGGGCGGGCAGAAACAGGCGATCACGCTGGCCCGCGCCCTTCTGGGGCGGCGTCCGATCATGCTGATGGATGAGCCGACCTCCAGCATGGATGTTCAAAATGAAGCGGGCGTGATTGCGCGGCTGAAAACCGAAATGGCAGACCGCACATTGGTTATCGTCACCCACCGCACCAGCCTGCTGGAACTGGTGGACCGCGTGATCGTGATTGATCAGGGCCGTGTCGCGGCGGACGGGCCGAAATCCATTCTGGCGCGCGGTGGCGTGAAAGGGGGGAGTGATGGCACGCAGGCATGATCTGGACAGTCTGGCGCGCGAAATGCAGGGCCGCCAAAGCTGGCGCGGCAGCCTGCTGCTGGCGGTGATCCTGTTGTTCTTTCTGTCCGCCGGGGTCTGGGCCGCACGCACGGAAATTGACGATGTCACCCGCGCCGAAGGGCGCATCGTGCCCTCACGCGATTTGCAGCTTATTCAGGCGACAGAACCGGGTGTCTTGCAGGCCTTGCATGTGGTGGAGGGGGACATTGTCGAAGAAGGCCAGATATTGATGGAGCTGGATGGCACGCAACTCTCCAGCCAATTGGATCAGGAACAACAGCGCGCTTACGGCCTGATGTCCCGAATTGAACGGTTGCAGGCCGAGATTGACCGCGTTGATCTGGCCTTCGCGGATGTGCTGATCGCGCAGGCGCCTGCGGTCGTGCGGTCTGAAACCGCGCTGTATCATGCGCGGCGCGAAGAATTGGCGTCCGAGATCACGATCATGGAACGCCAGCGCGGCCAGCGGCAGGAACAATTTGCCGAAGGGCAGGTCGATCTGGAAACCGCACGCGAAACGCTGGTCATCCTGTCCGAAGAGCGCGCCATGATGGAACCGCTTGTCCGGCGTCGGGTGGAACCGGAAACCACCTTGCTGGAAATGCGCCGCCGCGAATCCGAGTGGCGCGGGCGCGAAACCCGCGCGCGCGCCAGTATCGCGCGGCTGCAAGGGGGCTTGGATGAAATAGATGACCAGATCAGCGCGTTGCGCGCGCGCGGTCGTGCTGCGGCGCTGTCTGATCTTGCGCTGGCCACGGCGGAACTGGCCGCGCTGGAACCCAGCCTGCCTGCCTTGCGCGACCGTGCCGACCGTGCCGCCATCCGTGCGCCCATGCGCGGCGTGGTCAACCGTATTCACCGCTCGACCCTTGGTAGCCTTGCGCGCCCCGGCGAAGATCTGATCGAGATTGTCCCGCTAGACGACACGCTGCTGGTCGAAGCCTATGTGCGGCCTGCCGATATTGCCTTTGTCTATCCCGGCCAGCCGGTCAAGGTGAAGGTCACGGCCTATGACTTCTCGCGCTATGGCAGTCTGAATGGCGAAATTACCCGCATCGGGGCCGATGCCGTCACGAGGTCCGAGCGCGACCCGGAGGAGTTTTTCGTCGTCCATGTCCGCACAGAAGACAGTTTTCTTGATCGTGATGGCGTGGTGGTTGAGGTGATGCCGGGTATGGTCACAGAAATCGACATGCTGTCGGGCCGCAAATCGGTGCTGGAATACCTGACCACACCAGTGGTGCGCGTGCGCGATCGTGCGTTTCGGGAATGACCTAATGAAAACCGGGGGGCTGGCCTTTTGCCTGTGATGTTGTGCATATTGGGGCGGAATTGACACCAGACAGGACAAAACCCATGAGTAATGCGATTGAACAGCGGCTTGCAGAGCTTGGCCTCAGCCTGCCAGATGCCCCGGCCCCGGCGGCCAATTACGTGCCCTTCGTCCAGAGCGGGTCACTGGTCTTTATCTCGGGCCAGATCAGTTCCGGGCCGGACGGGTTGATCTGCGGCAAGCTGGGCGCAGATCTGGGCGTCGATGAGGGCGTTGGCGCGGCGCGGGCCTGCGGATTGGCGCTGATTGCACAGTTGCGCACGGCTTGCGGCGGCGATCTGACGCGGTTGCGCCGTGTTGTGAAGCTGACAGGGTTTGTGAATTGCGCACCCGATTTCACGGATCAGCCCAAGGTGGTCAATGGCGCGTCTGATCTGATGGTCGCGGTATTCGGCGAAGCAGGCCGCCATGCCCGCGCTGCGGTTGGTGCACCGTCCTTGCCCTTGGGCGTCGCGGTCGAGATTGAGGGCATCTTCGAGATTGCCTGATCGGGCATGTGCTGCGGCACCGGACCCCGGATTTGGGTCAGGTGCCGTAGCGCGCCAGAAAGGTTTCAACCGCGCCGTTTACAATGCGCATCATCTCATCTTCTGAGAATTGGGTTTGCACCCCGCACAGAATCCGGTCGCATACGGTGCTTTGACAAAGCTGAAAAAACTGATCTGCCGCCAGGTCGATATCGTCAATCTGCAACTGTCCGCGCGCCTGAGCGCAACGCAGATAATCCCCAAGCCGCGCGCGCCCCAGTTCCGGCCCGCTTTCATAAAAGGCCTGCCCGATTTCAGGAAAACGGGGCGTTTCGGCCACACAAATGCGATACATCGCAATCGCAAAATCGGATGTCAGATAGGCCAGAAACCTGCGCGCAGCTTCGCGCAGCGCGATTTCGGGTGGTTTCGTGCCGGATAATTCAATCGCCGAATCCGCAAGGCGCAGAATTTCTGTGCGGTAAACTTCGGTGAAAAGCAGGCGTTTTTCGGGGAAATAGGCGTAAAGCGTGGCTTTTGATACAGCGGCCACGCGTGCGATTTCATCCACACTGGCACGTTCATAGCCCATCGCCACAAAGACTGTCCGCGCACCTTCGAGAACCTGCTCGTATTTGCGGCCTTGTCGGATGGCGGTGGCTGGTGCGTTCATGGCTCCCCCTTTTCAATTCACGATATAGCCTTGCGCAGCGAAGGAAAAGCCGCCCTCTATGGTGCGGCGCAGAATCGCATGTTAACACGTTCAGAACATGATCGAGATATTCCTTAAAACGCTTCCTTTCTTCGGGTTGATTGGTCTGGGCTTCGGCGCAGGCCGAACGGGATTTTTCCCGCCCGAGGCAACGGCCTATCTGACCAAATTCGTGTTCTATTTCGCCCTGTCCGCGATGTTGTTCGGCTTTGCCGCCAATCTGAGCATGGCCGATCTGCTGAACCCGCGCGCGGCGGCGGCCTATCTGTGGGCCTGCGCTGCACTGTATGTGCTGGTCATGGCGATTGCCTTTTTGCGACGTGCGCGGCTGGAAGAAGCCCTGATCGAGGCGCATTGCTCGGTCATCGGCAATACCGGATTTCTGGGCGTGCCGCTGCTGGTGGTGCTGCTGGGGCCGGACTCGGTGCCGATGGTTCTCCTGATCCTTACCATTGATCTGATCGTGTTCTCCTCGCTGTTTACCATCATCATAACGCTGTCGCGCGACGGGCGGGTGGATAGCGCCTTGCCGCGCAAATTGCTGGTCGCGGTGGCGAAAAACCCGATGGTGATGGCAATGGTGTTGGGGCTGGCATGGGCGGCAACAGGCTTTGCCATGCCCGGCATCGCCAATGATTTTCTGACCCTGCTGGGCGCTGCGGCCACGCCTTGCGCGCTGTTTGCCATCGGTGCCTCACTCGCCGATAAAAAGGTCGAGCGGCTGGCTGTCGTCAGTTGGCTGTCCTTTGGCAAGCTGGTGCTGCACCCCGCGCTGACCGCCTTTGCGGCCCTTGTGCTGTTCGGGGTTGATCCGCAATCGGCGGGCGTGCTGATCGCCGCCGCTGCCCTGCCTGTCGCGGGCAACGTCTTTATTCTGGCGCAGCATTACAATGCCGGGCCTGCGCGGGTCTCGGCCACTATCCTTGTCTCGACGCTGGTCAGCATTGCAACTGTGCCGGTTGTGATTGCATGGGTCACCAGCTTCTGACAGGTTTGCACAAAATCCAAGGGGAATGATGATGGAAACTCTTTCGGAAAATGCCTGTTTCGGCGGTGTTCAGGGCGTGTATCGCCATGCTGCAATCACGACAGGCTGTGACATGACCTTCGGGCTGTTCCTGCCCGCCGAAGCGCGGCTGCATCCTGTGCCGCTGCTGTGGTATCTCTCTGGTCTGACCTGCACGCATGAAAACGCCATGACCAAGGCGCATATGCAGGAACATGCGGCCAAGCACGGGCTGGCTGTGGTGTTCCCCGACACCTCGCCGCGCGGCGAAGGGGTGGCGGATGATGCCGCCTTCGATCTGGGGCAGGGTGCGGGCTTTTATGTCAATGCCACGCAAGAGCCTTGGGCCGAGCATTTCCAGATGTGGGACTATATTTCCGAGGAATTGCCCCGCCTGCTGATGGCCAATTTCGCACTGGAAGAGGACCGTCAGGCCATTACCGGCCACTCAATGGGTGGACATGGCGCGCTGACATTGGCGATGCGCCTGCCAGAGCGCTTTGCCTCTGTCTCGGCCTTTTCCCCCATCGCCAACCCCACTGCCAGCGATTGGGGCCGCAAGCAGTTCAGCGCCTATCTGGGTACGGATGAAAGCCTCTGGGCCGCGCATGATGCCACGCTTTTGATGCGCGAGGCGGGCTTGCGCAGTGAGTTGCTGATAGATCAGGGCAGCAAGGACCAGTTTCTGGACCTGCTGCGCCCCGAAGCACTGGCCGAAGCGATGGCCGCGCGCCGCCAGCCGGGCGTGTTCCGGATGCAGGCGGGCTATGATCACAGCTATTTCTTTATCGCCAGCTTCATGGCCGATCATGTCGCCTTTCACGCAAAGGCCCTGTCGCAATGAGCTTGCCCATCATCACTGGCGATATTGACGCGCATCTGGACTGGCGCGACTTGCTGGCCGCCTTTCAAGAGGGGCATACCCGCCCCCTTGCGGAACTGGATGACACGTTTCTTTATCGCGGCGATGACACGTTACTGTCACGCGCGGCATGGATTGATGGCATGGGCGCGCTGGTCAAGACCGCAACCATCTTTCCGGGTAATGCCGACAAGGGGTTGGCGGCGGTGAATGGCGGTGTGTCGCTCTATTCCGATACTGACGGCACGCTGGAGGCTTTGCTGGATTTCCACCTTGTCACGAAATGGAAAACCGCAGGCGACAGCTTGTTTGCCGCCAGTCTGCTGGCGCGCCCTGACAGCCGCAAGATCACGCTGGTGGGGTCTGGTACCGTGGCCCGCAACATGGTGGATGCCTACCGCGCCCTATTTCCTGACGCGCAATTCACTGTCTGGAGCCGCCGGTTTGAAAGTGCCGCGCAGTTCGCCCGCGATCTGCACGGCGTGCAGCCCGAGGGCGACTTGCAGCGCGCGGTCGAAGGCGCGGATATCATTTGCACTGCCACCATGAGCCGGGAGCCGTTAATTCAGGGCGACTGGCTGCAACCGGGCCAGCATCTGGACCTGATCGGCGCATTCCGCCCCGACATGCGCGAGGTGGATGATGTGGCTTTGCAACGTGCCGCGCTGTTTGTGGACAACCGCAGAACCGTGCTGGACCATATCGGCGAGATGAAAGACCCGCTTGCGCGCGGCATCATCACCCGCGAAGACATCCGCGCGGATTTCTATGACATCGCCGCAGGTGGCTTTACCCGCCCCGACGCAGGCGCGATCACGGTCTGCAAGAATGGCGGCGGCGCGCATTTGGACCTGATGACCGCGCGGTATATTTTCGGGGTGTGGCAGGGGGTGCAGGGTTAGGCCGCCGCAGTTTTGCGCGGAGCCAAGGGCGTCAGCCCGCCGCGCATCGCCGGGCCGTCCCCCGGCACGGCGATTTGGCTGCCCCAAGCGCAAAGCTCTGATTTCGCGCGGATGTGGCAAGCATAAAGCGCGATACTCCAATCGGGGATCGCCGCACCACGGCCCGACGCTGCGCAGCTTGTTCATCGCCCAATCGGTCACATTGGTCAAAAACTGCCCAAAACCGTTCCCAACACGATCAGCACCACCAGTGCTGCAAGCGGGATGATGACCGCGACCACGGCAATATCTTTATAGGCTTGTTGATGGGTCAACCCGCAAATCGTTAGCAGCGTGATGACCGCGCCATTATGCGGCAGCGCGTCCAGCCCACCTGTGGCCACGGCGGTCACACGGTGCAGCAATTCGGGCGCGATCCCTGCTGCCTGCCCCATTTCCAGATAGGTTTCGCCCAAGGTCGACAGCGCAATCGACATGCCCCCCGATGCAGAACCGGTCATCCCCGCCAGCAGCGTGGTGCCAATGGCGAGCGAGATCAGGGGGTTGTCGCCCCCAACTGTCACCACCCAGTCACGGATCAGCGCAAAGGCCGAGAGCGAGGCAATCACTGCCCCGAACCCTACCAAGGAGGCCGTGTTGAAAATCGGCTTGAGCGCGTCCTTTGCGCCTGCATCCAGCGTCTCTGACAGGCCTTTGGCCAGCCGTGCCCAGTTCAGCGCCACCAGCACCAGCGACGAGAGTGTGAGCGCGGCAATGATCGACCACACCCCCCGCAGCGCGCCGACATCGGTTTCGCCGAATTCGGGCTGCGCCAGATAGCTTGTGTCCATCGATGGGATCAGCACAAAGGTGAAGGCCAGATTAAGCACCAGCACCAGCACCAGTGGCGCGCCTGCGATCATCAGTGTCGGCGCGCTGCCGGTGTCGCGGGCCTGCGCGGGGGTGTCATCGTCGCCATACCTCGGCCCAAGCGCACGCGCGCGGTATTCTAGCCACCCCCAGCCAAGGCCCAGCATCAATGCGCCTGTGATCAACCCAAGCCCCGGTGCGGCAAAAGGTGTGGTGCCGAAATAAGGCATGGGTATCGCGTTCTGGATTGCGGGCGTGCCGGGCAGGGCGGTCATGGTAAAGGTAAAGGCCCCCAGCGCAATCGTGGCGGGAATTAGCACCTTGGGAAGTTCCGCCTCTCGGAACAGGGCCGAGGCGATAGGCCAGACTGCAAAGGCCACCACAAACAGCGACACGCCGCCATAGGTCATGACCGCGCAAGACAGGATCACCGCCAGAATGGCGCGCGATGGTCCCAAGCGGCGGATAATGCCATCCGCCAGCACGCGGGCAGAGCCTGACACCTCCATCAGTTTGCCAAAGACAGCGCCCAGCAGGAAGAGCGGGAAATACTGGATGATGAATCCGCCCGTCGCCTCCATGAAAATCTGTGTGTAACTGGCCAGAAGTGGGCCGCCTTCGCTTGCCAGCACAGCGAGAACCGCCAGCGCAGGCGTCAGCAACAGCAAACTCACGCCCCGGTAAGCCAGATAGATCAGCGCGCCAAGGGCCGCTATGATAACAAATATTCCCGACATGGCGCCCCTCATGCTGCGTTGCAGCAATGGTATCGTAGTTTGATGCGCCCCTCAATCGAAACAACATCACGAGGGGCGGGCCTTGCGCGTCGTGTCAACTTGGCTCAGACAGGGCCAGCGAACAGGTCGCTTGGGCCGGGCAGAAAAAAAGGGTGCATTATGATCGCTGTGCAGGGCTATGAGGGGCAGAATGTCGCTGTTCTGGGTCTGGGCCGTTCGGGGCTTGCGACATGCGCTGCCCTGCGTGCCGGCGGGGCCATACCACTGGCATGGGACGAAAGCCCCGAGGCGCGCAGCAAGGCCGAAGCCGCTGGTATTGCGCTGCATGATCTGGGGCGCGTGGACTGGTCAAGTGTGGCGGTACTGATTACCAGCCCCGGCATTCCACATCTCTACCCGGTGCCCAACCGCATCATCGCAGCCGCCTATGCCGCAGGCGTGCCGGTCGACAATGACATCGGTTTGTTTTTCCGCAGCTTCGCCACACTCGAGTCGATAGAATTCGAGCAGCCGCCAAAGGTCGTCGCAGTCACCGGATCGAACGGGAAATCGACGACGACAGCGCTTATCCATCATATCCTGACCGAATGCGGACGGCCTGCGCAGATGGCGGGCAATATCGGCACGGGGGTCTTGTCCATTGACCCGCCGGAGAATGGCGAAGTCGTGGTGTTGGAGTTGTCGAGCTACCAGTTGGAGCTTGCTCGCGCCCTGACGCCCGATATCGCGGTGTTCACCAACCTGTCGCCCGATCATCTGGACCGTCACAATGGCATGGGCGGCTACTTCGCCGCCAAACGCCGCCTCTTTGCCGAAGGGGGGCCGGACCGCGCTGTGATCGGGGTGGATGAAGTCGAGGGGCAGTATCTGGCCGGACAACTGGCACTGGCCCCCGAAGATGCGCGCGTGATCCGTATATCATCGGGGCAAAAGCTGGCCGGGCCGGGCTGGAATGTCTTTGCGCGCAAGGGGTTTTTGTCGGAATACCGGCGCGGCAAGCAAATGGCCTCTATTGATCTGCGGTCTATTCCGGGCCTGCCGGGGGCGCATAACCACCAGAATGCCTGCGCCGCTTATGCCGTTGCGCGCAGCCTTGGCATTGCGCCGCGCATGATCGAAGACGCGTTCACCACCTTCAAGGGCCTGCCGCATCGCAGCCAGTTGATCGCCGAGGCGGGCGGGGTGCGCTTTGTCAATGATTCCAAGGCCACCAATGTCGAAAGCGCGGCGCAAGCCCTGCAAGCCTTTGACAAGATCCGCTGGATCGCGGGCGGGTTGGGCAAGGAGGGGGGGATTTCCGCCCTCGCCCCCCATCTGGACCGCGTGCGCAAGGCCTATCTGATCGGCTATTCCGCGCGGGATTTTGCTTTGCAGCTTGGCAGCACCGCGCATGAAATCTGTGAAACGATGGAACAGGCCGTCGCCCGCGCTATGGCCGAGGCAGAGCCGGGTGATGTGGTACTGCTGGCCCCTGCGGCAGCGAGTTTCGACCAATACCCCGATTTCGAGAAGCGCGGCGAGGCGTTCATGGCCGCTGTGCATGCGGGGCTTGCAGATGAGTGATGACACCCCCCGCGGCTTTGCCTTTGCGGGCGCGGCCTTCCTGATCTGGGGCGGATTGCCGTTCTACTTCAAAGCATTGGAACATGTCCCCACAGTCGAGGTGATCGCGCACCGTGTGATCTGGGCGGTGCCAGTGGCGCTGGCGCTGCTGATCTGGCTGGGGCGCACGGCAGATTTGCGCGCCGCCTTTCGCAACCCGCGCATGTTGAGCATGGCCTGCGTCACGGCTGCGCTGATTTCGGTCAACTGGGGCACCTATGTCTGGCTGATCCAGTCGGGCCAAGCGATGGAGGCTGCACTCGGCTATTACATCAACCCGATTTTCAGCGTCTTCCTAGGTGCAACGCTGCTGGGCGAGAAATTGTCGCTGCGCCAATGGGGCGCTGTAGCGCTGGCGGCCTTGGCCGTTGTGGTGCTGACCGTCGAGGCGGGCAGCCTGCCACTGGGCGCACTTCTGATCGTGTTCAGTTGGGGCAGCTACGCGTTCTTCAAACGCGCCCTGCCCATCGGCCCAAATCAGGGCTTTGCGCTTGAGGCCTTGATCCTGATGCCGGTCGCGCTGGCCTATCTGGCATGGGCGCAGACGCAAGGGGTGCTTTATGTCGCTGAGGCCAGCGCGCTGGACTGGGCGCTTTTGCTGGGCTGCGGGGTGATAACAGCAGTGCCCCTGATCCTCTATGCCAATGGTGCCAAGGGGCTAAGCCTGTCCACGATAGCCATCTCCAGCTATTCGATCCCGACCATGATTTTCCTGATCTCGGTCTTTATATTCCGCGAACCGTTCGAGGGCGGGCGCGTGGTTGCCTTTCCGATGATCTGGGCGGCGATGGCGCTCTATATCTGGGAAGTGTTGCGCAAACGGCGCGCAGCACTGGCCGCAAAGACCTTGCCGCAGCACGGGGCGGGCTAGCGTTCGCTATAAGGCCACACGATAGCAATGGCTGCTTCGAGGGCTTAGGGGAAGGTCATAAAGCGCGGAATAAAGGCCGAAGGCCGCCGCGCATCGCCGGGCCGCCCCCACGGCACGGCGATTTGGTGGCCACCAGCGAGAAGCTTTGATCTCTTACGGATTTGGCCAGCATAAACTGCGCTGATCAAAACGCAGATCGCCGCACCCGCGGCCCGACGCTGCGCGGCTTCGCAGCCAGAAACGTAATGTCTGCAGTGTCCGCGGAAGGGACCTTTCAGCCCCACCGCTCAGGCGCAAGCGGCGACAAATGCGAAGCGGGAACCGATTCCCAGATGGCGAAATTCATATGAGCATTATATGAGGCAATATGTTTGTGTTTGACTGGAAGATCATCCTTGCGGCAGTGCTGAGCGCGCTGATCGTGCTGTCATGGCTGATGATCACCCGCGCGCCGGTGTATTTGCCGCGACTGGATGCAAATGCCCCACCCCTGCCAGAGGGGCCGGTCTATGTGTTTGGCTTTGCAACCCTGACCAACCCCGTGGTGCGGTTTGTGGTGCTGGGTCGCCATGTTCCGGCGGAACCTGCGGCGCTGCGCGGCTGGCAACGCCACCGCCGTGATTTGCGCGATGCACCCGACATTGTGCTGCATGGCGTGCGCTTTCGCGTCACCCCGGCAGAGATGATCCGCCTTGACCGATACGAGCGCACAGGGCGAAGATACCGGCGTGACCTTATGGAACTGGAAGATGGCAGCTTTGCTTGGGTCTACCGCCTGATGGGCGAGGCCGGGCTGGAGGCGGTGATGGACTGACACGCAGCGGCAGGGATGCGACCCAATGATTCATGATGATATTCCAACAGATACCTTTTTCCCTTTGCCAGATCATGCAGGCCAGTCCAGCACCCTGCGCAGGACCGGGATCGAGATTGAATTTGCAGGCCTCTCTGTGGCCGAGGCCGCGCAGGTTGTGCAGCACCTTTGGGGGGGCACCATCGAGCCTGTCGATGACCGTGATCTGAATGTCAAAGGCGGGCAATTCGGGGACGTCAAGGTCGAGCTGGACATATCGCTGCAAAAGAAGTGGGCCGAGGATCTGGCCGCGCAGGCATTGGGCGGGCTGGTCCCGGTCGAGATCGTGACCGCGCCCTTGGCGCAAGGGGATCTGCCACAGGCCGACCGGTTGGTGGGCGCGTTGCGCAAGGCGGGGGCGCTGGGCACGCGCGCGCGGCTGGCCTATGGTTTCGGGCTGCATCTGAACCCCGAACTGCCGGGCCCGGATGGCGTGGGACTGGTCGCGGTGGCGCGTGCCTATGCGCTGCTAGAGCCGTGGCTGCGCCAGTCCGACCTGATCGATCCGGCCCGCCGCGTTTTGCCCTTCGTGGACCCGTGGCCCTTGGACCTGACCGATGCGCTGGCGCAGACCGCCCGCTGGACGGTCGCGCAATTTGCCCGCACCTATACGGCGCACGCGCCGTCGCGCCATTACGGGCTGGACCTGTTGCCTGCCTTGCAGCACCTGCACGCCGAGGCGCTTGGGGCCGTGCCAGTGGCGCATCTGAAAGGCGCGCGCCCGACCTTTCACTACCGCTTGCCCGAAGCGCGGCTGGACGAGCCGGGCTGGAGCATTGCCTATGAATGGAACCGCTGGTGCCTGATCGAGGCGGTGGCGATCAACTCCGCCGTGCTGGAAGACCTTGCGCAGCGCTGGCAGGACCATCGCACAGCCCTCGTGCCGCGCGGGCGCGATTGGGCCGCACAGGTCGAAACCGTACTCGGCGCGGCCAGTTTGCTGCCGCATTTGGGCGCTTGCACTGGCCAGCGGGGCTGATACCGGCTAGGTATCGAACAGATCACAGCCTGATTGCAGCGAGGATATTTTGGACACCAGTTTCGCCTCAGTCTTTTATGAAATAGCACTTCTGGTGCTGCTGGCCGCAGGTGTTGGCTTTATCGGCTTGTTGCTGCGCCAACCGCTTGTGGTGGCGTTCATCGCCGTGGGCGTGCTGGCAGGGCCGGATGCGCTGGGGCTGGTGTCATCGACCGAGTTTATCGAAACCCTCAGCCAAATCTCAATCGCAGTGCTGCTGTTTCTGGTCGGGCTGAAGCTGGATGTCAGTCTGGTGCGCAATCTGGGCAAGGTGGCGGTGGCCACAGGGCTGGGGCAGGTCACATTTACAGCGTTTTTCGGGTATCTGATCTGTCTGGCCCTTGCTCTTGATCCGGTGACATCGCTGTATATCGCCATAGCGTTGACGTTTTCATCCACGATTATCATCGTCAAGCTGTTGTCCGACAAACAGGAAATCGGCGCGCTGCATGGCAAGATCGCGCTGGGCTTTCTGATTGTGCAGGATATTTTCGTCGTGCTGGCCATGGTCACGCTGTCGGCCATCGGGGTGGGCATGGGCGAAGATGCGGGCGGGCTGTGGGATGTCGCGCAGGTCTTTATTGGCGGCGCGGTCATGGTCGGCGCGGTGGTTGTGTTCATCCGCTATGTCGCAAACGCGCTGCTGGCGCAGATCGCGCGCTCACCGGAATTGATGGTGATTTTTGCCGTGGGTTGGGCCGCCAGCCTTGCTGCATTGGGCGATGCGTTGGGCTTTGGCAAGGAATTGGGCGGGCTGCTTGCAGGTGTCTCGCTGGCCTCGACCGAATACCGCGAAGCGATTTCGTCGCGCCTTGCGTCCTTGCGCGATTTTCTGTTGCTGTTTTTCTTCATCAATCTGGGCGCGTCGCTGCAACTCTCGACTCTGGGCGACCAGATCGGCCCCGCGATTGTGTTGTCGCTGTTCGTGCTGATCGGCAACCCGCTGATCGTGTTGGCGATCATGGGGTTCATGGGCTACCGCAAGCGCACCGGCTTTCTGGCCGGCCTGACAGTGGCGCAGATATCCGAATTCTCGCTGATCTTTATGGCAATGGGCATCACCATTGGCCATATCGGCGGCGAGGCGATGGGGCTGGTCACGCTGGTGGGCCTCGTGACGATTGCGCTGTCAGTTTACATGATCACATGGTCGCACAAGCTGTTCGAGATCTGCGAGCCGTTTCTTGGGATATTCGAGCGCAGACGCCCGCACCGCGAACAGGACGACACCCAAAGCGTGGATGATGCGCGCAATGTGGATTTTGTGATCTTCGGGCTGGGCCGCTATGGCTGCCGGATCGGCAGCAAGCTGCATGACAAGGGCTACCGCGTGCTGGGCATAGACTTCGACCCCGAAGCGCTGGCGAACTGGCGGCGCATGGGGCTGGAGGCCAGCTATGGCGATGCGACCGACCCCGAATTTGTCGTGCATATGGACCTGACAGGCGTTCAGGCGGTCGTGTCAGCCGTGCCCCGCGACCGTGGTGCCCTGACCGAGGCCGACCCCCAGCTTGCGCTTCTGCACGGCCTGAAATCGGCCAATTACAAGGGCAAGGTGTTCTTGTCCGTCCAGCAAGTGGCCGAGGCAGAAGATCTTATCGGCAAGGGCGCAAGTGTCGTGCTCAAGCCCTTCGATGACGCCGCCGATTACGCCGTGCGCCAGTTGACCGAGCAGGCCGAGAGTTAGGGCTGGGCGTCTGACACTGGTGTCGGATGTGGGGCGCGTTCGTCTTCACTGGTCAATCCGCGTGGTTTTGGCTTGGACGCAGGGGCGATGGGTAGAAGTGAGATACCGTATTGGGGCTCGGCACGAATCACGGCCGTTGTGAATTGAAATCCGAGGTTGATTGATGTGTCGTTGCCCTTGGCACGCTGGGCTGCGTGTCAACGGGGTCGTGCTGTGAAGCGCGCCCCAAGATATCCAATACGAAAGGGCAACGACATGGATTTGTATATCGGTTTAGACGTCTCCCTTGCAAGCACCGCGATTTGCGTGGTGTCCGCGCAGGGCAAGGTGGTGAAAGAAACGGCCGCGCCGAGCGAACCCGAAGATCTGGTGAGGGTCTTGCGTGGCCTGCCCGGGCGCGTCGTTGGGGTAGGGCTTGAAGCTGGGCCATTGTCGCAATGGCTGTATCAGCATTTGACCGAGGCTGGCTTTGCCACCGTTTTGATGGAAACTCGGCAGGTGAAGGGTGCGCTGAAGGCGATGCCGATCAAAACAGACCGGCGCGACGCCGAAGGGATTGCGCGGCTCTTGCAGATGGGGTGGTTCCGATCGGTTCATTGCAAATCCCTGTCGGCACAGGAAATGCGCGCGCTGCTGTCTTCGCGCAAGGCAATCCAGCAAGCGACCCTCTCGCTTGAGCTGTCGATCCGTGGAGTGCTGCGCAACTTCGGACTGAAGATGGGACAGGTGGCCAAGGGGCGGTTTGAACAGCGGGTGCTGGAGCTGGCCGAGGGCAATCCTATGCTGGAAGCTGCCGCGACCCCGATCCTGAGTGCGCGCCGTGCCCTGCGTCAGGAGCTGGCAGGGATGGAGAAGTTGCTGCGTGATCATGCCAAATCGGATCGCGTCTGCCGTCAGTTGATGACCATGCCAGGCGTTGGTTACCGCGTGGCTCTGACGGTCAAGGCAGCGATTGATGACCCTGAACGATTTCGATCTTCCAGAGACGTTGGTCCCTGGGTTGGCCTGACGCCACGCCGCGAGCAATCCGGTGAACGCGATATCATTGGCGAGATCTCACGGGCGGGCGATGCGGGGTTGCGCACGGCGCTTTATCAAGCGGCAACGGTGATGTTGCATAGCGGGCGCCCCAATTGGCTGAGTGCCTGGGCTTGGAATGTCGCCAAACGGCGCGGAAAGAAGCGCGCGACAGTTGCGCTGGCGCGTCGGATCGGGGTGGTTCTGCACCGCATGTGGCGAGACAACGCTGAATTTCGCTACACCCGCTCTGATGCTGTGGCGGCCACCACAGCATAGGCTGTGAAAAACCGCACCCCCGGTCACATCAGAGTTCTGAAGCAAAAGGAGAGATAGGCCGCGCCTGACGGCGATGGCTCACCGAGGTCCCCAAGCCGGGACGCGGTCCCCGATGATGCCGACAAAGGGCTAGTCACCAGATAACCATCTGAGTGCGCCATTGAGACCGGCGCGACGCCGAAGGGATTGCGCGGCTCTTGCAGATGGGGTGGTTCCGATCGGTTCATTGCAAATCCCTGTCGGCACAGGAAATGCGCGCGCTGCTGTCTTCGCGCAAGGCAATCCAGCAAGCGACCCTCTCGCTTGAGCTGTCGATCCGTGGAGTGCTGCGCAACTTCGGACTGAAGATGGGACAGGTGGCCAAGGGGCGGTTTGAACAGCGGGTGCTGGAGCTGGCCGAGGGCAATCCTATGCTGGAAGCTGCCGCGACCCCGATCTTGAGTGCGCGCCGTGCCCTGCGTCAGGAGCTGGCAGGGATGGAGAAGTTGCTGCGTGATCATGCCAAATCTGATCGCGTCTGCCGTCAGTTGATGACCATGCCAGGCGTTGGTTACCGCGTGGCTCTGACGGTCAAGGCAGCGATTGATGACCCTGAACGATTTCGATCTTCCAGAGACGTTGGTCCCTGGGTTGGCCTGACGCCACGCCGCGAGCAATCCGGTGAACGCGATATCATTGGCGAGATCTCACGGGCGGGCGATGCGGGGTTGCGCACGGCGCTTTATCAAGCGGCAACGGTGATGTTGCATAGCGGGCGCCCCAATTGGCTGAGTGCCTGGGCTTGGAATGTCGCCAAACGGCGCGGAAAGAAGCGCGCGACAGTTGCGCTGGCGCGTCGGATCGGGGTGGTTCTGCACCGCATGTGGCGAGACAACGCTGAATTTCGCTACACCCGCTCTGATGCTGTGGCGGCCACCACAGCATAGGCTGTGAAAAACCGCACCCCCGGTCACATCAGAGTTCTGAAGCAAAAGGAGAGATAGGCCGCGCCTGACGGCGATGGCTCACCGAGGTCCCCAAGCCGGGACGCGGTCCCCGATGATGCCGACAAAGGGCTAGTGCCTCGCTTCGGGGTATTTGACAGCTTTGATTTTTTCTGAATCTCTGTGGAGCGTAGCAGCTTTCTGGGGGTGAGATGATGACAAGAGGGTGCAAGCCGAAGTATGTAGTTCGACTGACGACAGAGGAGCGTGAACACCTTGAAGGGATGATCAGAACGGGTCGGCAAGCCGCCTACAGACTGCTGAAGGCGCGGATTTTGCTGAAGGCGGATGTGTCCTCTGATGGCCCGGGATGGGAAGATGCGCGCATTGCCGAGGCATTAGAGACCAGTCTCTCGACTGTTTTCCGCACCCGGCGCCAACTTGTGGAGGAAGGGCTTGAGGCGACTTTAGCGCGCAAAGTTCCAGCGTCGCTTTCACAACCTCGGATCTTCGATGGGCAAGCCGAGGCCAAGCTGATCGCGCTTGCCTGTTCCGAACCACCCGAAGGATATACGCACTGGACACTCAGGTTGTTGGAAAAGCGGGTTGTCGAACTGGGCATTGTTGAGCAGGCCAGTGATACCACAATCCAACGCACGCTTAAAAAAACGCGCTCAAACCGCACCGGAACCGGTACTGGGTAATCCCACCCAAAGCCAACGCTGGTTTCGTGGCGGCCATGGAGAATGTGCTGGACGTCTACACCCGTCCACACGATCAAAACCGTCCGCTGGTTTGTCTGGACGAGACCAGCAAACAATTGACCCGTGAGACCCGCACACCCATTCCCATGCAGCCAGGGCGCGAGGCGCGCCATGACTACGAATATGAACGCGCAGGTGTCGCCAGCCTGTTCATGTTATTCGCTCCTCTGGAGGGCTGGCGCCACGTCGAGATACGCGATCGACGCACTGCCATCGATTATGCCCATATCCTGCGCGATCTGGCTGATCTCCACTTTCCCTATGCCGAAAAGATCGATCTCGTGCAGGATAATCTGAACACCCACAACCCTGCATCGCTGTACGAGGCTTTCCCGCCTGCCCAAGCGCGCCGCATCGCACAACGGTTCGAATGGCACTACACGCCAAAACATGGGTCTTGGCTCAACATCGCTGAATGTGAACTCAGCGTCCTCGCTCGCCAATGTCTGGCCCGGCGCATCCCGGACAAAACTATGCTGAAGGCCGAAGTCGATGCATGGACAACAAATCGCAACTCCCAACGCGCCAAAACCAACTGGCAGTTCACAACTCAAGACGCGCGCACAAAGCTTATCCGGCTTTATCCGCAAATCGAGTGAATCGCAGGACTAGTCACCAGATAACCATCTGAGTGCGCCATTGAGATAGGCACGCGGGAACCGTTCTTGGACTGGGTATAATGTGGCAGCCACAGCGCTGACTACGGATGGAAGCACATTCCGGTGCGGGATATTTCGGTGATGCTGATGCGCGCAAAACACGGCCAAACACACAGCTTCTTCAAACTACAGGGGCGCCGCGGCTCCTATCCCCGGGGCGTTCACCGCTGCGATAGATGGATGTCTTCGCGCTGAACGCCCCTCGCCGTGGTTCTCCTGCAATGATCCTGATCTCCCGGATCGGCCAATCGATGACACCCTCGCAGCCAACAGCTCAGCCGGGGGCGAGGCTTTTGTTGAAAATATCTCTTGATATCACCCGCCCCAATATGGAAGCCCTTTGGGGAAGTTGAGGTGATGCACCAAGCCGCGCAGCGTCGGGCCGCGGTGCGGCGATCCCCGGTTGATTTATAGCACTTTATGCCAGCCAAATCCGAGCAAGATCAGAGCTTCGCGCTTGGGGCAGCCAAATCGCCGTGCCCGTGGGCGGCCCGGCGATGCGCGGCGGGCTGACGCCCTTCATTCCGCGCGGAGGCGAACGACGGAAAGTCCCGCATTTCTGCCCTTCGCGCCAAACCCGGACAAGCGTCGCGCTGATTCCGGCTTGCTCCTGTCGCGCAGGACGCCTAAGCCATGACACATGCGAATTCTGTTTCTGGGCGATGTTATGGGGCGGGCAGGGCGTGCGGCAGTGGCTGCATACCTGCCTTTGTTGCGCGCTGCATGGCGGCTGGAATTTGTCGTCATCAATGGCGAGAATGCCACCGGCGGCATGGGTCTGTCGCCCGATCACGCCAAATCCTTGCTAGAGGCGGGGGCCGATTGCATCACTCTGGGCGATCATGCCTTTGACCAGCGCACCATGCGCGAGTTTATCGCCACCGAGTCGCGCATTCTGCGGCCCCTGAATTTCGCCAAATCCGGCGCACCGGGTTTGGGTGCGCGGGTTTTTGATGCCCCCGGCGGGCGGCGGGTGCTGGTGGCGCAGGCTTTGGGGCAGGTGTTCATGAAGCAGCCCTATTCCGACCCGTTCTCGGCCATAGACCCGATCCTGCGCGCCCATCCGCGTGGCGGTATGGTGCAGGCGGCGATTGTCGATATCCATTGCGAAGCCACATCCGAGAAATACGCCATGGGCCATTGGTGCGACGGGCGCGCCAGTCTTGTGGTGGGCACGCATACGCATATCCCGACGGCGGATGCGCAGATCCTTGGCGGTGGCACAGGGTTTCAGGCCGATGCAGGCATGTGCGGCGATTACGACAGCATTATCGGGATGCACAAGGACGAACCTATGCGCCGGTTCATCACCGGTATGCCGCGCGCCCGGTTTGAACCTGCATTGGGGGCGGCGACAGTTTCGGGCACCTATATCGAGACAGATGACCGCACCGGACAGGCCACCCGTATTGAAATGGTGCGCCTTGGCGGCCGGCTGCCGCAGGCTGGCCCCGCGCCAGTGGACTTGCCCGTGACGCCAACCCATGCCAGCGGCTGATGCGCCCCTGCGCCTTGGCGTGGCGCTGGTCATGCTGGTGGGGATTGGCGCGCTCTGGGGGCTGGGTGCGCCCTTGGTGCGGTTTGCCCGGCTGGAGGGGCTTGGCACGTTTTCCGTTGTGTTGTGGCAAAGTGCCGTCGGGCTGATTGTGCTGGCGGCGGTGCAGGTGGTGCGGGGGCGGTTCGATCTGCCGCGCGACCCCGCCTCGCTGCTGCTCTATGCGGTGGTGGGGATGCTGGGCATCGTGCTGCCGCATCTGGCAGGCTATTGGGCGCTGGGGCATATTCCGGCGGGGGTGCACGCATTGCTGACCTCGCTGGTGCCGATGTTTGCACTAGCGCTCGCCCTTGGCCTGCGGATCGAGCGGTTTCGCCCCGTGCGCGCGCTTGGGCTGGGGCTTGGGGCGGCTGCGGTCGCTCTGCTGGTGCTGCCCGATGAGAGCCTGCCGCCTTCGGTGCCGGTGGTGTTTGTGTTCATCTCGGCGCTGGCACCGTTATGCTACGCGCTGGAGAGTGCCTTTGTCGCGCATATGTCGCGCGCGCAGGCGGGTGCATTGCAGGCATTGCTCGGCGGGTCGCTGGTGGCGATGCTGGTCATGGTGCCGCTCACCTATGGCGCAGGTCAGCCGGTTTTGCCCAGATCGGCCCAACCTGCCATGCTGGCGCTGGTGTTGTCGGGGGCGTCCAGTGCGCTGGCCTATGCCGGATATGTCTCGCTTTTGCGCAGCGCGGGCAGTGTCTTTGCCACGCAGGTCGCCTATCTGGTGACAGCTTGGGCGATGCTGTGGTCGGTGCTGATTCTGGGCGAGCGGCATGGCCCTTGGGTCTGGCTGGCGATGGTTTTGCTGTTCGCGGGCCTGTTTCTTGTGCAACCCCGCCCCAAGCTTGCCCCGACAGTGCCGCCACTTACCTAAGGCCTGCTTGCATCTGACAATAAATATGCGAAACAATTATTTCAGCCACCGTGTTTGGGTGCGTAAAGGACGGAGACACGGTCATGTTCGGAATTGAACTTGGCGGAACGCTGCAAGCGATCTTCGCATTGCTGATTGTCTTTGGCATGTTTGTGTCCTTTCTGCGCGAAGCCTATCCGGTCGAGGTGACCGCCATTGGCGGGGCCATGCTGATGCTGTTGCTGGGCGTTCTGCCCAAGGAAGCGGCGCTCAACGCCTTTTCCAACCCCGCCCCCTGGACGATTGCGGCGCTGTTCATCATCGTGGGCGCGCTTGTGCGCACCGGCACATTGGACTGGATCACGCAGGCCGCTGTCAGAAATGTCGAAAAGCACCCGATTCTGACGCTGATCACATTGACCCTGACGGTTCTGTCCATGTCGGCTTTCGTCAACAACACCCCCATCGTCGTGGTCATGATCCCGGTGTTCATCACATTGGCCAAGACCTTGGGCACATCTGCCTCCAAGGTGCTGATACCGCTGAGTTATCTGTCCATCATGGGCGGCACGCTGACCTTGCTGGGCACCTCGACCAACCTGCTGGTTGACGGGGTTGCGCGGGCCAATGGGCTGGAACCCTTTACTGTGTTCGAGATTACCAAGGTCGGCATCATCATGGCAGGAGCGGGGGTTTTGTATCTGGGTCTGATTGGCCGCCACTTGCTGCCTGACCGCAAATCCATGAGCGATCTGTTGTCGGACCGCTCGCGCACCAAGTTCTTTACCGAAGTGGCCATCCCCGAAGGCTCGCGTCTGATCGGGCTGAAACTGGCCGAGGTGGATATCTTCAAGCGCGAAGGCGCGCGCGTGATTGACGTGCTGCGCGGCGATGCGTCGCTGCGTTGGGGCGACATGAAAGAGATTGAAATGTGCGCCGGGGACCGTGTGGTCCTGCGCACCCAGATTTCCGAAGTGCTGGGGCTGAAGAAAAACCCCGATGTGACACAGGTCAACAGCCAAGAGGTTGACGACCCTGACCTGATTGGCCCGCAGCGCGATGTGGACCGTCTGTCCTCGGTCGAGACGACGACGGTCGAAGTGCTGATTTCACCGGATTCGCGCATGGTGGGGCGGCGTCTGGGGGGGATGCGGTTGCGCAGGCGCTACGGGGTCTATCCGCTGGCCGTGCATCGTCGCAATCAGAATATCGGCACGAATATCGAAAATCTGGTGGTGCGGGTGGGGGACACTTTGCTGCTGGAAGGCGCGCCCGAAGATATCGGGCGGCTGGCGCAGGATATGAACCTTGCCGATATCACCAAACCGACCGAGCGCGCCTATCGGCGCAAACATGCGCCGATTGTCATCGTTGTGCTGGCTGCGATTGTGGCGCTGTCGGGCTTGGGGCTGGCCCCGATTGCGCCCTTGGCATTTCTGGGGGTGGCGGTCGTGTTGCTGACCCGCTGCATTGACGCGGATGAGGCGTTCAGCTTTATCGACGGGCGGTTGCTCGCGTTGATTTTCGCCATGCTCAGCGTGGGTGCGGGGCTAGAGGCGTCGGGGGCCGTGCAACTGATTGTCAGCGGCGCATCGCCCATGCTGACGGCCCTGTCGCCCTTCTTCCTGATCTTGTGCATTTATGTGCTGACCCTGACATTGACTGAACTTGTGACCAATAACGCGGTGGCCGTGGTGCTGACGCCGATTGTCATCAGCCTTGGGCTGGCGCTTGGGATTGATCCGCGCCCGCTTGTGGTGACGGTTATGCTGGGGGCGTCGGCGGCCTTTGCCACGCCCATCGGATACCAGACCAACACGCTGGTTTATGGGCCGGGCGGCTATAAGTTCACCGATTTCATACGCGTGGGCCTGCCGATGCATTTTGTCATGGCCCCCACGGCGGCGTTCTTCATCCCCATTTTCTGGCCGCTCTGACCCATTCCCGCTGGCGGGTCTTTCCGCTGTTGGAACCTTGTGCAAAGCCGCGCAGCGTCGGGCCGCCCCCGGGCACGGCGATTTGGTTGCCACATGCGCAAAGCTCTGAACTTTCGCGGATTTGTCCGGCATAAAGTGCTTTAACTTCGATTGCGGATCGCCGCACCGCGGCCCGACGCTGCGCGGCTTGATCCCTGTTTCTATGACCACAAAGCCCTCCAGGCCGCCATCAGGCATCTTCTATCAGATGGCCATCACTCGGACAGCGCACGCTGTCTGACCATTTCCTTCAGCTTGCCCGGCTAGTCCTGCGATTCACTCGATTTGCGGATAAAGCCGGATAAGCTTTGTGCGCGCGTCTTGAGTTGTGAACTGCCAGTTGGTTTTGGCGCGTTGGGAGTTGCGATTTGTTGTCCATGCATCGACTTCGGCCTTCAGCATAGTTTTGTCCGGGATGCGCCGGGCCAGACATTGGCGAGCGAGGACGCTGAGTTCACATTCAGCGATGTTGAGCCAAGACCCATGTTTTGGCGTGTAGTGCCATTCGAACCGTTGTGCGATGCGGCGCGCTTGGGCAGGCGGGAAAGCCTCGTACAGCGATGCAGGGTTGTGGGTGTTCAGATTATCCTGCACGAGATCGATCTTTTCGGCATAGGGAAAGTGGAGATCAGCCAGATCGCGCAGGATATGGGCATAATCGATGGCAGTGCGTCGATCGCGTATCTCGACGTGGCGCCAGCCCTCCAGAGGAGCGAATAACATGAACAGGCTGGCGACACCTGCGCGTTCATATTCGTAGTCATGGCGCGCCTCGCGCCCTGGCTGCATGGGAATGGGTGTGCGGGTCTCACGGGTCAATTGTTTGCTGGTCTCGTCCAGACAAACCAGCGGACGGTTTTGATCGTGTGGACGGGTGTAGACGTCCAGCACATTCTCCATGGCCGCCACGAAACCAGCGTTGGCTTTGGGTGGGATTACCCAGTACCGGTTCCGGTGCGGTTTGAGCGCGTTTTTTTAAGCGTGCGTTGGATTGTGGTATCACTGGCCTGCTCAACAATGCCCAGTTCGACAACCCGCTTTTCCAACAACCTGAGTGTCCAGTGCGTATATCCTTCGGGTGGTTCGGAACAGGCAAGCGCGATCAGCTTGGCCTCGGCTTGCCCATCGAAGATCCGAGGTTGTGAAAGCGACGCTGGAACTTTGCGCGCTAAAGTCGCCTCAAGCCCTTCCTCCACAAGTTGGCGCCGGGTGCGGAAAACAGTCGAGAGACTGGTCTCTAATGCCTCGGCAATGCGCGCATCTTCCCATCCCGGGCCATCAGAGGACACATCCGCCTTCAGCAAAATCCGCGCCTTCAGCAGTCTGTAGGCGGCTTGCCGACCCGTTCTGATCATCCCTTCAAGGTGTTCACGCTCCTCTGTCGTCAGTCGAACTACATACTTCGGCTTGCACCCTCTTGTCATCATCTCACCCCCAGAAAGCTGCTACGCTCCACAGAGATTCAGAAAAAATCAAAGCTGTCAAATACCCCGAAGCGAGGCACTAGTCTGACAGGGCCGCCTGACCGGGCTTCTTCGCCATCAAGGCCAAGGGGCGCTTGTGCGGGGCGACATGAGGACAGGCATCAGCAAATGACCACTGAAAACAGCCCGCCCAACGGGCCGACACCGGAAAACATGGTGTCCTATTCCGAGCAGCTTCTCAATATCAGCATCGAGCGTCTGACGCGGTTGCTGGAAAGCTATGATGACATCACGCCCGCCTGTGGAAAGGAATTGACCGAAGAATTCCGCAGCCTGCGCAAAGCCCTGGAGATTGCCTATCATGAACGTGCCCAGTTACAGAAACTCAAAGGTGTTGACGCCGCCAGCGGTGCCGCCCTGGACCTCGGCGCTGCAAGAGATGAAATCGCCCGCCGAATTTCTTGCCTCCGCGCCGCCCGCGACCGTGACGGAGTTTCTTGACGGGTTGAGCGATGCCGCCCTTGCCGCCCTTCCGTGGCTGTTCGAGTTCTGGGCCGCGCCCCACCAGCTGCCCCCCGACGGCGCGTGGCGCAGTTGGGTCTGTCTGGGCGGGCGCGGGGCAGGCAAGACGCGCGCGGGCGCGGAATGGGTGCGCGCGCAGGTCGAAGGGGCGCGGCCCAATGATGCAGGTGCTGCGCGCCGTGTGGCGCTGGTGGCCGAAACCTATGATCAGGCGCGCGATGTGATGGTGTTCGGCGATAGCGGCATTCTGGCCTGCTCGCCCCCTGACCGGTTGCCGCAATGGGAAGCGACCAAGCGCCGCCTTGTCTGGCCCAATGGCGCGATTGCGCAATGCTTTTCCGCCTCGGACCCGGAGGCGTTGCGCGGACCGCAATTTGACGCGGCATGGTGTGACGAGTTGGCGAAATGGCCCAAAGCAGCCGAGGCATGGGACATGCTGCAATTCGCACTGCGGCTGGGCGATCATCCGCGCCAGTTGATCACCACCACGCCCCGCGCGCAATCGACGCTGAAATCCATCCTGCGCGCGCCCTCAACGGTCATGACCCATGCCGCGACCGAGGCCAACCGCGCATGGCTGGCACCGTCCTTTCTGGAAGAAATCCGCGCGCGCTATCGCGGCTCGCATCTGGAACGGCAGGAACTGGACGGGGTGATGGTGGAAGATACCGAAGGCACGCTCTGGCCGATGGCGCTTCTGGAACGCGCGCGGGTGGCGGATCTGCCCGAATTGTCACGTGTGGTGGTGGCGGTGGACCCTGCGGTCAGTTCGGGTTCGAGATCGGACCTGTGCGGGATCGTGGTGGTGGGCGCCGTGACAGACGGCCCGCCATCGGAATGGCGCGCCTATGTGCTGGAAGATGCCAGCCTGCGCGCATCCTCGCCCAGTGCATGGGCCCGCGCGGCACTGGATGCGATGGCGCGCCACAACGCCGAGCGGATCGTGGCCGAGGTCAATCAGGGCGGCGATCTGGTGGCCGAAGTGCTGCGCCAGATCGACCCGTTGGTGCCCTACCGCGCGGTGCATGCGACACGCGGCAAGGCCGCGCGCGCCGAACCCGTGGCAGCACTTTATGAGCAGGGGCGGGTGTTTCATGCGGCAAGGCTGGGGGCGCTGGAAGATCAGATGATGCAGATGACCGCCCAAGGGTTTCGCGGCACCGGCAGCCCGGACCGCGTCGATGCGCTGGTCTGGGCAGTGCAGGATCTGATCCTTGGCCCGGCGGCGCGCTGGTCGCGCCCGATGGTGCGTACGCTGTGAGAACTGCGTCTTCATGGCTTGGCGCTAGGGTTCACCTCAGGCGGAAGAGATTTCGGAAACAGGCGGGGGGCTGTCTGCCCCCCGCACCCCCCGAGAGTATTTCGCGCAAGAAAATGGGGAACAGGATGGAGAGAGCGTCTGATGTTTGAATTTTTGCGCAAGGCAAGCCCCCTGGAACAGGCGACGCAGCCCGCAAGAGAGGCGAAAGCTTCGGCCGTGGGGCCGTTGACAGCGGGGCGGATTGCCGGCAAGGCGGCGTATGGCGTGGCCGGGGCCGCATGGACGGCGCGCGATGACGTGTCGCTGACCCGCGCCGGATTTCTGGGCAACCCGGTGGGCTTTCGCGCCGTGCGGCTGATCTCGGAGGCGGCAAGTGCGCTGCCGCTGATTTTGCAGGATTGTGCGCGGCGCTATGAAACGCATCCGGTGCTGGAGCTGATTTCGCGCCCCAATACGGCGCAGGGGCGCGCAGAATTGTTCGAGGCGCTGTACGCGCAGTTGTTGTTGTCGGGCAATGCCTATCTGGAGGCAGTGACCGACGAGGCCGGGGCAGTGCGCGAATTGCATGTGCTGCGATCCGACCGGATGCGCGTGGTGCTGGGGTCCGATGGCTGGCCTGTGGCCTATGACTACACTGTCGGCACGGCCAAACACCGCTTTCACATGCGCGAGGGGGCGGCCCCGATCTGCCATATCCGCAGCTTTCACCCGCAAGATGACCATTACGGCCTGTCGCCCTTGGAGGCCGCGCGCCGCGCGGTGGATGTGCATAATGCCGCGTCCCATTGGTCGAAGGCGCTTTTGGACAACGCCGCGCGCCCTTCTGGTGCGATTGTCTATCGCGGTGCAGAGGGGCAGGGCAGCATGAGCACCGAGCAGTTCGAGCGGCTGCAATCCGAGATGGAGGCGCATCACACCGGCGCGCGCAATGCAGGCCGCCCGATGCTGCTGGAAGGCGGGCTTGACTGGAAGCCGATGGGTTTTTCGCCCTCTGATATGGAGTTTCAGAAAACCAAGGAGGCGGCGGCGCGCGAGATTGCCACGGCCTTCGGCATCCCGCCCATGTTGCTGGGTATTCCGGGGGATGCGACCTATGCCAATTACCAAGAGGCCAATCGCGGGTTCTACCGTCTGACGGTCTTGCCGATGGCGATGCGGGTGACAGCGAGTGTCGCGCATTGGCTGTCAGGGTTCATCCCCGGCGAGGTGGAGTTGAAACCTGATCTTGATCAGGTGCCCGCACTGGCCGTGGAGCGCGAACAGCAATGGCGGCGCGTGGGCGAGGCGTCGTTTCTGAGTGACGGCGAAAAGCGCGCGCTTCTAGGCCTGCCCCCGCATGTCGAGGGCGCATGAGCGCGCGCCGGGCCGTGGGCGGCTCGCGCTATCTTTATGACAGTTTCGAGGCGGCACAGGCGCGGATTGAGGCCCATGAACGCGTGTTCGAGGTGCGCAAGGAAGCGCTGGAATTTCGGATGCTGCGGCTCGAATCCGCGTTGGAGCGGCTGGAAAAACGGCTGTGGCTGGCGGTGTTCGGTGTGGTGGCAGGGGTGCTGTTGCACGGCGCGCTGGCGCTGGCCAGTGCCTTGCAGTGAAAGGAAAGAGTGCATGGAATATAAATTCAGCCCGCCACAGGCCGCGCTGAGCGTGACCGAGGGGCACAGAATCGGGGGCTATGCCTCGGTTTTCGGGCGGCGCGACAAGGGCGGCGACACGGTTATGCCCGGTGCTTATGGCGCGTCGCTGAAACGCATGGCGGCGCGGGGCGATCAGGTGCGGATGCTGTGGCAGCATGACCCCGCGCAGCCCATCGGCCTGTGGGATGAGGTGGTCGAGGATGCGCATGGCTTGCGCGTCACAGGGCGCTTGCTGCCCGAGGTGGCCCGCGCCCGCGAGGCGCGCGCGCTGCTGCTGGCGGGGGCTGTGGACGGGCTGTCCATCGGCTACCGCACCCTGCGCGCCGAGGCGGTGCCGGGGGCCGGGCGCAAACTGATCGAGCTGGATTTGTGGGAGGTCAGCTTAGTTACCTTTCCCATGCAGTCCGAGGCGCGGATCACCCGCAAATCCGATATCCTGCGCGATCTGGATGCAATGACCGCGCGCATGAGCGCTGCGCGCGCCGATGTTGCGCGGCTGTAATCACCAGCGTGCGCTGTGTTCACCTGATCTTGGGCGACATCCTTTAACCTGCCCTTGATCGACATTTCCCCTTTCCCTTGCAGGAGACTGACATGACCCGACCGGTGCCCCCGGCAGCGGGCCAGAGCGGCGCGGCTGCGCCCATGGCCCGGATATCGAGATGAAAGCCGCGATGCACGGCTTTGCGCAGGAATTCGACGCCTTTCAGGCCGAGATCACCCGGAAATTTTCACAACAGGAAGAGCGACTGACCATGCTGGATCGCAAGACTGCCCTTTCCCCCACCCGCCCGACATTAAGCCAGGGCGAAGCGGGCCCCACACTTCACCACAAGGCCTTTGACGCCTATTTGCGCTCTGGCGATGACAGCCCCCTGCGCGGGCTGGAGCTGGAGGCCAAGGGCCTGAACACGCAAGTGGCCGCCGAGGGGGGCTATCTGGTGGACCCTGAAACCGCATCTGTCATTCGCAGCGTGTTGCATTCCACGGCGTCCATCCGCGCAATAGCCAGTGTGGTCACGGTCGAGGCGACATCTTTTGATGTGCTGGTCGATCATACGGATGTGTCGTCCGGCTGGGCCACGGAATCTGGCAGTGTTGCTCCATCCGACAGCCCCACCATCGACCGTATCCCGATCCGGTTGCATGAATTGGCCGCGATGCCCAAAGCCAGCCAGCGCCTGCTGGATGACAGCGCGTTCGATGTTGAGGGGTGGCTGGCCGGTCGCATCGCGTCCAAATTCGCGCGGGCCGAGGCTGCGGCCTTTATCCATGGCGATGGGGCTGACAAGCCGCGCGGTTTCCTCACCCATGACACGATTGACGAAGAGCTGTGGGAATGGGGCAATCTGGGCTATATCGCCACCGGTGCTGATGGCGATTTTGCCAGTGCCAATGCCTCTGACGCGATTGTCGATCTGGTCTATGCGCTGAGTGCGACCTACCGCGCCAATGCGGTGTTTGTCATGAACTCAAAAACCGCAGGGGCCGTGCGCAAGATGAAAGATGCCGATGGCCGCTTTCTGTGGTCAGATGGGCTGGCGGCGGGCGAGCCAGCGCGCCTGATGGGCTATCCGGTGCTGGTCGCCGAGGATATGCCCGATATCGCCACCGACAGCACCGCGATTGCCTTTGGCGATTTCGCGGCTGGCTATACGATTGCAGAGCGCCCCGATATGCGCGTGCTGCGTGACCCGTTCAGCGCGAAACCGCATGTGCTGTTCTATGCCACCAAGCGCGTGGGTGGCGATGTGTCGGACTTCAAGGCCATCAAATTGCTGAAATTCGGCGAAAGCTGATGACGCTTCCTGCCCTGTGCTGTTGCGCAGGGCAGGGCGGGTGCCCTGATGCCTGTTTGCCCGGCCTGACCGGTCTTGCCCCTTTGCCCCCGCACAAGCGGGCCGGGCGTGTCGGGGCACCCATTTTCCCGATTTTCTGCGCGAGGCTGACATGACCCTGACCGAGATCACCCCTATTCCCTTGGCGGCCTTGCCGCTGGCCGAGTTGCGCGACCATCTGCGCCTTTCGTCAGGCTTTGCCGATGACGCGACGCAGGACGGGCTGTTAGAGCAGTATGTGCGCGCCGCAATCGCCACAGTCGAAGGACGGGTTGCGCGGGCCTTGTTCCTGCGCAGCTATAGCCTGCGCCTGACGCGCTGGCGCAACGGCTATGCGCAAGCGCTGCCTGTGGCCCCGGTAACTGCGCTGCACAGCATGACGTTGCTGGATGCGGGCGGGGTGGAAACTCTGGTCGCGCCTGCGCGCTACCGGCTGGATGCCGATGGCACCCGCCCACGGGTCGAGGCGGCGGGCACGGCCTTGCCGTCCATTCCGACAGGTGGGGCTGTGGTGATTGCGTTTTCAGCCGGGTTTGGTGCGGAGTGGGCCAGTATTCCGGCTGACCTGCGCCAAGCGGTGCTGCTGTTGGCGGCGCAATATTATGAGGGGCGCGAGGCGGGGGGCAATCCGGATCTGGGGTTTGGGGTGCGCGCGCTTCTGGAACGCTGGCGCGATCTGCGCCTTGGGGGGCGGGTATGAGCGCCGCGCCCCATCTTTCGCGTGCGCTGGTGCTGCAAACCCCTGTCATCACACCCGATGGCGCGGGCGGCTTTGTGACCCAGTGGCAAGCGCTTGGCACGCTTTGGGCGGAAATCCGGGCGGGGGCGGGGCGTGAACGCTTTGCCAGCCTTGGGCCGTCGGGCGATGTGCGGCTGCGCATTCTGGTGCGCGCCGCCCCGCAAGGGTCTGACCGCCGCCCCCGCCCCGATCAACGGTTTATCGAAGGGGCGCGGATATTCCGCATTCTGGCGGTGGCCGAGGCCGATGTGCAGGGCCGCTATCTGGTCTGCACCGCGCAAGAGGAGATGCCCGCATGAGCTATGTCATCGCTCCGGCCCTGCAAATAGCGATTTTCCAGCATCTGGCGTCAGATAGCGCGTTGTCTGCGCAGCTTGGCGGCGCGATCTATGACGCGATCCCGCCTGCCACCCCACCCGCCACCTATGCGCTGATCGGCGTGGAGCAGGTGCTTGACCGGTCCGACAAGAGCGGCAGCGGGGCCGAGCATCGGTTGACCATTTCGGTCGTGACCAATGCCAGCGGCTTTCTGGCCGCCAAACAAGTCGCCGCGCGGATTTGCGAGTTGCTGGAGGCACCAAACCTGACCCTGTCGCGGGGTCGGTTGGTGGGCATGTGGTTTGACCGCGCCGAGGCCCGCAAGATCGAGGGCGACCAGACCCGCCGCATTGACCTGCGCTTTCGCGCGCGGGTCGAGGACAACTGAGTTTCACGAATTAGGAGGGTGGCCCAATGGGTGCACAGAATGGCAAGGATTTGCTGGTAAAGGTCGATATGACGGGCGACGGCCAGTTTGAAACGGTCGCGGGTCTGCGCGCCACGCGCATCAGTTTCAACGCGGAAACGGTCGATGTGACCTCGTTGTCATCAGCGGGGGGGTGGCGCGAATTGCTGGGGGGCGCGGGGGTCAAATCGGCGGCCATTTCCGGCGCGGGCGTGTTCCGCGATGCAGGTACGGATGAACGGGCGCGCGCGATCTTCTTCAACGGTGAAACACCGGGCTTTCAGATCATCATTCCCGATTTCGGCACTATCTCCGGCCCGTTCATGATTACCGGCCTTGATTATTCCGGCAGCCATAATGGCGAGGCGACGTTTGAATTGTCGCTTGCCTCGGCTGGTCAGCTCACCTTTGTGGCGGATTGATCCATGAGCAACCCCTATGCAGGCGAGGTGACGCTGGTGATGGACGGCCAGCCCCATGTGCTGCGCCTGACGCTTGGTGCGCTGGCCGAATTGGAAGCAGCCCTTGGCGAGGACACGCTGCTGGCACTGGTCGAGCGGTTCGAGCAGGGGCGCTTTAGCGCGCGCGATGTGCTGGCCCTGTTGGTGGCGGGGTTGCGCGGCGGCGGCTGGCAGGGGCAGGCCGCTGACCTGACCCGCGCCGAGATTGCGGGCGGCATTCACGGTGCAGCACAAGTGGCCGCGCAAGTTCTGGCCCGCGCCTTTACCCCGCCTGTATGAGTGCGCTTGATTGGCCCGCGCTGATGCGCCTTGGCCTGCGCGAGTTGCGCCTGACCCCGCGTGATTTCTGGGCGCTGACCCCGGTCGAGTTGATGATCATGGCCGGGCTGGAGGGCGCGCCCGGACCCCTGACCCGCGCGCGGCTGAACGAGTTGGCCGCGCGCTACCCTGACACTGTGAAAGGCACTCAGAATGACCAATCTCAGCGATCTTGAGGCGCAGATTTCCGCTCTGGAACAACGCCTTGGCCAGACCGTAGGGCTGGTGGCTGAATTTGACAGCGAACTGGCAGGGCTGGGGCGCAACCTGACCTTTACAGGGCGCGAGGTGGACGGGCTGTCGCGCAGCTTCTCGACGGGGTTGCGGCGGGCCTTTGACGGCGTGATCTTTGACGGAATGCGCATGCAGGACGCGCTGCGCGGCATTGCGCAGTCGATGGCGGGCAGCGTTTACAATACCGCCATGAAACCTGTGCAGAACGCCTTTGGCAGCCTTTTGGCGCAAGGGGTTTCTGGCGCGATGGGGTCCATCATGCCCTTTGCCAAGGGCGGCGTCATTTCTCAGGCCACAGCATTTCCCATGCGCGGCTGCACGGGCCTGATGGGCGAGGCGGGACCAGAGGCGATCATGCCGCTGTCACGTGGCCCTGACGGGCGCTTGGGCGTGCGCGCGGCAGGTGGCGGTGGGGCGGTGCATGTGAGTTTCAACATCCAGACCCCCGATGTGGCGGGCTTTCAACGCTCGCAAACCCAGATCGCGGCACAGATGGGCCGCCTTCTGTCGCAAGGCAACCGCAACCGCTGAAAGGGGACACAACGTGGCATTTCACGACATCCGATTTCCCGCCAATCTGAGTTTTGGCGCGCTTGGCGGGCCAGAACGGCGCACCGAGATTGTAGAACTGGCCAACGGGCATGAGGAACGCAACACGCCTTGGGCCGCATCGCGCAGGCGCTATGATGCAGGCATGGGCCTGCGCGCGCTCGATGATCTGGAAGCGATGGTCGCGTTTTTCGAGGCGCGCCAAGGCATGTTGCATGCCTTTCGCTGGAAGGATTGGGGCGATTACCGGTCTGCCCCCGCCTCGAAACCCATCACAGCGTTTGACCAGCTACTGGGCCTTGGGGATGGCACAAACCGAGTGTTTCAACTGCGCAAGGCCTACCGCTCTGGCGCGCAGACGATCTGGCGTGAGGTTGTCAAACCTGTGGCGGGGTCGGTTCTGGCCGCGATCGGGCGCGATGAGATGACCTTCGGGCTGGATTATGAGGTCGATGCCACAACCGGCCAAATGACATTTGCCCGCCCCCCCGATGCTGGGGCCGAAGTGCAGGCGGGGTTTGAATTTGATGTGCCGGTGCGGTTTGACACTGATCTGATCCAGATTTCGGTTGCCAGTTTCAAAGCGGGCGAATTGCCACGCGTTCCAGTGGTCGAGGTGCGCTTGTGAGTATTGCTGCACATCTGGCTTCAGGGGCCACGACCATTGCCCGCGCATGGGCGCTGACGCGCGCTGACGGGCTGACTTTGGGCTTTACCGACCATGACCGTGATCTGGGTTTCGAGGGGGTGGTTTTTCGCGCCGATGCGGGCCTGAGCGCGCGCGCGTTGGAACAGGTCACAGGGTTGGCGGTCGATAATTCCGAGGCGGTGGGTGCCCTGCGCGATGCGGGCCTGAATGAGAGCGACATCATGGCTGGCCGCTATGACGGCGCCGCTTTGCGCATATGGGAGGTGAACTGGGCCGATGCCCCCCAGCGCCGCATGATCTTTCGCGGCACATTGGGCGAGATCACGCGCGCAGGGGGTGCGTTTCGTGCCGAATTGCGCGGGCTGTCGGAACCCTTGGGCCAGCAGGGCGGGCGGGTCTATCACGCGGCCTGTGCGGCGGTGCTGGGGGACGCGGCGTGCCGGTTCGATCTGGATGCGCCGGGTTATAGCGCGCAGGCGCAAGTGCTGCGCATGCAAGACGGACAGCATTTCCACTTTGCCGGGTTGAATACGGTCGCGCCGGGGTGGTTTGCGCAGGGGCGGCTGATCGTGCAGGGGGGTGCTGCGTTGGGGCTGGTCGGCCATGTCCGCGAGGACCGTATGCAAGATGGCGTGCGCCTGATCTCGCTTTGGGACAGTTTGCGCGCGTCTGTCGCGCCCGGTGATCCGGTGCGGCTGGAGGTGGGCTGCGACAAACAGGCCGCCACTTGCCGTCAGAAATTCGCCAATTTCCTGAATTTTCGCGGCTTTCCCGATATTCCGGGCGAAGACTGGCTGATGGCCTATCCCAAGGCGGGCCAGCCCAATACCGGCGGCTCGCGGCGCGGATGAGCGGGCAGGCGGCGATTGTGGCCCATGCGCAGCACTGGAGCGGCACACCCTATCACCACCGCGCCAGTTTGCGCGGGGCGGGGGCGGATTGTCTGGGCCTGATCCGGGGCATCTGGCGCGCGCAATGCGGGGCAGAACCCGAACCCCTGCCGGATTATTCCCCCAGTTGGGCCGAGGCAGGCAGGGATGAGGCACTTTGGCAGGCTTTGATGCGCCATATGACGCCTGCATTCGTGCCCGCAGACGGGCAGGTTCTGCTGTTCCGGCTGCAAAGCCGCGCGCTGGCCAAGCATCTGGGCATTCAATGCGCAAGCGGCGCGCAGTTCATCCATGCCTGCCCGCGCGCAGGTGTGGTGCAAGCGCCGCTGTCTGCCCCTTGGGCGCGCCGGATCGTGGCGCGTTTCACCTTTCCCGCAGTTTTTGATCGAATGGAGTGACGCATGGCAACCTTGGTGCTTTCGGCGGTGGGTGCGGCAGTGGGGTCCAGCTTTGGCGGGGCTGTTCTGGGCCTGTCGGGTATGGTGATCGGGCGTGCGGTCGGTGCAACACTGGGCCGCGTGATCGACCAGCGGCTGATGGCGCGGGGTCCGAGGTGATCGAGCATGGCCGCATGGACCGGCTGCGTGTGACCGGCGCGATGGAGGGTGCGCCAGTGCCCCGCGTCTGGGGCCGTATGCGTCTGGGCGGGCAGGTGATCTGGGCCAGCACGTTCCGCGAACGGGTGCGCAGTTCGGGCGGGGGCGGCAAGATCGTCAAGAAGCCGACCGTGCGCGAGTTCAGCTATTCGGTCTCGGTCGCGGTGGCGCTGTGCGAAGGGCCGATCCTTGGGGTTGGGCGCATCTGGGCGGATGGGCAGGAAATCGCCCCCGCCGATCTGAACCTGCGGCTGTATCTGGGTGGCGAAGACCAGCTTCCCGACCCGCTGATCGAGGCGCTGGAGGGGGCGGGCCAAGCGCCTGCCTATCGCGGCATTGCCTATGTCGTGATTGAAGATCTTGAGCTGGGCGCTTTCGGCAACCGCGTGCCGCAACTGAGTTTCGAGGTCAGCCGCAACACCCAAACTGAGGGGGCGCAGAGCCTGAGCGACCATGTGCAGGCCGTGGCCCTGATGCCGGGCTCAGGGGATTTCGCGCTGAGCACCACCCCGATCTATACGCGAAACCGCTCGCATATTCTGGATGAGGCAAACCTTAATCCGCTGGCGCTGGCCTTTTTGCAGCCGTTTATCAACCCTGTCAGCACGCCGATGAATCTGAACTCCCCTACAGGGGTCAGTGATGTCGAGGCGGCGCTGGACACATTGGTGCGTGAGTTGCCCCAATGCCGCTCTGCGTTGTTGATCGTGTCGTGGTTCGGGTCTGATTTGCGCGCGGGCCTGTGCCAGATCGCGCCGAAAGTCGAATATTCCAGCCGCCTGGCCCCGGCGCAGCCGTGGTCCGTGACGGGCCGCGCCGCCCTTGCCACGCCCGAAGTGGCGCGTGTTGCAGGGGAATTGGTTTATGGCGGCACCCCCTCTGACGCCTCGGTGATCGAGGCGATTGGCGCGTTGAAAGCGCGCGGGCAGGCGGTTGTGTATTACCCGTTCATCCTGATGGAAATCCTGCCCGAAAACGGCCTGCCCGACCCGTGGTCCTATGCTGGGGATCAGCCCGTCTTGCCTTGGCGCGGACGCATCACCACGGCAAAAGCACCGGGCCAGCCCGGCAGCGCGGACGGGACAATGCAGGCCGAGGCGGACGTCGCCGCGTTCTTCGGGACAGCGCAGGCCAGCGACTTCGCTGTCTCGTCGGGCGGAGTCACCTATTCGGGCCCGTCAGAATGGCGCTACCGGCGGTTCATTCTGCATCAGGCGGCGCTCTGCGCGGCGGCGGGCGGGGTGGATGCGTTTTGCATCGGCTCCGAGATGCGCAGCCTGACACAGATTCGCGGGGCGGCGCACAGCTTTCCGGCTGTGGCTGCGCTGATCGCGCTTGCCGCCGAGGTGCGCGCCCTGCTGGGGCCGGAGGTGAAGCTGACCTATGCCGCCGACTGGTCGGAATATTTCGGCTACATCACCGCGCAGGGCGACCGGTTCTTCCACCTTGACCCGCTTTGGGCGGATGAGAACATAGATTTCATCGGAATCGACAATTACATGCCGCTGTCGGATTGGCGGGACGGGCGGGCGCATCTGGATGCAGATTGGGGCAGTGTCTATAATCTGGACTATCTGCGCGCCAATGTTGCGGGGGGTGAGGGGTATGACTGGTTTTATGCCACTGAAACCGACCGCCGCGCGCAAAGCCGCACCCCCATAGTGGACAGCTCTGACTGGCAGGA